>JBKHVJ010000198.1:0-18567 GCA_046570145.1 Alphaproteobacteria bacterium
ATCTCGGCGTTCGCCTGTGCCGCCAGGGGAGCGCTCTGCCTGGGTGCTCTGGCGGGAGCGGTCCACCGCACCGCCCTGGGGCTGGCGGCGCTGTCGCTGGCGATGATCGCCCTGTGGTGGGTGCGGCGACGCCCCTGGCTGGCGATGCCACTGCTGCTGGCCGCCGGCTTCGTCGTGTTGCCCGCCGGGGATGCGCTGGTCGGCGCTTGGCAGCAGGTGGCGGAGAAGACCCGGCTGACCGGGGCCAACACGCGCTGGGAGGAAGCGGCGGCGGTGATCCATCATGCCGTCTCGTCGCCCTGGGCCCTTCTGTTCGGCGATGGGTGGGGAGCGCGCATCGCCAATCCGGCCGTGGGCGGATGGCGGGTCAGCTACACCCACACGCTGGTCAGCTACAGCCTGTTGAAGACCGGGCTTCTGGGCATGCTGGCACTCGCAGCCTATCTGTGCGCCCTGTTCCGTCCCTGGCGCCGCCTGCTGGCGGAGGATCCACCGCTGGCCATGGCGATGGTGCCGCCGCTGCTCATGGCGCTCTGCCTCCATACCAGTTTCAAGTATCTCGACACTGGCGTCATCCTGTCGCTGATGCTTTTGGCGTCCGAACTCAGGAAAGGGTTGTTCAAGCCATAGAGCGCAAGCATACTTTCGCGTGCAATTCAGGATTTGGTGCGCTGTGATGCTCTGCAGACCTTCCATCCTGTTCGTGAATCGGGTGTTTCCGCCGGACCGCGGGGCGACCGGGCGTTGCCTCCATGACCTGGCCACCCGCATGGTGGCTGTGGGATGGCGGGTCACGGTGGTCGCGGACGGCGCGGAGTCGCGAGCGGATGTGTCGGATGGCATCATGCTCCATCGAACCGGTGGCAGCGTCCCGGAGGGGGGCCGGCCGGACGCCCGTGCGTATCTGGATTCGCTGTGCCGTCTGACCGGTCTTGCCCTACGTCTGCCGCGCCATGACGTGGTGGTGACGATGACCGACCCGCCGATGCTGGCGCTGGCCGGGCCGATGCTGGCGGCCCGCCATGGTGCGGCATCGCTGCACTGGTGCCAGGATCTCTATCCCGATCTGCTGCCGGTGCTGGGGGTGAGAATGCCGTCGATGCTCCGCCTGCTCGCCGGATGGGGCATGGCCCGGTCACTTCGCCGTCACGACTGTGTGATCGCGATCGGACGCTGCATGCGCGACCGGATCGCGGCGATGGGCGTGGTGGGGGAACGGCTCCGCCTTCTGCCCAACTGGCCCGATCCGGCAATCCGTCCTTGGCCCAAGGATGGGAACGGGTTCCGCAATTCGCTGGGAGTGGCGGAAGGCGACCGCCGCTTTCTGGTCGCCTATTCCGGCACGCTCGGTCTTGCCCATCCGATGGACGGCGTGCTGGAGGCGGCGGCGCGGCTGCAGGACAGCGACCCGGGCGTTCTGTTCCTGCTGACCGGGGAAGGGCGGGGATTCGCGGCGGTGGAGGGTGAGGCGCGAAGCCGCGGCCTGCGCAATCTGCGGCGCATGCCTTGGCAGCCGGCCGACCGGTTGGCGGAGTGCCTGTCCGCCGCCGACCTGCATCTCGTGACGATGCACCCGGCGGCGGAAGGGATGCTGGTACCGAGCAAGCTGGCCGGTGTCCAGGCGGCGGGGCGCCCCTGCCTGTTCCTGGGGCCGCGGGGGAGCGAAGTGGCCGCGCGGCTTGCCGGCTGCGGACTCGTCATCGATCCGTTCGACGGCGCTGCCATCGCCGATGCGGTCCGGTCCTATGCCGCAGATCCGATGCGTTGCGCGCTGGAAGGCGCACGCGCCGCCCGCCGATCCGCGGCCTGGACGGCCGATCGAGCTGCCACCGCTTTCGCCGCGATCGCGGAAGGCCTTCTGCCGGCGCAGCGGATCTCCCGGCCGATGGTGGCAAGGCCATTGCCCCATGCCTGATGGCGCGCTGACTCATCCCGATGCCATGACCCTGCGGCTCCCCGAGGCGGGTGAGGAGGGCGATCTGCGCGGCTTTGTTCGCCTCTTCCGGCAGGGCTGGCGCTGGCTCCTGGCCGGCGGGTTGGGCGGAATCGCGCTTGCGGTCTGCGCCCTGTGGCTGGTTACGCCGGCCTATACCGCGGCTATGGTGATCGGCCCGACCGCCCGGGTCGGGTCCGCCGCCATGGGCGCGCGCGTGCCCACGCTGAGCGGACGCGACTCCGCCGCGATGGCCGAGCCGGGCGCCGGCGACGAATCGCTGTCGGACTTCTCCCGCTATCTCGAACTGTTCGGTTCCGGCCCGGTGGCGGAGCAGCTGGCGCGCGATCCCGGCGTGCCGCGCGCCCTGTTCCCCGATCGCTGGGATGCGGAGTCGCAGCGCTGGCGCCTGCCGTCCGGAGTGATTCCGGCGGTGAAACGCACGCTGCTGGCGCTGGTCGGCCGGCAGGATTGGGTGGAGCCGGACGGGGAGAGGGTGGCGCGCGCCCTGCACGACCGGCTGGTGATCGACATGTTGCGCTCGGGACCGATGCGGCGGGTCACCCTGCGCCATGCCGACCGTGTGACGGCGCTCGACCTGCTGGGCCGCGTCGCGGCGGCCACCGACGCCCATTTGCGGGCGGAGGCGGCACGGCGCAGCGCCGCGCAGATCGCCCACATCAAGGATCGGCTGGGTGCCGTTACCGTGGCCGAGCACCGGCAGGCCTTGAGCGACCTGCTGCTGGATCAGGAGCGCGTGGCGATGATGATCGGGGTCGATCTGCCCTTCGCCGCCGACATCATCCAGCCGCCCGGCGCCGCGGCCCTTCCGGACTGGCCGAATCCGGCGGTGGTTGTGCCGCTGGCGGGAATGGCCGGACTGATCGCTGCCTGGTTCTGCCTCTCCGCCCGCCATGCCCTGCGGGATGGGCACTCGCGGGAGGCGGCGCGATGACTCCCATCCCCGTTTCCGTCGTGGTGATGACCCGCAACGAGGCCGCGAACCTCGACCGTTGCCTGACGGCGCTGACCCCCTTCGCCGAGTGTTTCGTCGTCGACAGCGGCAGCGAAGACGGCACGCCTGACATCGCCCGATCCCGTGGCGCAACACGGGTGCCTTTTCATTGGAACGGCCGCTATCCCAAGAAGAAGCAATGGTGCCTGGACAGGCTGCCGCTGGCCCATGACTGGGTGCTGTTCGTCGATGCGGACGAACGGCCGACCACGGCTCTGGTCGATGAAATCGCGGGTCTGATGGCCCGCGGCCCGCGCCATGCAGCCTATTGGGTCGATGGCCGCCCGGTTCTGCGCGGCCGGGCTCTGCGCTTCGGCTGCTGGAACCGCAAGCTGGCCCTGCTCGAGCGCCGCCAAGTCCGCTTTCCCGAACAGCCGGACCTGGATGTCGCCGCCATGTGGGAGGTGGAGGGCCATTACCAGCCGCTTGTCGCCGGCACGACGGGACGGCTGCGGCACCCGATGGACCATGGCGACGCCAAGCCGCCGTCCGCCTGGTTCGACCGGCACAACCGCTATTCCGACTGGGAGGCGGCCTTGCGTGCCAACGGCCGGATGGACCGGTTGATCGACGGTGAGCCGGGCGATGGCGGATTCCTGGGCCGGAGAACGCTGAAGCGACTGTTTCAGCGTCTGCCCGGCCGTCCGCTCTGGGCCTTCCTGCATGCCTATGTGCTGCGCCTGGGAGTCCTCGACGGCAAAGCGGGGCTCGATCACGCGTTGGGACGCGCGTTCTACTATTGGCAGGTCGGGCTCAAGATGCGGGCTGCCGTTCAGGCGCAGGCTTCCGCCGCGCGCCTTTCGTCGGGCTCCTCCCCTTCGCCGAGCCCTTATTCCTCGACCAGTGCGATGCGGTCACCGCCCAGCGCCTTCAGCAGGTCGAAGGTGCGCTTGCGCACGCCCGGATCCTCGATCCGGTAATAGGCACGGACCAGCTCCAGCGTTTCACGGCGGGCCATCGATTCGAACTCGTCGGTCTCGCTCGCGCTTTCAGCCGGCGCCTCGGCGGCGATCTGGTCGGGAGACGGCATGTCGTCGAAGAAGTAGCTGACCGGCACGCCCAGAACCTGGGAGAGGTTGTAGAGGCGGCTGGCGCTGATGCGGTTCGACCCGCGCTCGTACTTCTGGAGCTGCTGGAAGGTGATCCCGACCGCCTCGCCCAGCTTCTCCTGGCTCAGGCCAAGCAGGGTGCGGCGAAGCCGCAGGCGGGCACCGACATGGATGTCGATGGGGTTGGGACCTTCGCCGCGGCGCGACAGGGTGTGGGCGGGGGCGAGTTTGGTCTTGGTCGCGCTCATAAGTCGTACCTCGAAGGGAAAGCCGGAGGGAAGGCGCCGCAAGAATGCTTAGTTCAGAAAGTAAATTCTATGCAACCATTTGTGCGCATCAACGGTCCGTTTGGGTGGAAGTGGGAAGCCATATGCGAAAGACATTAAGTTTCCGGGCATCGGAAACGTAATTTCGCGTAAGCGGTGGGAAAATGGTGACGCACTGCCAGCGCGACTCGTTGCACTGCGGTAATCGTCGCCGCACACAGCGGGCCCTGCCCCAGTTGCATGCGCCGAATCGCTTCCTGCTCGCACCGGCCCGTGGCGGCATCGCGCTGCGACAGGCCATCCGGGGCGAACAGGCACACGGGCCACCCCAGCCGGACCGCCGGTCCGCGACCCAGGGCAGCAAGCGTGAAGGCATACTCGGCCGCGATCCTGAAAGCGGGGTCGAAACGAAGCCCCGAGAGGGCCGGTACGCTGTAGATCATGGCCTGATGGTGGGTGAACATGCCGAAGGGCGCCCAGCGGTGGGACCGCGCGCGCTTCAACAGGATACGTCCATCGCTCTGCCGCTCCAGCGCGTCGCCGTAATAAAGAGCGGCGCCGGGATGGCGGCCAACGGCTTGCAACACCCGCATGGCGCTGTCCGTCGCGGCCAGCCGGTCGCCGGCATTCAGGAACAGCACATGGCTGAAGCCGAGGCGCCGGGCGGCATCGAGCGAGTCGTTCATCGCCGCATAGAGTCCCCGGTCCTGGGCGGACCGCCACCAGACCGGCAGATCGGCATGGTCCGCCAGCCATTCGGCGGTGCCGTCGGTGGACCCGCCATCGGCGACCAGCCAGGCGACCTGCGGTCCCAACTGCCCCTGCAAGCTGTCATAGGTGTCGATCAAGCCGGCGCGGTCGTTACGGACCACCGTAAGAATGGCGAGGCGGAGTGGGGGAGCCGTTGTCATCGCGCGATCACCGAAATGGAAGCGGCGGTGATGGCAAGCTGGCTCAGGATGTTGCCGAAGGTCTTGGCGACGTCGAGCCCATCGAAGGGCCGCGGGTCGCGCGGCACCACCAGGATGGAGCCGGGCGGTATCGCCTCCACCCGATGGTTCCAGGAGGACAAGGTCAGGGGACGCGCCCTGCCGTCGGGCAGAACCAGGAAGCTGCGCCCGGTATCGGCATCACGGGTCAGTCCTCCGGCCTCGGCCAAGTAATCCTCTGCGCTCTTGCCGCTGACGAACTGTGCGGCGGTAGGGTGGAGGACCTCGCCGGCGACCGCGACGGTCAGCGGCCGCTTGGGGATCACGATGCGATCGTCGGGCTCCAGCAGCGGATCCAGCTCAGGCCGCGTGCGCAGGACCTCAGGATCCGCTTCCACCACCACTCGGCCGAGCGGTTCCGCACCGCGAAGCTGGGCGGCGAGCTGCCGCGCCAGCGCGACATTCTCCGCCTTTACCGGCTCGCCCTTTTCCACCTCCAGCGCCAGCGTGCGTTCCAACTCCCGTGCCTGACGCTGGAACTGCTCCTTTTCGCGGCGGCGCTCACTCTCGCGGGTAAGGACGGCTCCGGCCGGATAAGCGTCCTCCGACAGGCCGCCGGCCCGTGCGATCAGGGAGGACAGCGTCTCGCTGCGCCCGATATCGTACCGGCCGGGCCGGCGCACCGCCCCGTCTATGGCAACTGCACGCGATTCCAGCGCCTGTGGCCGCGGATTGATCCGCAACGCGTCGCCGGGACCGGCCATGCGCCTGCCATCGCGTCCGAGATCGACGATGCTGCGGCTGCCGGTCGCAGCCGTCAGCTCTGCCGCAGCCGGATCGGCATCGGCCGACAGTCCGCCCGCGACTGCGACCAGCGCGGACAGCGGCGTGCGGTCGGCGACCGGATAGCCGCCGGGATCGCGGACGGCGCCGCGCACCTGTACCGTCCGCTCGCCGATCAGTGCGACGATGGCGGGATCGAGCAACGCGGCCAGCATCGGCGGTTCGTCCGCCGCATCACCCTCTGCCGACTCGGCGGACTTGGCATTGGTGCCGGCGTCGGTGGGTTTCACCAGACTGCGGACATCGTCCGCGGCGAACAGGTGGATGCGGTCGCCGTCGGCAAGGCCACGGTCGGCACGCCCGGCAGCCACCTCCTGCGGGGAAAAGGGCAGATAGGCACGGGTCAGGCTGCGCCGGTCATAGCGCTCGACGATCCCCAGCAGCGGATAGACGTCGCGCTTCAGGGCATTCCCCTCCGCCAGCGCACCGCGCAAAGTCGTTCCCGCGGTCAGACGGCGTGTGCCAGGGCGGCGGACATGGCCGATCAATTCGTATTGCGGTGCATCCGATTCGACGATGATGTCGCGGGCGCCGCCGCTCGCTGCGCTGGCGGTGCCAGCGACCGGATAGAAGCCCGGGCGCGACACGCCGGACAGGCGAAGCACCGAATGGCGGAGCGCCAGGGGAAGCAGTTCAGGCACGGCGGCGAACAGCGGTGGGCAAGGCGTGCGTGCACCGGTCAGTCCGGCGGCGGCGCGCGCCTGCGGACCGGTGGCGAGCGGCCCATCGGGTTCCGCGGCAAGGTTGCGGGCCAGGGCGACCAGACCGGGGCAGACATCCTCCGGCGGCTGCCGCTCGCCGCGAAGCAAGGCCAGCACCGGCTCTGCGGTCAGAAAATCGACGTCGCCCGCCCCCAACACGTAGAGGATATCGCCCTCGGCCAGCCGGCGGCGGTCGCGACCGTTCAGCACGGCGGAGAGATCGACCGGGTGGAGGGTTCGCGATCCCGTGGCGGAGTCGCCGGACTCCAGTGCCGCGAAAGGCAGATAGGGAGCGGGCCGCAGATCGCTGCGGGAGAGCAGTCCGCCGAGAGTTCCTGCCTGTGGAAGGGCACGCGGGCCGGGGCGCAGGACATGTCCATCCAGCCGCACCTCGTCGCGACGGTCTTCGCGCAACGGGGCAAGCAGCAGCAGGTCGCCGTCGCCGAACCGGCGGGCATTGGCGTCAGCGATCTCCTCGGTCGTTTCCTCGCCCGACGGACCGATGCCGAACCGCAGCAGCCGGGCGCGGCCTGGTCGCAACGCACCGCCGGCCAGATCGCGCAATTCAGCGGCCGACACCTGAACGCCGCCGGGCGGCAGCTCATAGATGCCCGGTCTCTTGACCGGTCCGGCAATGCCGACAGCAGCGCCCAGCGGTGGAACGAACAGGCGGTCGCCATCGCGCAGCGGCTGATCGGCATTGCCCGCGTCCCCGGCCAACTGCAGGGCATACAGGTCCACGGCAATGCTGCCGCCTGCACGCATGAGGCGGATGGCACGCAAGCTGCCGCTCCGCTCCACGCCGCCCGCCGCCGACAGGGCATCGAGAGCGGTCGCGAAAGCGCTGACCTCCTGCCGCCCGGGACGCCGTACGGCACCGGTGACCACCACGCCGATTCGCCGAACCTCCGCCAGGGTGGCGAAGGCTTCGGTGTTGGGCCAGGTCGCGGCAACCGCGGCGGCAAGCTCCCGCCGGAGGGCGTCCAGCGACAGGCCTGCGGCGGTGAGCGGCCGCAGGTCGTCCACCACCAGCTGGCCGTTGCGGTCGATGGCGAACCGCTTGCTGAACGACTTCTGGCCGCGCAGAGTCACCGTCACGGCATCGCCGGTGTTCAGCACATAGTCACCCTGAACCGCACCGGGTGCGCTTTCGTCGGCGACTGCCGAATCGCGGGCAGGGGCGAACAGGTCATAGCCGAACTGACGCAGAGGTTCGCCGGCGCGGGCGGAAAAAGCGGCTTCCAGAGGAGAGGCGGAGGGCGGCAATAGACTATCGCTTCGCGTCGGCCCGGCGGCCAACATGGTGAACGCCCACAGCAAAAGCACCGCCCCCGGCGCCAAACGGGCGAATATCCTGCACGCAGCAGACAGCATCGATGTCAAATATCCGGTCATCCACCCGCTTTCAGCGAGCAAAAATCGATGAACACTATCGAGTGCATTCGACCGGAAGGCAATGGTCAGCATCCGGGGCGCCATGCAAAAGGGCGGCATCGGTGTGCTTGCGGGTGAGGCTATCATGTGCCGTCCGCCCGTCGCGCTGCAGCGGCGGGACCGTGGAGCGGCAAAGCACCGGCAAATGGCCGGAAAACACAAGGATGCCAGCGGCGTGATCGTCATCCACAGCGAAGAGCACCGGCTGCAGGCCGGCCGGTCAGAACTCAACGACGGCCAGCTCGTCCCCTGCTACGAGAAACCGGCGCGTGCCGACATCGTGCGGGCGAGGATCGAAGCAGTGGGGCTCGGGCCCATCGTCGAACCCACCCGTCATGGCCTTGCTCCGCTGGAGCGGGTGCATGACGCCGGCTACCTCGGCTTCCTCCAGACCGCCTGGGACGAGTGGGTGAGGGAGCATGGTGCCGACATCGACGCGCTGCCGCTGAACTGGGTGGCGCCGGGCATGTCGCGGCGGCGGGTGCCGCGGTCCATCGACGGGCGACTCGGCTTCTATTCCTTCGATGCCGGGACGCCGATCACCGCCGGCACCTGGCGGGCGGCAACCGCCGCGGCGGACAGCGCGCTGACCGGCGCCGACCGGCTGCGGGCGGGCGACCGCAGCGCCTTCGCACTCTGCCGGCCGCCGGGCCACCATGCCGGACATGCGTTCTATGGCGGCTACTGTTTCCTGAACAATGCGGCCGTCGCGGCGCAGTCCTTGCGCGACGGCGGAGCCGCGCGGGTGGCGGTCCTGGACGTCGATTACCACCACGGCAACGGCACGCAGGAGATTTTCTGGGAACGCGGCGACGTTCTGTTCGTGTCGATCCATGCCGATCCGGTCGACGAGTTCCCTTATTTCTGCGGTCATGCCGACGAGACCGGCGCCGGGGCGGGTGAGGGGACGAACCTGAACCTGACGCTTCCCTGGGGCACCGACTGGACCGGCTACGCCCAGGCTCTGGCCGTGGCGGCAGCACGAATCCGGGAGTTCGGAGCCGACGCGCTGGTCCTGTCGCTGGGCGCTGACACCTATGGCGGCGATCCGATCTCCCGCTTCCGGCTGCTCTCGGAGGATTTCCTGCGCATGGGGTCCGCCATCGCCGGCATCGGCCTGCCAACGCTGTTCGTAATGGAAGGCGGTTATGCCGTCGACGATCTCGGCGTGAACGTCGCCAATGTGCTGACCGCCTTCGAGCAGGGTTGAGCAGAACCCGAGGGAACGAGTCGGCCTTACCGTTGCCGGTGCGGCCGATTCGTCCTAAATTGAACGGAGAACCGGACCCTTCTCGAGGATGTGGACGGTGGCCGCCGACCTCTCCATCTCCAGCCTGTCCATTGGGACCTATGCCACTCCGCGCAACCAGTCTTCGCGGGGCCAGGGCACGGGTGCGTCCGGTGCGAAGGGCAACGGTTCCGCCGGGGCCACCGACACGGTAACCCTGTCCGATGCGGCCCAGCAGCAGGTCCAGAAGCTCAAGCAGATCGATGCCAATGTCCGCCAGCACGAGGCGGCGCATCAGGCGGCCGGCGGCAGCCATGCCGGCGGCGCATCCTTCACCTACACGCGCGGGCCGGACGGCAAGAACTACGCCACCGCGGGCGAGGTGCCGATCGACGTCAGCGCCGAATCGGAGCCGGCCGAAACCATCGCCAAGATGGAGCAGGTGAAAGCCGCTGCCCTCGCACCCGCCGATCCGTCGCCGCAGGACGTGCGCGTCGCTGCGCAAGCCGATGCGGCGAAGCTGAAGGCGCAGGTGGAACTGCGCCGGCAAGGTGGAGAGGGACAAGGTGGAGAAGGGCGGCAGGGCGCCGGCTCCCCTGCCGGGCGTGCCGCCGCGGCCTACGGAGCGGCACAATCCCTGGGTTACACCCAGTCTGGCAGGGGGCTGACGGTCTGAGGGTGGTGCGGCGATGAGGCCGCCGCGACGCTCAGCGCCGCGGCGTGGTCTCACCATCCAGGGTCAGCAGGGCGCCGTACAGTTCCGGACGGCGGTCGCGGAAGAGGCCCCAGGAGGCGCGCTGGGCGGCGATGCGGTCGAGGTCGAAGGTCGCGGTCAGCACCGCGCGGCTTTCCCGGTCGGCCTGCGCCACGATGTCACCCTGCGGTCCGGCGATGAAGGACGAGCCGTAGAAGGTCAGCGCGCAGCTTTCCCCCTCTTCCACCCCAACGCGGTTGGAGGCGACGAGCGGCATCAGGTTGGCGCCGGCATGCCCCTGCATCACCCGGGTCCAATGGCCCTGGCTGTCGATGGAGGAGTCCTGCGGCTCCGACCCGATCGCGGTCGGGTAGAGCAGGATTTCCGCCCCCTTCAGCGCCATGACGCGGGCGGTTTCCGGAAACCACTGGTCCCAGCAGATGGCGCAGCCGATGGTGGCGTAGCGGGTCTTGAACACCGGGATGCCGGTGTCGCCGGGGCTGAAATAGAACTTCTCCTGATAGCCCGGTCCGTCGGGGATATGGGACTTGCGGTAGACGCCCAGCAGGCTGCCGTCCGCATCGACCATGGCCATGGAGTTGTAATAGGCGTTGCGCGCCTTTTCGAAGAAGCTGACGGGGATCACCACAGACAGCTCGCGCGCCAACGACTGCATCCGCCCGATCACCGGATGGCCTTCGGCCGGGGCAGCCAGTTCGAACAGCGACTGCTTCTGGTCCTTGCAGAAATAGGGGGTCTCGAACAGTTCCTGCGGCAGGATGATCTGCGCGCCCTTTGCAGCAGCCTCGCGAATCAGCGATTCGACGCCGTCGACGTTGGCGGCACGGTCCCAGCTGCAGGCCATCTGGGTGGCGGCGACGGTGACGGTACGGGACGAGGGGACGGTCGGCGAAGCGGTCATTGCGGTCGCTGGCTCCTGTTGCGGCAAGTGAGTGTGGCGATTGACGCCTGTGTGGCCAAAGGTCGCGGCGCATACAAGCGGCAGCGTGGGGTTCCGCTGGATTTTAGCGAAATGTTCACATTTCCCCGGTCCAGTGACACGATCTGCCAAATAAAACCGATCCAAAAAGTAATCTTCGCGTCCTACATCATATGCGGATATGGCGGCTGGCACCTGGTCTGAAAAGAACGATTCCACACAAGGCGGCCATGCACCGTATCAGAACCGCCGTTCTGCTTAAGTTGGATGAAAATTGCCGATCCTTTGACCGACATATCATTGCATGCCTGCGACCGACGGCTGCGCAATTGATTTGCGCTTTGCACACAGCACGTTATGATTGGATGACGCAGCCAGGACCATTCGTGTCAAGGTGGTATCACCAGGAAGGCATGGATCCGACCGACGCTATGCCGCCAGGTACCCTCACGGGCAACCGCCCGGCGCTTGCACCCGGTGGGCGGGAATGGTTGTTGGATCGGTAACGACGGCAGAGAGATTGTCGGTATGGAGGCGTCTGTCAAGGGGTGGGAGCCGGAGCGCCCCGACGGTTCGGAGGATGCGGCCGGCTCGGCCGACGGTGCGTTATCGTTCGTCGTCCGTGAAGTGAACCGCGCATTCGCCCGCGCACTGCAGACGCGCATCGCACGGTCCGGGGTCAGCATGGGTCAGTGGTTCTTCCTGCGCGCCCTGTGGGAGGAAGACGGCCTGACCCAACGCGAACTCAGCCACCGTGTCGGCATGATGGAGCCGACCACCGTCACCGCCGTCAACGTGATGGAGGCGCAGGGTCTGGTCCAGCGGGTGCGCAACAGCCACGACCGCCGCAAGATGAACATCTTCCTGACCGACAAGGGCCGGGCGCTCCGCAATTCGATGATGCCCAGCGCATCGGAAATCGCACAACTCGCCATTCAGGGCATCACGCCGGACGAACTGGATCTGACCCTGGACGTGCTGCGCCGCGTCGGTGCCAACCTCAATGCCGCCGCGGCGTCCGCCCGCGACGGCGAGAACGAGTGAGCCGGGCGGCCTCCCGCCGCCCTTTACGATAGACGTAAAGCGATCTCAATCGTCGTCCGGGTCGGGCGGCGGCGGCAGGCTGGCACCGGTCAGGTTTGCTCCGGTGAATTTGGCGTCGCGGATGTTCGCGTCGCTCAGGATCGCGCCGGTCAGGTTGGCGTCGGCGAAATCGCAGCCCGACAGGTTGGCTCCGCGCAGATTGGTACGGACGCAGGACGCGTTGGTCAGCCGCGAGCCGGTCAGATTCGCCGCCCACAGCCGACCGGTCGGCTGGCCGTCCGGCCCCTTGATGTCGACCCAGCCGATGCCGGCACCGTCCAGCCGCACCCCGTCCATGTTGGCGCCGCGCAGGTTGGCGCCGTCCAGGATCGCCCCGCCGAGGTCCGCGCCGGCCAGTACCGCCTCGGAGATGTCGCACATGATCAGCAGCGCCTCGCGCAGCTTGGCGCCGCTGAGGTTGGCGCGCTTCAGGTTCGCGCCGGACAGGTTCACGCCGGACAGGTCGATGTGGCTGAGATCGGCGCCGGTCAGGTCGGCCCGTGCGCCCATCGTGCCGTTGGTGTTGATCCAGGTGTAATGGCTGTGCAGTGCCTGCTGGATCTGGACGGAGAAATTGTCGGCCGACCGCGCCAGATTGGCGCCGGTGGTATCGGCCCCGGCCAGATCGGCTCCTTCCAGCTTGGCACCCTGCAGGTCGGCGTTGCGCAGGTTGGCGCCGGCCAGCATCGCGCCGGTCAGGTTGGCGTCGCGCAGAACCGCACCCTGCAGATTCACGCCGGACAGGTTGCTGCCACGCAGATCGGCGCGGGCGAGATTGCAGCTCTTCATGCTGGCACGCATCAGCGTGGCGCCGGTCAGCAGTGCGCCCTCGCAATCGGCGCCGTTCATCGACACGTCCGTCAGATCGGCACCGGACAGGTTGGCATTCGTCAGGGACGCATCGTCGAAATCGGTGCCGGACAGATCGGAGCGGACGAAATCCAGCCCCTTGCCTCCCTTGCCGCCTCCCTGCCCGCCATAGAGCAGGGCGCCGCCGCGCAGGTCGGCCTCCTTCAGGATGGCGCGCTTCATCTTCGCGCCGCGCATGTGGGCGCCGCGCAGGTCGGCGCGGTACAGGTTGCAGCCGGACAGGTCGGCCTTGGTCAGATGGGCGGCGAACAGGTCCGCAGTGCTGAGATTGGCGTTGGACAGGTCGCAATGGGACAGGTTGGCGCCGGACAGCTTGCCCTGCGCCAGGTTCACCCCGGAGAGGTTCGAGCCTTCCATGTTCGCCATGGTCAGGTTGGCGCGCGAGCCGCCCGACTTGTTCTTTAGCCAGCGCTCGTGCTTTTCCAGCACGGCAACCAACTCGTGCGGTGTCATCGGCCCTGTCCGGTCTGTCTGGTTGCGTGGTCCATCGATAGACCAGTGTCCCGAAATAATCTATGCCAAAGGTTAAGGCCGCTTCCAATGCGTGAACGGCTTGGCGCGGCGGCGCCCGCGCCCCATCTCCGGGGCGTCGGGCACCGGACCGCCTGTCACAGTAAGGAGTTGGGGATCATGTCGGGTGGACACACGCTTGCGGCGTTCGACACCGAATTGACGGCGCTGCGGACCGCCATCGACCGCATGGGCGAACTGGTGGAACGGCAGGTCGGGCTTGCGCTCGATTCGCTTGCCGGTCCCGACGCCGATATCGCGGGCGAGGTGCTGAAGGGCGACGCCGAGATCGACCGGCTGGAGATGGAGGTGGAGGCGATGACCGTCCGCCTGCTGGCTCTGCGCCAGCCGATGGCCAAGGACCTGCGCGAGATCGTCGCGGCGCTGAAGATCGCCTCCAACCTGGAACGGATGGGCGATTTCGCCGGTTCCGTCGCCAAGCGGGCGGTCACTCTGGCCACCCTGCCGGTGGCGCCGCCGGTCGCCTCGCTGGTCCGGATGGGCCGCATGGTGCAGGCGATGATCGGCGACATGCGCCGCGCCTACACCGAACAGGACGCCAATCTGGCCGCCTCCGTCCGCGATTGCGACGGGGAGGTCGATGCGGCCTATACAGCGCTGTTCCGCGAATTCCTGACCTACATGATGGAAACGCCGGCCCAGATCACCGGCTGCACCCATCTGCTGTTCGCCGCCAAGTCGATCGAGCGCATCGGCGACCATGCCACCAACGTGGCGGAGAACATCAGCTTCCTGGTCAAGGGCCGCCTGCCGTCGGACGAGCGCCGCAAGGAGGACCTCAGCAGCTACGCCGTCGCCCCGCCGCCGGAAGGGGCGTGAACGCCGGGGCTTGACAGCCGGCTGCGGCTTGTGGTGCGCTTATGGGCATGAACATGTCCTCGCCCCTCCTGTCGCAACATTGGTGGTGGCCCGACTCCAACGGGCCGGCCTGGCGACGCGTGTGAACGTGGATTGACGACAAAAGGCCGCCCGGTGCATCCGGAGCGGCCTTTTTCCTGACCCGGCAACGGGTCTTCCAACGGAAAGACGGACAGGCGGAAGCACCGTGCGG
This sequence comes from Alphaproteobacteria bacterium, assembly GCA_046570145.1. Classification (GTDB taxonomy): domain Bacteria; phylum Pseudomonadota; class Alphaproteobacteria; order Azospirillales; family Azospirillaceae; genus Azospirillum. The sequence continues at coordinate 14,568 of JBKHVJ010000198.1, forward strand.
CGTCACCAGCAAGACGCCCGAACCGGAGCCCCGCCGCCATGACACCCTCCCACCTGTATCCTTCCCACATCTTCCTGGCCGATCCCGCTTTCCTCGACCCGTTCGCGACCACGACCGGGGGCGGGCTGGGTGTGCGCCGCACCGCCGAGTCGGTGAGGGTCGCAGACGCACTCGACACGCTCGCCACCGCGCTCGACGAGCGGCGTGGCCTGCTGCTTTCGGGCGGGGTTGAGGCGCCCGGACGCTATCGTCGTCAAGCCATCGGATTTGTCGACCCGCCCCTGTCGGTGACTGCCCGTGGCCGCACCGTGCGCATCGACGCGCTGAATCCGCGCGGCCGCCTTCTGCTGCCTGCCATCGCCGGCGCGCTGGACGGGCATGAGGCGCTGGTCGGGTTGGAGGTGGCGGCCGGCCGGATCACCGCCCAGGTCCGCCGGCCGACGGGCGTCTTCGCGGAGGAGGAGCGCAGCCGCCAGCCATCGGTCTTCAGCGTGCTGCGGGTGCTGATGGCGCTGTTCGCCTGCCCGGACGAGCCGTTCCTGGGGCTCTACGGCGCCTTCGGCTACGACCTCGCTTTCCAGTTCGAGCCGATCCGGCGCCGGCTGGAGCGGCCGGACGACCAGCGCGACCTCGTGCTGTATCTGCCCGACCGGCTGCTGGTCGTCGACCATGGCGCCGGGGTGGCCCGCCGTTTCGCCTTCGAGTTCGTGGTGGACGGCATTTCCACCGAAGGAGTCGCCGGCGGCGGCCGGGTCCATGCCTACCGCCCTGACACCAACGCCGCCGCGGAGTGCGACCATGCGCCCGGCGAGTACCAGCAGGTTGTGCGGGCGGCGAAGGAGGCCTTCCGTCGCGGCGACCTTTTCGAGGTGGTGCCCGGCCAGACCTTTTCCGAGCCCTGCGCCGACAGCCCGTCCACCATTTTCCGCCGCCTGCGCGCCGCCAATCCGGCTCCCTATGAGGCGCTGATCAATCTGGGTGACGGGGAGTTCCTGGTTGCCGCCAGCCCGGAGATGTATGTCCGCGTCGGCACCGGCTCCACGGCCGGGCGGGTGGAGACCTGCCCGATCTCAGGCACGGTGGCGCGCGGCGCCGACGCGCTGGGCGATGCCGCGCAGATCCTGTCGCTGCTGAACTCCGCCAAGGACGCGGCGGAGTTGACCATGTGTACCGACGTCGATCGCAACGACAAGGCGCGGGTGTGCGAACCCGGCTCGGTCCGCGTGGTCGGCCGGCGGATGATCGAGCTGTACTCCCGCCTGATCCACACGGTCGACCATGTGGAGGGGCGGCTGCGCGACGGCTTCGACGCGCTGGACGCCTTCCTCACCCACAGCTGGGCGGTCACGGTGACCGGCGCGCCGAAGCGCTGGGCCATGCAGTTCCTGGAGGACACCGAACGGTCGCCGCGCCGCTGGTATGGCGGAGCCTTCGGACGAATCGGCTTCGACGGCGGGATGGACACCGGCCTGACCCTGCGCACCATCCGCATGAAGGACGGCATCGCCTTCGTCCGCGCCGGCGCGACCCTGCTGTCCGACAGCGACCCGGAGGCCGAGGACGCCGAATGCCGTCTGAAGGCCTCCGCCTTCCTCGACGCGGTGCGGGGGGAGGGGACGCCGCTGCGGCTGACGCTGGTTGCCGCCGCGGTGTCGTCCGCCGCCCGGCGGAGCGGGGAGGGGCGGCGGGTGCTGCTGGTCGACCATGACGACAGCTTCGTCCACACGCTCGCCGACTATTTCCGCCGGACCGGCGCGACGGTGACGACTCTGCGCCACAGCCATGCGCGGGCGGCGCTGCGCGACGAGCCGCCCGACCTGCTGGTGCTGTCGCCGGGGCCCGGACGTCCTGAGGACTTCGACGTCGGCGGCAGTGTGCAGGCGGCGCTGGAACTCGGCGTGCCGGTGTTCGGCGTCTGCCTGGGGTTGCAGGGGATCGCGGAGAGCTTCGGCGCGACGCTCGACCGACTGCCGGAGCCGATGCACGGCAAGGCCTCTTCTCTGATCCACCAGGGTTGCGGGCTGTTCGAGGGGCTGCCGCTGGGGATGCGGGTCGGCCGCTATCATTCGCTGGTCGCAAAGCGCGACAGCCTGCCGCCGGAGCTGCGCGTCACGGCGGAGACGGAGGACGGAACGGTGATGGCGATCGAGCACCGGACGCTGCCGCTGGCCGCCGTGCAGTTTCATCCCGAATCGATTCTGACGCTGGATGGCGGTCATGGGCTGGCGTTGATCGACACCGTGATGGCGACGCTGGCCACGCGTGGCGGCACGCTGCCGGAACGGGAAGAGGCGGCCTGAGAGAGGGGGGGCGCCGGGGGAACGCGGCGGCGCCCCCCTCCGGCCGCAGGCCGTCACACCGGCAGCCGGATCACCGCGCGCAGGCCGCCATAGGGGCTGTCGTCCAGCGTGATGTCGCCGCCATGGCTGCGCGCCACGTCGCGGGCGATGGTCAGCCCCAGGCCTGAACCGCCGGTGTCCAGGTTGCGGCTGCTGTCGACGCGGAAGAAGGGCTTGAACACGTCTTCGCGGAGATAGGCCGGGATGCCAGGACCGTCGTCATCGACGATGATCTCGATCACCCCCTCCTTCCGCTCGGCCTTGACCCAGGCGGTGCCGGCATGGCGCCCCGCATTGACCAGCAGGTTGGCGATGCAGCGGCGGACGGCGTTGGGGCGCAGCGGCAGGACCAGCCCCTCCGGCGCCGTCAGCGTCACCTCCGTTCCATCGCGCCGCGCACCGGAGGCGACCTCGTTCAGCAGCCGGGTCAGGTCGGTCGGCTGCACCGCCTCCGTCCCTTCGCCGCGGGCGAAGGCGAGATAGCCTTCGATCATCTGCTCCATCTCGGCGACGTCGGCCTTCAACTCCTCCACCTCGGGGTCGAGGTCGGGATGCTCGATCATGTCCAACGCCAGCTTCATCCGGGTCAGCGGGGTGCGTAGGTCGTGGCTGACGCCGGCCAGCATCTCCGTCCGCTGGTTCATCTGGCGCTGGATGCGTTCGCGCATCAGCAGGAAGGCGGAGGCGGCCTGCCGCACCTCCGTCGCCCCTTCCATCTTGAAGTTGGAGACGTCGCGGCCCTTGCCCAGCGCGTCGGCGGCGATGGCGAGCCGCTTGATCGGGCGGATCTGGTTGCGCATGAACAGGATCGCCACGGCGAACAGCACCACGGCCGATCCGACCATCCACAGGATGAAGATGTAGCTGGTGGGCGTGAACAGGCGCCGCTCCGGCGACATCACCGACAGGACCCCATCGGCCATCTGCACCCGGATCTCGTACCATTCGCGCGCGACGCGGGTGTTGATGGCGAAGGGGCGGCCGATCCGCTCGTCCAGGGCCTTGCCGAGCGTGCGTTCCAACAGGCCGCTCAGCCGGCGCCGCTGATCCGGCAGGAGCTGCCCCGGCTCCAGAGTGACGATCAGATCGGTGGTGCGCGCTATGGTGGCCAGCGTCCAGTCGCGCCCTTCCTGCGAGGGGTCGTGTTCGATCATGGCGATCACGGTGGCGATGTCGCCGGCCACCGCATAGGCCAGCCGGTTTGTCACCGTGTCCCAGTGGCGGTCGTAGAAGATCCAGGTCGCCACCGCCTGGGCCAGGATCACCGGCGTGACGATGATCAGAAGCGTCCGGCCGAACAGGGTACGCGGCAGGAACCGTTTCAGAAACGGCGTGCGCCGCCGCCGTTCGGCTCGCCGGGCCGCGACCGTCCGGTCCGGTGCCGCCGTCAAGGATCGGGCCTCAGCACGTACCCCTCGCCGCGGACGGTGTGGAGGTAGCGCGGCTCGCGCGGGTCGGCCTCGATCTTGCGGCGCAGGCGGGTGGCCTGGACGTCGACGGTGCGGGCATTGCCGGCGACCTTGCTGCGCTCCGTCAGTTCCTCGCGGGAAAAGGTGACGCCGGGCGAGGCGGCGAGAATGCGCAGCAGGCTCGCCTCCGCCGTGGTCAGGCGGATCACCTCCTCGCCCTGGCGCAGCTCGTCCCGGTCGGGCAGATAGGTC
>JBKHVJ010000199.1:0-5775 GCA_046570145.1 Alphaproteobacteria bacterium
GGGAAGTTGGACCCCCACCTAACCTCCCCCGCTGAGCGGGGGGAGGGTGGGAGCAACAGTACGCCCCCAGACCCTCAAACCAGCCGGCTCTGATCGATCGCCGCCTTGATGAAGGCGGTGAACAGCGGGTGCGGCTCGAACGGCTTGGACTTCAGTTCCGGGTGGAACTGGACGCCGATGAACCAGGGATGGTCGGGGATCTCGACGATCTCCGGCAGTTCCCCGTCGGGCGACAGGCCGCTGAACTTCATGCCGCAGCGCTCCAGACGCTCCTTGTAGTACACGTTCACCTCATAGCGGTGACGATGCCGTTCGGAGATGTCGGTGGTGCCGTAGACCTCGGCGACCTTGCTGCCGTCCAGCAGCTTGGCCGGATAGGCGCCGAGCCGCATGGTGCCGCCCAGATCGCCGACCTCGGCCCGGCGTTCCAGCGTGTTGCCGCGCATCCACTCGGTCATCAGGCCGACGACCGGGTTGCCCGGCTTGCCCAACTCGGTGGAGCCGGCATCCTCGATCTTCGCCATGTTGCGGGCGGCTTCGATCACCGCCATCTGCATGCCGAAGCAGATGCCGAAATAGGGCACCTTCCGCTCGCGCGCGAACTGGGCCGCCCGGATCTTGCCTTCCGTGCCGCGGGAACCGAATCCGCCCGGCACCAGGATGCCGTGGACATTCTCCAGGCGCTTCACCGCCGCGTCGTCATCCTCGAAGATCTCCGAATCGATCCAGTCGAGGTTGACCTTGACGTTGTTGGCGATGCCGCCGTGGGTCAGCGCCTCGGCCAGCGACTTGTAGCTGTCGAGCAGGCTGATGTACTTGCCGACCACCGCGATGGTGACCTCGCCCTGCGGCTTGCGCACCCGCTCCATGATGCGGGTCCAGCGCGACAGGTCCGGCTCCTTGTCGGTCGGCAGACCGAAATAGCTCAGGACCTGGGTGTCGAAGCCTTCCTCGTGGTAGCTGATCGGCACCTGATAGATCGAATCGACGTCCAGCGCCGCGATCACCCGCTCCGGACGGATGTTGCAGAACAGTGCGATCTTCTTGCGCTCGTTATCCGGGATCGGGCGGTCGGCGCGGCACAGCAGGATGTTGGCCTGGATGCCGACGCTCAGCAGCTCCTTCACCGAATGCTGGGTGGGCTTGGTCTTCAGCTCGCCGGCGGTCGGGATGTAGGGCAGCAGGGTCAGGTGGATGTAGAGCACATTCTCCTGACCGACCTCGTTGCCGAACTGGCGGATCGCCTCCAGGAAGGGCAGCGACTCGATATCGCCCACCGTGCCGCCGATCTCGATCAGGACGAAGTCCTCGTCGGTGGCGTCGGCGCGGATGAATTCCTTGATCTCGTCGGTGATGTGCGGAATGACCTGGACGGTGCCGCCCAGGTAATCGCCGCGACGCTCCTTCGCGATCACGGTGGAATAGATGCGGCCGGTGGTGATGTTGTCGCCCTTGCGGGCCGACACGCCGGTGAAACGCTCGTAATGGCCGAGGTCCAGGTCCGTCTCAGCCCCGTCGTCGGTCACGAAGACCTCGCCGTGCTGGTAGGGGCTCATCGTTCCGGGGTCGACGTTCAGGTACGGGTCCAGCTTGCGCAGACGCACCTTGTAGCCGCGCGCCTGGAGAAGCGCCCCAAGCGCCGCCGACGCCAGACCTTTGCCCAGCGAAGAAACGACGCCACCGGTGATGAAGATGTAGCGAGTCATGTCCGTCCGAAGAGCTTGAGAGCTGTTCCATGTCCCCGTGGGGGACGGATGGCCGATGTCCCCATAGGGGGCGGAGTAATCGATCCCCATAGGGGACGGTATTGTCCTTCCCCATAGGGGAGAGGTATTCAACGTCCCCCGAAGGGTCGCCGCCGTGACATGGCGTCGCGAACGTCGGCCCTCAAAAGAAAGAGGCGGCTTCGGGGAGGCCGCCTCGCTGTTCGCTCGTACCCGTGCGCTGCTGGGGTGATCCCTTTACTGGGCCACCGGCGGCGCGGGTTGGGCCGGAGCGGCAGGCTGTGCCGGGGCCGCCGGAGCGGTCGACTGCGCGGGAGCCGCCGGCAGGCTGTCGATGATCGACGCCGGGCGGGAATGCCCGCCGGCCAGGATCGCCAGCACGATGCTGGTGGCGAAGAAGCAGGCCGCCAGGATGCCGGTGGTCCGCGTCAGCAGATTGGCCGTCCCGCGGGTGCTCATCATGCCGCCCATGGTGCCGCCGCCGATGCCGAGCCCGCCGCCTTCCGACCGCTGGATCAGGATCACGCCGACCAGCCCTATGGCGATCAGCAGGTGAATAACCAGAATCACCGATTCCATGCGATGCTCACCCCACACCCATCCCAAAAATCGAATAGCGCGCCACAGGCCGTCTTAAGGGCCCGTGGCGCGCGCCCACTGTTTGTACCGCGGAGCCGCGCGATATGCCAGCGCCAAAATACCTATGCCGTATCCATTGGCGGCATGGCTGACACCGGATGGTGCCATGTCGCATGCGGCACGCGGGCATCAGCGGCAGGCGGTGGCGATGCCCCAGAAATCGTCGGCCTTCAGCGACGCGCCGCCGACCAGAGCACCGTCGACATTGTCCACCGCCATGAGCTCCGCTGCGTTGCCCGGCTTGACCGAGCCGCCGTAGAGGATGCGGACCTTGTCCGGATCGGCGATCTTGCCTGCCAGTTCGGCCCGGATATGGGCATGCATGGCCTTAACATCGTCCGGAGTCGCGGTCTTGCCGGTGCCGATGGCCCAGACCGGCTCATAGGCGATGACGGCGTTCTCGGCATTCGCACCGGCGGGGATGGAGCCGGCAAGCTGGGCCGACACCACGGCGTTCGCCTGGCCGGCATCGCGCTGCGCCTCGGTCTCGCCGACGCAGATGATGGCGACCAGGCCCTCCTTATGGGCGGCCACGGCCTTGGCGTTGACCACGGCATCGCTCTCGCCATGGTCGGCGCGGCGCTCCGAATGGCCGAGGATGACGAAGCGGCAGCCGGCGTCCTTCAGCATGGTCGGCGCCACGTCGCCGGTGTGGGCGCCGGAGGTCTTCGGCGCGCAATCCTGGCCGCCCAGAGCCAGCGGGCTGTCGGCGATGGCTTCCCCCACCGGGAACAGCAGCGGGAAGGGCGGGCAGACCAGCATGTCGAAGGCGACCGGGCCGGCGCCCCTAAGCCGCCCGGCAAGGTCGGAGGCGAGATCCAGCCCGTCGGCCTTCAACCCGTTCATCTTCCAGTTTCCGGCGATCAGCTTCCGGCGTGCGGTCATGGTCGTTTCCTTCTTGTCTCGGCTTTATATGGGAACTTGTGGAACGTTCTTGGCCTCTCGTGACCACAGCCCATACCAAGCCCGCCGCGGAATTTCCACTCACCCGACCGGTACATCCGCCCGCGCTGGCCTTAAGGGACATCGTGTAGCACCCTTCCTATGCCGTCGTCGGTCTGCGGCAACCGTATCTGCCTCCCTATCGGCCGAACCGCCAAGTTGAAGATGCCCCCATCCGGAATAGGTTCATTCGCAACGCACCGTTCACATCCGGCGAAGGCCTGATCCCATGAAGAACTTCTCGGACCTGACGGAAAAGGAGCTGCTGGCGCTCGCCATCGCGCTGGAAGAGGAGGACAGCCGCATCTATGATGAGTTCGCCCACGGCCTGACCGAAAGCTACCCCGACACGGCCCGCTTGTTCAGCGCCATGGCGTCGGAGGAGAACGGCCATCGGCACCGGCTGCTGGAACTCTTCCGGACGCGATTCGGCGATCACATTCCACTGATCCGCCGCCAGGACGTGAAGGGCTTCGTGGAGCGCAAGCCGGTCTGGCTGACGCGACCGCTTGGGCTCGACACCGTACGCCGGCAGGCGGAGTTGATGGAGGCGGAGACCAAGCGGTTTTACACCCGCGCCGCCCAGCGGTCCCAGGACGCCGCCATCCGCCAGTTGCTGGGCGATCTGGCCGAGGAGGAGCGGCGGCACGAGGCCAAGGCCGAACGGCTGGAGGCGAAATACGTCTCGCCTGCGGTGCGGGAGCAGGAACACGAATCGGAGCGGCGGCTGTTCGTGTTGCAGATCATCCAGCCGGGGCTTGCCGGGCTGATGGACGGATCGGTGTCGACGCTGGCCCCGCTGTTCGCCGCCGCTTTCGCCACCCAGGACAGCCACGAAACCTTCCTGGTCGGTCTGGCCGCCTCGATCGGCGCCGGCATCTCGATGGGCTTTGCCGAAGCTCTGTCCGACAACGGGTCGCTTACCGGGCGCGGCAGCCCGTGGCTGCGCGGGCTGGTCTGCGGCGCGATGACCACGCTGGGCGGTCTGGGCCACGCCCTGCCCTATCTGATCCCGCATTTCTGGACCGCGACGGCCATCTCCATCGCCGTGGTGATGGTCGAACTGGCCATCATAGCCTGGATCCGCAACCGCTACATGGACACGCCGCTGCTGTCGGCCGCCTTCCAGGTGGTGGTCGGCGGGCTGCTGGTCTTCGCCACCGGGATCCTGATCGGCAGCGCCTGACCGGCGGATGAAAAGCCGTGTCCGGGAACGAGCTTGTTCTTGTAACCGGACGCACGATTGTTTATGTCTGAGTCGCTGTCCTAATTAGAATAAATCGAACCAACCGCGTCGCCATGGCTGACCTGAAAGCGGGCGTGAACCAGCTCTTCCTCCGCGAGGAGGAACTCCGCACCGGAATGGAGCTGCTTTTCTACGCCTATCGCGAATTCACCGCCGAACCGGACGAAATTCTGGCGGAGATCGGCTTCGGCCGCGCGCACCATCGCGTGATCTATTTCGTCGGACGCTATCCCAAGATCACCGTGTCGGAACTGCTGGCGATCCTGAAGATCACCAAGCAGAGCCTGTCGCGCGTGCTGGGCGAACTGGTTCGCCAGGGATTCATCGATCAGCAGACCGGCGCCCGCGACCGGCGGCAGCGACTGCTGGAGCTGACGGAGAAGGGCGTGGAACTGGAGCGCCAGCTGTCCGAAACCCAGCGCCAGCGCATCGCCCGCGCCTACCGCATGGCCGGTGCGGAGGCGGTGGAGGGATTCCGCAAGGTGATGATGGGCATGCTGGACGAGGGGGACCGCGCGAAATTCGCACCGCCCGTTCCCCCTGCCCGTCTTGCCGCGAAACGCTGAAAACGAAACGCTGAAAACGCCTCAGCCGGCGCTCGATCCCGTCTTCGCCTCCGGCGCTGCCGGGCCGGCATCCTTGGCGCCGGCCTCTGCCGTGTTGGTGTCCGCCGACTTGTCGGCCGCGGCCTTGGCATCGTTGGGAGTGCGGCGGCGGAAGCCGCCCTTGCGATACACCACGTTTTCGGACGCGCCCGGCGGGCATTGAACGATGTTGCCGCCCTTCGCAAGGAAGTTGCGGGTCATTTCGGCGAGGTCTTGGGCGTCCAGGTCCCGGGGGTCGTTGGACCTGTGGTCGTAGGCCATCGTGATCGCTCCTGTGTCTCTCGGTCCTCTGAGGAGGACATATGGAGGGTAACACGGAACGAGGGCAAAACGGCCAACCGCTTACACGACTGCCCGCCATGCGCACCCACGATGCGTCACGCATCGTCCCGTCCATGGCGCCACTATGTCGATTGCGGGGACAAGCGTTATAGTCGCGCCATGACCGAAGATCAGCCTCACATCCTGGTCGTCGACGACGACACCCGCCTGCGCGAGCTTCTGCGCAAATACCTTGCCAGCAACGGCTTTCTGGTCAGCACCGCCCGTGACGCCGCGGATGCCCGCGCGCAGCCGGGCGGGCTGGCCTTCGACCTGCTGGTGCTCGACATCATGATGC
>JBKHVJ010000200.1:0-72250 GCA_046570145.1 Alphaproteobacteria bacterium
GTGTGTCGAACACATAGTGGAGCGCCACCGTCAGCTCCACCACCCCAAGCCCGGCACCGAGATGGCCGCCGGTCACCGAAACGGCGTCCACGGTCTCGGTGCGCAACTCGTCTGCGAACTGGCGGAGATGTTCGGGCTTCAGGGCCCGCAGATCACCGAGGCTTCGAACTCGATCCAGAAGTGGGGTCCTTGAAATCGGTGGCATTTTCTTCGGCTCGCTGCAGCGTCTCTCATGATCTGCTGAATCCAGATTTAGGCAATCTGCCTATGAGAACAGGACCCAATAGTCGATCCTGTTACGGTAACGACGGGGTTCCTACTGGTGGCACGTACAGCGACGGACTGAACTGTGGAACTGAATCTCACCTGCTTTGTCGAACGCCTAACATAACTGCGGTGAATACGTTCGGCCCACCGGTGAACGAGCGGAAGCGGTTCAAGGCACTGCAATGTGCGACCTGAGAAATTCCTGAAGAAAGCAAGATAAATCGCAAGGCGTCGATGCATTTCATACAGCGGGAGCTTCCCGCCGCAACGCATTTGCCGAGGTGATTCAGTGCTGATTACCGTAGCACACTCCTGTTTCTCAAAAAATTTGTTTATATGCGGCTACAAAATCGAGATAGATGAAGTGGCCGATTGCGTTCCCAAAGAAATAAACGAATGCCTACAATATTTTATATATTGCAGAAAAATATGCTGTTGCGACTGCCGCAACCATAAGAATTTAAAGAAAATTTGTAAAACGGACTGTGCGAGACGGACTGATGGTAACGGTTCATGGAAAAGTAAATGTGGAAGACGCTATTTCCAAGAGATTGTGGTGTGCCGTCTCTGGAATGAGGAGGTTCTAACCCATGCTTTGTAAAATCCGTGCAAACACCCGTGCGCAGATGCGCAAGACCATATGGCTTGTGGCTGTAACCGCCCTGGCGGGACTATCCGCCTGTGCTGGCATCGAGCCTGAATTCCGCCAGCCGGGTGCCCAGCGTCTGACCGGACAGGAGGTGTCAGCTTTGTTGGGAGGTCGCACGCTGAGCATCGTCAACTCGCGCGGCAAGTCTTACGTCAACCGCTTTTCCAAAGACGGATCAATCGTCATTTCCGGCGCAAAGGGCAATGAATACGGACGCTGGACAGTTTCGGGCGACCGTTACTGCCTGACGCTCGACATGGATAACCGCGAGCAGTGTATGGAGATCTACCGACTGCCGAATGGCCGCTATCAGATGGTCAACGCTGATGGCAGGCTCAGGAATACGTTTCAGGTCGATTAGCCAAGCTCGGCTGCGAAAAAATTGATCGAGCATCAGTTGAAGAGGTTCTGCAGAGCCGGCAACGCGTTCGGTAAAGGCCAAGTCCTGCCCCCGCAACCACCGACACTCGACGCCCCGGTTCGAAAGAGCCGGGGTGTTCGTGCGTCTGGGCCTTGCCGCGCGTCATCCGCTTCAGGCCCATCTGCCGCATCAGCCGGACTACCGTGCAGCGGGCCACGTCGATACCCTCCCGCCGCAGCTGCCGCCAAACTTTCCGCGTTCCATAGACCTGGAAATTCGCATCCCAGACCCGTCGGATAGCAACACTCAGCTCCGCGTCGCTTCGCGAGCGGGCCGGTGCCTTGATCCGCTCCTGCTCGTCCGTCGGTGGGCCGGGTCGTTTCCCCCGATCACGTTCGGCCTGCCGGACCCAGCCCCGCAGCGTCTCCGCCCTACAGCCGATCTTCGCCGCGATCGAACTGATCGCCGCCCACTGCGACGCGTGTTCGTCTTCGTGTTCGAACACCATCCGAACCGCGCGCTCGCAGACTTCAGGGACGTATTTGGGTGATGCTTTCTTCGTCATGTCGACCCCGGTCTCTCAAGAAACGGGGCCTCCAGCAAACCCGGGGCGGTTCATTCCTGGACCTTATCACTCCAACCACCGCAAAGGGCGGAGGTTTCCCGATCAGCGATCTACGGCAAAAAGCGTAATGGATCCCATCAAGTCGATGATGTGGTCGATGACTGTTCGTCCCCCGATTCGAAGCGATAGCGGAAGTCGCAATGGTCAGCGCCCTGCATGATGGTCTGCGTCCGCTCCATTTTGATGCGTGGGTCATAGCCGGTGCAGAAGGCGGCGTCGCGGTTGCAGGACAGCAGATGTCCGATCGGTCCCAGCCCCATCTCCCGGTACATCTCGGCGTAGCGGCAGCGTGTGACATTGTAATCGAAATGCGTCTCGTCCTGCCGCTTCACGTCCAGGCGCAGCGCGTCGTCCTTGGTCCACAGCGGCTGAAGATCGGCGAAGCTCTTCAGGCTGGTGCCCTCCGGCTCGGTCGCGGCGAAGGATTTGGCGGCGGCCAGCGCCGCCTTGGTGATCGCTGCGCCCAGGATCTCCTGTGCCGTGGCTTCGCCCAGCCGGGCGGCCATCTCTTCATAGACCGGCTTCAGGATCTCCGCCTCGATGCGGCGGCGTTCCAGGATGCCCATGGTTTGGGTCATGGTAGGCTCCCTTCCGTCAGATGGCATCAATGGGTGTGACCGCCGAGATAAGCTTCGGCGATGCGCGGGTCGTCCCGCAACTGGTCGGCCGGGCCGGCCAGCACGATACGGCCATCCTCCAGCACCGCGGCGTGGTCGGCGATGCGCAAGGCCGCGCGGGCGTTCTGTTCGACCAGCAGGATCGACACCCCCTCGGCCCGGATGCGGCCGATCAGGTCGAAGATCTGCGCGACGATCTTCGGTGCCAGCCCCAGCGACGGCTCGTCGAGCAGAAGCAGGGTCGGCCGGCGCATCAAGGCGCGGGCGATGCACAGCATCTGCTGCTCACCGCCGGACAGCGATCCGGCATTCTGACGCAGGCGTTCACCCAGCACCGGGAACATCGCCAGCACGCGGTCCAACTCGCCCAGCCCGACGTCGCCGCCGCCAAGCACCAGATTCTCCCGGACATTCATGTTGGTGAAGATCTGCCGCCCTTCCGGCGCCTGCAACAGGCCGAGCTGGACGATGCGGTGGGCCGGCATGTCGGTGATCGGCTGGCCGCGGAAGGTGATGCTTCCTTGACGAGCCCGGTAGATGCCGGACACGGTGCGCATCAGCGTGGTCTTGCCGACGCCGTTCGAGCCGAGCACCGCCACGATGGCGCCTTGGGCCACGTCCAGGCGGACACCGTGCAGGATCTCCTGCGGCCCCATGGCGACATGCAGGTCGGCGATCGAGAGCAGAGGCGCGGTCATTCGTCCACCCCAAGATAGGCTTCGAGGACAGCCGCATCGTTGCGGATCGCCTCCGGCGTGCCATCGGCGATCTTGCGGCCGGAGGCCAGCACCAGAATGCGCTGGCAGATGCCCATGACCAGTGTCATGTCGTGTTCGACCAGCATGATCGTCAGGCCCTGACCGTGCAGCCGCTTGATGAAGGCGGCCAGATCGCGCGTTTCGGTGTCGTTCAGCCCGGCAGCCGGCTCGTCCAGGATCAGGAAGCGCGGCCGCATGGCGAGCGCGCGGGCGATCTCCAGATATTTGCGCTGGCCGTAGGGCAGGTTGGCCGCCAGTTCCGCTGCGGCGTGCGTCAGGCCGACCGCCTCCAGCGCTTCCCAGGTGCGGCGGCTGATCTCGGCCGAATGGATCCGGCCGCCCTTGTGGAGGGAACCGAACAGCGCGCCGAACGCCCCCTGCGGCAGCGCGCCGACGGCACCCACCGACACGTTGTCGAAGACCGACATGTTCGGGAAGACGCGCAGATTCTGGAAGGTGCGGCTGATGCCCAGCCGGGCCACCTGATTGGGCTTCAGCCCGCTGATGGTCCTGCCGGCGAAGGCGACGGTGCCGCCGGACAGCGGGGTGAATCCGGAAATCAGGTTGAACAGCGTGGTCTTGCCGGCGCCGTTCGGTCCGATCAGGCCGACCAGCTCGCCCTCGTCCACATGGGCGGTGACGTCGCCGACCGCCTGCACGCCGCCGAAGCGGCGGCTGACGTTGCGGATTTCAAGAAGATGGGTCATCGCCAGCCGATCCCTTCGCCCTTCCCGTTGCCCCGGCCGGTGCTGCGCCATGCCGCGCCCAATTGGCTGCGCACGAGCCGAAGGGCGGACACCTCGCCCAGCAATCCCTTCGGCAGCAGCAGGATGGACAGGAACATCACCAGCCCGACCATGATGTTGCGGAAATCTCCCATGCCGCGCAGCCCTTCCGGCAGCAGGATCAGCAGCAGCGCGCCGATGATCGCCCCCGGCAGACTGCCCAGGCCGCCGACCACCACCATCGCCAGGATCAGGATGGATTCGGAGAACTTGAAGTCGCCCGGCGAGATGTAGCCGGTCATGTGCGCCCACAGGCTGCCCGCCACCCCGGCGAAGAAGGCCGACAGGGTGAAGGCCTCCATCTTCAGCCGCACGGTGCTGACGCCCATGGCGTCGGCGCATTGGTCATCCTCGCGGATCGAGCGCAGCGCATTGCCGTAATAGGAATGGCTGAGCCGGTGGATCGCGACGACCGAGAGCGCCACGACCGTAGCCACCGTATAATAGGCGGCCAGGCGTCCGGACAGGCTGATGCCGAACAGCTCGAACCCCCTGGTGACGATGATGCCGTTGGGGCCCTTGGTGAAGTCCACCCAGTTCAGCATGACCAGATACAGCATCTGTCCGATGGCGAGGGTCGCGACGGCGAAATAGATGCTGACCAGACGCATCGTCGGCAGCGCCACCAGGAAGGCGACCAGCGCCGCCACCAGCCCGGACAGCGGCAGCGTGACGGTGAAGCCCAGTCCCAGCTTGGAGGTCAGCAGAGCCGCCGTATAGGCACCGACGCCATAGAAGGCGGCATGTCCCAGATGCAGCAGCCCGGCCACCCCCGTCACCAGATGCATGGAGGCCGACAGCAGGACGAAGATCAGGGCCAGATTGGCGATCTGGTAGAAATAGCCCCGGTCGAAGCCGGCCAGCAGCGCCGGCAATGCGGCAAAGACCAGCAGCAGGATCAGCGCCGGAACCAGCCAGCCCCGGCGGCCGGCGTGATCGGCGGGCGCCGCAGTCTCAAACGCGTTCACGGCGCGCTCCGAACAAGCCGTTGGGGAAGAAGATCAGCGTCAGGATCAGGAAGCCATAGGCCACCATGTCCGACCAGCCCGACGAGACGAAGGTCGTCGCCATGCTTTCCGAAATACCGAGGATCAGCGCGCAGATCACCGCACCGGGGATGGAGGACAGGCCACCCATCACCATGGCGACGAAGGCCTTGATGCCGGGCGTGAAGCCCATGGCCGGGAAGACCGCGCCGTAATAGAGCCCCATCAGGATGCCCGCCGCCGCGCCCATCATCGACCCGACGACGAAGGTGGTGATGATGGTGCGGTCGGTGTCGATGCCCACATATTTGGCGCCGAGCGGGTTGTTGGACACCGCGCGGATCGCCAGCCCGACGCGGGTGCGCGTCAGCAGATACTGCAGGCCGATCAGCATGGCGGCGGCGACGCCGAAGATGATGAAGTCGCCGGTCACCAGGATCACCGGACCGACGCGCACCGGCGTGTTGATCAGGTACTCGAAGGGGACGGAGCGCATCTGCGATCCGAAGACGATCTCCAGCGCCTCGCGCGCCACGATGGACACCGCCAGCGAGGAGAGCAGGGTCGATTCCCGCATCGCCCGCGATTTCAGCGACGCCTCGTCGGTGAAGCGGCGGAACGGCTTGAAGGCGATCCGCTCCAGCGAGAAGCCCGCCAGCGCCCCGATCGCCAGCGCGCCCAGGATCACCGCCACGATGGGCGGCGCAGTGGCCGAGATCAGCACCAGCCCGGCAAAGGCGCCCAGCGTGTAGATCTCGCCATGGGCGAAGTTGACGACATTCAGCACGCCGAAGATCAGCGTGAAGCCGATCGCCATCAGCGCGTAGGTCATGCCCAGCGACAGGCCGATGGCGAGCTGCTGGAGATAATAGGGATCGAACATGCGGGCTCTGTCGCTGGGAGAGGGGCGCGGGAGATAGGGGGGCTGGGGATCGGGGACGGGTCCTCAGTCGGCGACCGGAACGAAGGCGCCGCCCTTGACCTCGACCTTCACCAGTTCCTTTTCGGCCTCGCGGTCCGCGCTGAAGCTCGTCTTGCCGGTCACGCCGGGGAAGTCCCTGGTCTGGGCCAGCGCGTCGCGCACCTTCTCGCGGGTCGGGTTGGGCTGGGCCTTCTCCACCGCCGCCAGCATGATGCGCACAGCATCATAGGCCTGGGCCGGGAACTGGCCGGGGACGGCACCATCGGAGCGCTTCTTCCACTCGTCGACGAAATGCTGGACGTTCGGCGACGGGTCGGTCGGCAGGAAGTTGGAGGTCAGATGCACGCCCTCCGCCGCTCCGCCGGCCAACTCGATCAGCTTCGGGCTGTAGGCCGCCGAGGTCGAATAGACCGGCGTCTTGATGCCCAGCTGCTGCAGCTGCTTCAGGAACTGCGCGCCGTCCTCGTAGAAGAAGCCGGTGTAGATCGCGTCGGGCTTGGCACGCTCGATCTTGCTGATCAGCGACCGGTAATCCTTCAGGCCGCGGTTGAAGAATTCCGAGAAGGCGACGGTGCCGCCGTTGGCCTTCACCGCGTCCGAGAAGCCGCTGACAACCGACTGGCCCCAATCGGTCTGCTCGGCGATCACCGCGACGTTCTTGAAGCCCTTGGCCGCCATCCATTTGGCGTTGTAGGGACCTTCCTGCGCCTGGGTGGCGATGTTGCGGAACTGGTACTTGGAGATCTTGGTATAGTCGGGATGCGAGGCGGTCTGCGACAGCTGCGGCATGCCGGCCTCCTTGTAGACCTGCGCCGCCGCCATCGACACGCCCGAGGTGAAGTCGCCGAGAACGCCGACGATCTCCTTGTCGTCCACGAACTTGCGGGCGATGTTGGTGCCTTCCTTGGCGTCGGAGCGGCTGTCCTCGAAGACGATCTCGACCTTGAACGGCTTGCCGGCGGCGTTGAATTCGGTCAGCGCGATCTCGGCGGCCTTGCGGAAATCCTGGCCGTACTGCGCGGTGTCGCCGGTCAGCGGCAGCTGGTAGCCGAGCTTGACCGTGTCGGCGGCGAAGGCCGAACCGGCGATCCCGGCGGCGGTGAGGGTCGTCAGCGTGAGGAGGCGGAAAGTCATGGCGGGGACACCTTCTTATTCTGCGTCGTTTCAGACTTTGCTCGGATGCGCGGTCATTCCGCCGGCTTCGCGGCCGGTCGGGTGCCGGGCAGGACTTTCAGCCGGCAACAGCCCTCGTCGCCCGGCTTCCAGGTCTCGCCCCTGAAGACGAACCCGGCGGATTCGAACAGACCGCCGTCGATGGCGCCGGCCATCTTGCAGAGCAGTTCCAGATCGGTATCGGACCGGCCCTGCGCCTGCCAGGCTTCCTTAAGCGGGCAGCGGTGGAAATGGATTTCCAGCACCTCGCCGTCGCAGCGCTTGATCTCCGGCGCGAACATGCTGTCGCGGTTGGGAATGCCCTCCAGGAACGCATGGCAAAGGCCGGTCAGGTCGTCGGGACCATGCCCCGCATATTTCACGCCCATCGCCTCGCCGAGACGGCGGGTGGACTCCTGTCCGACCTCCAGCGCCGTTTCGGTGCCGAAACGCTCGCGCAGCACGTCGAACATGTGGGCATAGGACGCCGCGCGCATCGCGTAGGCATTGCGTAGAAGGGTGGGGTAATCGGGGCTGTCGGACATGCTGGCAGTCTCCTTGATCAGACTTCGCGGGCGTCGTTCCAGCGGTATTGCAGGATCTTCAACGGCCCGATGCATTGCAGCAGGGCATTGAAGGGCAGGGGCGTGGGTGCGGTGAAGGGCAGGGCGAGATCCTTCGGGTCCTGGCCGATGGCGGCGCGGGCCAGTTCCCGTCCCAGCGAGACCGACAGCGCGACGCCGCGCCCGTTGCAGCCGGCCCAGGCGAAGCCGTTCGGCCCCAGCCTGTGGATGCGGGGGAAGTAATCGGTGGTCATGGCGATCCGGCCATTCCACACATGATCGAAGGTCACGCCGTTCAGTGCCGGAAACATCCCGGCCAGACGGGCGCCGACGATGCGCTTCAATCGCTCCGCCCCATTCACCGGGTTCAGCAGCGCGCCGCCGGTCACCAGCCGGTTGTCGGCGGTGTAGCGCATGAAACGCAGGTCGCCGTGGGTGTCCGACATCGCCTGCCGGCCGGGCAGGACGGCTTTGCGGACGTTGTCGCCCAGGGGAGCGGTCGCCATCTGCCAGGACAGGACCGGCACGACCTCCGTCCGGATTTCCGGGAAGACTGCAGCGGCATAGCCGTTGGTGCCCAGCACGAGGGAGTCGGCGGTCACCATGCCCTGCGGGGTGCGCGCAACCCAGGACTCGCCGCGGCGCTGCACCGACAGGGCGGGAGAGTTGACGTAGACCGCCGCCCCGGCAGCGACCGCCTTGCCGGCGAGCCCGCGGACCAGCGCCAGCGGGTTGATGTGCCCGCCGGTCCGGTTCATCCAGCCCCCGAAATAGGCGTCCGTGCCGAGAATGGCGGAGACGGCGGCGCGGTCGAGCAACTCGACATCGGCGCCGAACTTGCCCCATTGCGTCGCCCTGCGCTCGGCGATCTTGATTCGGCCCGGCGAATGGACCGGCTGAACCCAGCCGGTCTGCTCCGCCGCGCAGTCGATGCCGAGGCGGCGCACCAAGTCGAACAGGGTGGAGGCGCTGTCGCGAATCAACCCGACGAGGCGCTCCCCGCTCTCCCAACCGAAGCGGTCGATGAGGTCGGCGGGGTCGGGGCGGGTCAGCGTCGGGATAACCTGTCCGTTGTTGCGACCGGAAGCGCCCCGTCCCAGTTCGGACGCCTCCAGTACCACCACGCGTCGACCGGCCTCAGCCGCATGCAGACCGGCGGAAAGCCCAGTGAAGCCGCCGCCGATCACCAGCACGTCGGCCTGCACGTTGTCCTGCAACACCGGCATGACGGGTGGCGGCGGGGCGGTGGCCTCCCACAGGGAATCCGGCCGTTGCCAGATGCCGCCCCGGCCTGGAATGTCCTGCGCCTGGCCTGCCGCCTGATGTGCCCCTTGGTTCGTCACGTCGCGCCTGCCCTTGTTAGGCTGATATCCGCTGCGCCCCATCCCCTTTTGGAGTTAGGGCCATCCATTTCCCTCCGAACTATGGGACAATGGACACACGTACGCAATTCCCAAGATTTTTCCGCGGAAATTTTTTCATGTACAAACAGCCTGATCGGGAAGTCAGGCTGTTTGTACATGACTTGCATCATTTCGGCAGGACGGTTTCCGCCAGCCGCACCCAATAGCTGGCGCCGATCGGCAGCACCGCATCGTTGAAATCATAGTGCGGGCTGTGCAGGTTACGGCCCTGGTCCGATGGTCCGGCACCAACCCAGACGTAGCAGCCCGGCCGCTTCTGCAGCATGAAAGAGAAATCCTCCGCCCCCATGCTGGGCATCGGATCGAGGTCGAGGGCTTCTTCTCCGACCGCGCGTGCCGCCGCTTGCCGGGCCAATTCCGTCTCCGCGGCGCTGTTGGTGGTGGGCGGATAGCGCCGCTCGTAGCGCAGGCTGGCCTCGACTCCGAATCCGGCGGCGATGGCGGTGGCCACCTCGCCCATGCGGCGTTGCACCAGATCCTGAACCTCCGGCCGGAAGGTCCGGACGGTGCCGCGGAGAATGGCGGTGCCGGGCAGCACATTCCACGTATCGCCAGCGTGGAATTGCGTGACGCTGACGACGGCCGAATCGATGGGGTGGACGCTGCGGCTGGCGATGGTCTGGAGGGCGGAGACGATCTGGCTGCCGACCATGATCGTGTCGGTCCCCATATGCGGCATGCCGGCATGGGTGCCCTTGCCGGTCAGGGTCAGTTCGAAGATGTCGTAGGCGGCCATCAGCGGACCGGGGCGCAGCGCGATGCGGCCGACCTCAAGCCCCGGCCAATTGTGCATGCCGAAGACCTTTTCGACGGGGAAGCGGTCGAACAGCCCTTCCTCCACCATCACGCGGCCGCCGCCCTCATTCTCCTCCGCCGGTTGGAAGATGAAGGCGATGGTGCCTTGGAAGGCGTCGGGGTTTTCGGTCAGGTAGCGCGCCGCACCCAGCAGCATCGCCGTGTGCCCGTCATGCCCGCAGGCGTGCATGCGGCCCGGATTGCGCGAGCTGTGGGGCAGGTTGGTCTCCTCGTGGATGTGCAGTGCATCCATGTCGGCGCGGAAGCCGACCATCGGCCCCTCGCCGTTGCGCAGGATCCCAACCACCCCGGTCCTGGCGAGGCCGCGATGCACCTCCAGCCCGAAGGAGGTCAGCTTTTCCGCGACGAAATCGCCGGTCCGCTGCTCCTCGAAGGCGGTTTCCGGATGGGCGTGCAGATCACGCCGCCACGCCGTCATCTCGGCCGTCAGTTCATCCAGCCCGGCCACCGTCCCGCTCATCTGCTGTTCCTCATGTTTCACCAAAGCGTTGTCGCAAGCCTGCCCAAAAACCTTCGATGCCGAAACTGTGTTTTTCGGTGATGGCCACTGTCGCATGGATGGGGGCGGGATCGGGGCCGGGGTCGGAGTCGGGGTTCAGAACGCCGCAATGTGATGCCGCAACGCTTCGTCGGCCACCGCCTGGGTCAGCGCCTGTCCCAGCGCCTCGAAGCGCAGAACCAGGGCGGTCATGTCGAAACTGCCGTTGTGCAGCATTCCGCCCCCGGCCCCCGCTTCCGACACAAATCAATGATGAAATATGGCGATCATGGGCGGAAGCGGGGAGGGGAAGGCGCTGGCAGCCAATGCGCGGATGTATGCGCCGACTGCCGAGGCTGCCGCCGCGTGGCGGGCGCTGTTCGATTGGGTATACGCGCGTGCCGGCGTGCCTCTGGCAGTGCTTGACCATCGCTTCCCGGCCCGGTTGGAAGATCCCGGTTGTTCACCGTGGCCGGTGCCGCCCTGACCTTCGGCGAGGGATGGAAGGGAACGCTGCGTCCGGGCTTCGCCGCCGATCCCGCGGTGCTGTCGGAGGACCCCACCGCCATCGACGCGGACCGGCTGCGCGACCGGCGCTGCCGCCTGACGGTGGTCGGCGGACGAATCGTCCATCGCGAGGGGCTGTGACCGGGCAGCGGCCGTTGCGGATCGTCATCGTCGGTGCCGGCGTGTCGGGCAGCGCGGCCCTCCTCTACGGCTTCCTGCGCTTCACCAAGCTTGGCTGGGCGGTACGGGCGACGGCGCTCGACCGCGATGCGGCGCAGCAGTGCGGCGTCGACTGAACAAGGTCAACCGCACGGTGTTCGCCATCGCCTCGGCGCTGGGCGGGGCCAGCGGCCTGCTGGTCGGCATGTATTACAACACCATCGGCCCCCAATATGGGCTTCCAGGCCGCGCTGAAGGGCATCGTCGCCCAGCTGATCGGCGTCGTCGGCAATGTGCCGGGCGCCATCGCCGCAGCCTGCTGCTCGGCCTGATCGAGAGCTACGGCATCGCCCTGTTCGGCACCAGCAACCGCAACCTGTTCGCCTTCGTGGCGCTGATCCTGATCCTGGTGCTGCGGCCCAACGGTCTGTTCGCCCGCGCCCGCCGTTTGCCGCCGGAGCCGCTGACCGGCACCTTCATCGCCCCAAGCCGGCCGTTGGTGTTGCCTCGTTGGGCGGTGTGGGAGGCTGGCCGCTGCGGCGCTGGGCACGGCGCTGGTCTATCCCGCCTTCCGGCTGCGCGGCCATTACGTCTCCATCGCCACCCTGGCGGTGGGGGAGATCGTGACGCTGGTCATCCTCAACTGGGAAAGCCTGACCCGCGGTCCCATCGGCGTCACCGGCATTCCGCCGCTGCCGGTGGCGGGCAAGCCGCCGGTCAGCGGCCAGTGGGTCTATTGGGTACCGCTGGTTATCCTGCTGACGGCGCCGGTCACCCCGGCATCGTTCTGGGCTTCCACACCCTGTCGGACGAGCGGCGCTGGGCCTACAACCAGTACATCGCCGAGACCGGCGTGCCGGCGCCGCACAACTCCATGCTGCGCTGTTCGCCGAGGATTACGATCATCACTGGCAGCGCCTGGTCGAGTTCGAGACGCCGGAACTGCAGGGCGACGAATGGACCGAAGCGGAGGATTTCCAATGAGCGCCACCACCGGCGCCGCCGGCGACATTGCCCACGCGGTTCCCGACCTGATCGACCGGCTGGCCGGCCTGTCCGACACCTCTACTTTGCCGGCCCTGATCGCCCATGCGGAGCTTGGGGGAGCCTGTGCGCTGATCGGCACTGTGCCGTCACGCGGGCGGCGGCCGGCGCCCAACCACCGCTTCGGCGGGAGGGGGCGATCTTGTCGGATGGAACCCGACGAACGCGTGTCCGGCAAAGGCCTTTCTGCTCCCTCAACCAAACCGAAAGCGTACCGCCCCGGCTTTGCCGAATGATTATCCTGCGAGCGCGGCGCGTCCGGCACCGGTCAGGATCATGTCGTTCTGCGGAGCATGGACGCGGGCGCACAGCACGTCGCGATGATGGCGCTCCAGCGGATTGTCGCGCGACAGGCCGGGATTGCCGGTGACCTCCAGCGCCCGCGCCACCGCGTCGATGGCGTTGTTGGTCACCGCGTATTTCACCAGCAGGGCGTCGCTGGACGAAGGCGGGGTGCCGCCGTCCACCGCCGCCGACAGCGAACGCAGGAGGATGCGGTTGGTCAGCAGCAGCGCCTCGATCCCGCCCAGCGCTTCCTGCAGACGCGGGACGGTGGCGAGCGAAGACCCATTCAGCCCCGTCGGCTTGCGGGCGTGCAGGAAGCCGACCAGCCAGTCGCGGGCCGAGCGGGCGATGCCGTCATAGACGCCGCTGAACAGGGTGGCCATCCAGGCGGTGGCGACCGCGTCGGGGGCGGCCCAGCCGGCGGGCGGGCGAAGCTCGCCGGCATGATCGTCGGGGACGAAGACGTCACGGAGCACCACCTCGTGGCTGCCGCTGGCCCGCATGCCGATGTGATTCCAGGTCTCCCGCACCTCGATCCCCTGCTCCGCCAGCCCGGCACCGCGCGGGACCACCCAGGTGCCGACAAGCGGTTCGGTATCGTCGGTGCGTGCCCAGACGCCGAGCCAGGACAATGCCGGAATGCCGGTGGAGTAGATCTTGGTGCCCGAGAGGCGCCAACCCCCCGGTACCTTGCGCGCCACCGTCGCCGGCAGGCCGCCGCGGTGGGGTGTGCCCAGTTCCGGCTCCACCCGCAGGATGTTGATCAGGGCACCGTCGGTCGCGGCGGAGCTGGCAATGCGGTCGCGCAGAGCCTCCGGCCAGGCGGACCCGCGCCAGAGCTGGTTGTGGATGACGTATTGCAGCACCAGAACCAGCGCGGTGGACGGCTCACCACGGGCGATGCCGTTCACCACCGCCAACGCATCCCCCAGCCCGCCGCCCTTGCCGCCCGCCGCTTTCGGCGTGACCAGCGCCGGAATCCCTTCGCCTGCCAGCCGTTCGAAATTCTCGAACGGGAAGCTGGCGGCGGCGTCATGCTCGGCGGCGCGCAGTGCGAACTCCGCCGACAGAGCGGAGATGAGCGACGGATCGACTGCCGGAGCAGTGCCGGCTTCACCGAAGGGAGCGGGCGGAAAGGGCAGATCGTCGAAGGGCATGGCAGGCTGGTCCGCTTCAGTGGAGATGGATCAGGCGAGATCGACCGTGATGCGCCCGGCGAAGCGCTGGCTGTCGGTGGAGCGCTTTATGACAGACACGCTCTTCAGCTCGTCGGTGTAGAGCGCCAGCTGCTGGCGCAACTCGTCGCCGGTGGGGGTGACGTTGTGGGCGTGGCTGCGCAGCATCGCCTCCAGCTCCTCCACCGGGAATTTCGGGGCGAAGGGAGCATAGGCCGCGGCAGCGGCGCGCAGGTCGGCATAGGCGGCGTGCTGCGCTTCGATCAGCGCCGTCGTCAGCGCCTTCGCCGCCGGGCGGTTGTCGCGCAGCAGGCTGCCGCGCACGCCGACGAGGCAGCAGGTGCGGGTCGCGAACTCACCGCAGACGTTGTTGGTGATCTCCACCATCCGCGGGTCCTTGGTGTGGCGCCAGACCAGCGGGTCGCCGTCGGCGATGGCGTGGATTTCACCTTTTTCCACCGCCAGCCCCAGCAGGTCGGCGGGGAACTGGCGCCATTCGACGTCCTTGTTCGGGTCGATGCCGAACTTCGTCAGCACGACGGAGAAGAAGTTCTTCGACGGGCTGGCCATGTCGCTGACGCCGATGGTCTTGCCCGGCAGGTCCAGGACCGTCTTCACCCCCGCTTCCTTCGCCCCGAACAGCCGCATGCAGCCGCCATGCAGCCCGGCGGAGATCTTCACGTCGAAGCCCTGCTCCAGCGGCTTCAGCCAGCGCAGCGCCATGCCGACGCCGGCATCGGCCTTGCCGGTGGCGATGGCCTCCAGCAGCTGGTCGGTGGAGCCGGTGAAGTTGATCAGCTCGACCTCCAGCCCATGCTTCTTGAACAGGTCGAGCTGGAAGGCCAGCGGTACGGCGGAGAAGCAGACGGCGCCGGCATTCCAGGACAGGCGCAGCGGCTCCGCCGCCACCGCCCGACGGCGCAGGACGAAGGGGGCGGCGAGCGTGACGGCGCCGGCGGCGATCAGGCCACGGCGGGAGAGAGCGGTGTTCGCGGTCATCGTTCGGGTGCTTTCGCGAAGGATGGGGACAGGATCAGTCGAGCAGGTCGGGCTCGGCCGCGACGATCCATTCCCACAAGGGATGGAAGTTGTAGGCGCCGCCCTGGTGGGTTCCCACCTGCGAGCGGGTCAGCAGGGCCGTCTCATGCTCGATGGGCTGGGGCCGTCCGGCGGCCTCCGCCAGCAACTGGGTATGGGCGGCGTTGTCGGCGCTGATGAACCACCAGGCCGCCGCCTCGACGCTCGGACCGACGGTCAGCAGCCCGTGATTCTTCAGAATCGCCAGCTTCTTGTCGCCCAGTGAATCCACCAGCCGTTTGCCCTCGCCCTCGGTCAGGACGACGCCGGAATAGGGGTCGAAGATCACCTGATCCTCGTAGAAGGCGGCCGAATCCTGGCTCAGCGGGGCCAGCGGCAGGCCGAGCGCCGACCATGCCTTGCCATAGGTCGAGTGGGTGTGGGCAGCGGCCACCACGTCGGGGCGCGCGCGGTGGATGGCCGAATGGATGGTGAAGCCGGCCTGGTTGATGGCGCGGTCGCCATGGAGGATATTGCCGTCGCCATCGACCAGATGCAGGTCCGACACCTGGATGCTGCGGAAATGCTGGCCCAGCGGGTTGATCCAGAAGCGGTCGGGATGTTCCGGATCCCGCGCGGTGACATGGCCGGCCAGCCCCTGGTCGAAGCCGTAGCGGCCGAACAGGCGGAAGGTGGCGGCCAGCCGCTGCTTGCGGTGCCGCCGTTCCTCCTCGGCGCTGGTGTGGCTGACCGGATCGACCGGCGGCCAGAATTTGCGCGGTCTCGGTTGGATGTGGGTCATCGCAAGGGGCTCCGTCGGGAAAGGGTTCAATAGCCGGTGCCGGCGTCCACCACGTCGCGCAGCGGTTCGCCACGTACGTAGGCGTCGAGGTTGGCCAGGATGCGGTCGGCCAGCCGATGGTCGAACGCCGGGTCGGACCAGGAGACATGCGGCGTCAGCCGGACGGCGGGGTGGCTGTAGAAAGGGTGCCCCGCCGGCAGCGGTTCGGGATCGGTGACGTCCAGCGTGGCGCCGGCGATCCGCCCGCCCTCGATGGCGGCGAGCAGCGCGTCCTGATCGATCAGCGCGCCGCGCGCGACATTGACCAGATGCAGCCCCGGCCTGGCCCGGGCCAGCAGGCCGGCGCCGACCAGACCGCGGGTGGCGGCGGTCAGCGGCAGCGCCAGGACGAGATGGTCGCTGGCGGCGACCAAATCTTGCAACCGGTCGAACGGCTCGACACCCGGTACCGGCTCCGCCCAGCCGGACCGGCGCACCGCGCCAACGGCCAGATCGAAAGCGAGCGCCCGCTCGGCGACCGCTTGGCCGATGGCGCCGAAGCCGGCCAACCCCAGCCGCTTGCCGGACAGGCTGCCCAGCGTCTCGCGCCGCCAGTCCTGCGGCCCGCGCAGACGGATGGCGTCCCAGCGCTTCTCGACGGCGAGGATGGCGGTCATCACGTAATCGGCGATGGCCACCGCCGAGACGCCACGGGCGCAGGTGACGATCCGTCCTTCTTCCAGCAGCCAGGGCGGATAGAAATCCATGCCCGTCGAGCCCGACTGGATCCAGCGCAGGGTCTCGCCCCAGCCGGGCGGCGGGGTCACGGGTGCGACGTCCCAGCCGATCAGCGGGCGGGTCAGCAGCACCTCGACGCCGGCCGGCAGGTTCCAGGGGGCGCAGCCCGCCTCATGCTCCAGCACCGTCGGCCGGCAGCGGTGGGCGGCGATGCGTCTCCCCACCACCGGACCAAGCTGGTTGAGGATTACCGGCGACCGGCCCACCACAGCACCCTCACTCCGCCGCGACGGCCTGGGCGCGCTGGCGGTCGGCCACCAGCTGGCGGACGCGCGGCAGCAGGTCGCGCCCATAGGCGATGGCGTCGGGCAGCGGGTCGAAGCCACGGATCAGGAAGGTGGTGACGCCGAGGTCGTGGTAGTCCAGCAGGGCGTCGGCGACCTGATCCGGCGTGCCGACCAGCGAGGTGGAGTTGCCCTTGGCACCGGTCAGGGCGGCGATGGCGGTCCACAGACGCTTGTCGTGGCGATGTCCCTTGTCGGCGATGGCCAGCAGGCGGCGCGCCCCTTCGTTGTTCGGCAGGTCGCCGCGGCTGAAGCCGGTCTTTTCCAGCAGCGCCTTGGCCTTGTCGTAGATCGCCTCGGCCTTGGCCCAGGCGGCGTCCTCGGTGTCGGCCAGGATCGGGCGCAGCGACAGGCTGAAGGCGGGCTGCGGACGGCCCGCCTTGGCGACGGCGGCACGGACGCGGGCCAGCAGCTCGCGCACCTGATCGTGGGTCTCGCCCCACACCGCATAGGTGTCGGCATGGCGCCCCGCCACCTCGACGGCCGCCGCGGAGGCGCCGGCGATCCAAACCGGGATGCCGGACGGGTTGTAGGGCTTCACCTGCGAGAAGGCCTTCTCGACCTGATAGAAACGGCCCTGGTAGTCGAAGGGCTTGTCGCTGCTCCATTCGGCGCGGACGATGTCGAGGAACTCGGAGGTGCGGGCATAGCGCTCGTCCTTGTCGTCCACCGTATTGCCGTCGCGTGCAAGCTCGCTGCGTTCCGCACCGGTGATGACGTTGATGGCGACGCGGCCGCGGCTCAGCTGGTCCAACGTGGCGAGTTGGCGGGCCAGGATGGTCGGCGCCTGGAAACCGGGACGGTGGGCGATCAGCACGCCCAGCCGGTCGGTGACGCTGGTGATGTGCTGGCTGACCTGCAGGCTGTCGGGCGCGTCGGCATGGAAGGCCTGGAGCACGGAATCGAAGCCGCCCAGTTCATGGGCCTTGGCGACCGTCTCGATATAGTCGCGGTCCACCACCGGCCCCTGGCGCGGGATGATCTCCGACGCATTGTGGTTGCCGACGAAGCCGACGAAGCGGAGCGGATGGGCGGAAGCGGTCTGGGAGGCGGAATTATGAACGCCGGTCATGGCGGTGGTCCCTTTTTATGGCTGGCGAGGGATCGGAATGGCGCAGGCTCAGCTGAGCGGACGCGACAGGATGTCGGTGAAACGCCGGTCGAAGGCCGGGGCGATGTCGATGCGCTTGGGCAGCACGCCCAGCTGGTGGAAGGTGTCGGCGACGTTCTGGGCCGAGGCGATGTCGGCATCGGCGATCGGCGCCAGATCGCGCTGGCGGGAGTTCTTGCGCAGGATCTCCAGGTCGGTTTCCACCGGCACGCCGATGGCGGCGGAATGGACCTGGGCCCAGCGCTCCAGATTGGCGGCGCGCCAGGCGAAGGCGCGGCGCAGCCGCAGGAAGTAATCGCCGATGGCGGCCGATTTGCCCGGATCGGCGAGTGCCTCGGGCGAGGCGAGATACAGGTAGTTGCCCGACAAATAGCCGTTGGAGGTGACGAGGACCCGCGCGCCCTTCTTGATGGCGAAGGGCACCGAATAGCCGTAGATCGCCCAGGCATCGAGCGCGCCCTGGTCGAAGGCGGCCTGTCCTTCCGATGGGGTCAGGCTGACCGGCTGGATGTCGGTGAAGCGCAGGCCGACCTCGCCCAGCATCCTGGCGAGATAATACTGCGTTGTGGTGGCGCGGACATAGCCGACGCGCTTGCCCTTCAGGTCGGCGACCGACCGGATCGGGCTGCCCGGCGGCACCAGAACCACTTGCCAGTTCACGTCGTCCTTGATGACGGCGACGATCGACAGGCGGGCGCCGGCGGCGATGCCGAAGGCCGGCGGGATCTCGCTGCTGGACCCGACGTCGATGGAGCCGGCGTTGATCGCCTCGACGATCAGGTTGCCCGATGCGAATTCTGCGAACTGCGACCGGTAGGCGGACTGCGCGTTGCCGGACGCCTCCAGCGCGAGCCCGTCCAGCGCCTTGTAGTCGGCGATGCGCAGGACGGTTTCCGCCGTCGGACCGGAGGCGGCCTGCGACAGGGTGGGGAGACCGCCCAGCGCCAGGGCGCCGCAGGTCCCGGCGGCACCGCGCAACAGGCTGCGGCGGCCGATCGTGGCGGAGGGATGGCGGACAAAATCGGTCGTCATGGCGGGCGAAATCCGTCGGCTGTGAAGGTCAGAGGCTTGGCGCGGCTGCGGCACCGGCGGGCAGGCCGTAGCCGCCGGGCTTCGCGGCGGATGCCTTGGCGTCGGTACGCTGGGGTTCCCGCGCGGCCAGATGCTCCTCGTCGACGCCCAGTTCGGTGAGCAGGCGGGAGCGCAGCGCGATGAAGCCGGGGTCGCCGTGGCGGCGGGGACGGGCCAGCGGGATCGGGATGTCGGCGGCGATCCTGCCGTTCGCCATCACCACGGCGCGGTCGGCCAGCAGCAGCGCCTCGTCCACATCGTGGGTCACCAGCAGGACGGCGGGCGCATGGGCGCGCCACAGCGTCTCCACCAGCCCCTGCATGCGCATCCGCGTCAGGGCGTCCAGCGCCGCGAAAGGTTCGTCGAGCAGAAGCAGCCGCGGTTCGCGGACCAGGGCGCGGGCCAGGGCGGCCCGCTGCGCCTCGCCGCCCGACAGGGTCAGCGGCCAGGCCCGGGCACGGTGCGACAGCCCGACCTCGGCCAGAGCCGCCAGGCCGCGGGCTTCGGCATCCGGATGGCGCAGCCCCAGCGTGACGTTGCGCAGGACGCGCATCCAGGGCACCAGCCGCGGCTCCTGGAACACCACGGCGCGCTCCTCCGGCAGCTGCACGGTGCCTTCCGGCGCCGGGTCCAGCTTCGCCAGCGTGCGCAGCAGCGTGGACTTGCCGCAGCCGGAGCGGCCGAGCAGGGCGGTGAAGGAGCCCGGCTGAAGGTCGAGCGACAGACCGTCCAGCACATTGCCGTTGCCGAAGTTGCGGATGAGGCCCCGGACGCTGACGACCGGCTTGGACGGAGTGGAAATCCGGGAAAGGGCGTGGCTCATGGAGGCTCACTCCTTGATGAAGGCCGGGCGCCAGACCAGCGCCGAGCGTTCGATGACGCGGACGATCAGGTCGGCGAGCAGGCCGAGGATGGCGTAGACGATCAGGGCGACGATGATCACGTCGGTGCGCAGGAACTCCCGCGCCGTCATCGCCAGATAGCCGATGCCGCTGGAGGCGTTGATCTGCTCCCCCACCACGAGGCTGAGCCAAGCGACGCCGAGCGCATAGCGCAGCCCGGTCAGGAAGGCGGGCAGGGCGCCTGGCAGGATCACCTGGGCGATCATCTCCCATCGCGTCAGGTCGAGGGTGGAGACCGCCTCCACCACCTTGGCATCGACGGTGCGGATGCCGGCGAACAGATTGAGGTAGATCGGGAAAGCGGTGCCGAGCGCCACCAGCGCGATCTTCGGCGTCTCGCCGATGCCGAACCACAGGATGAACAGCGGCACCAGCGCCAGATGCGGCAGGGTGCGCAGCATCTGCAGCAGGCTGTCCAGCGCGTCTTCCCCCCGACGCGACAGGCCGGCGATCAGGGCGCAGACGGTGCCGACCGACACGCCGATGGCAAGCCCGGCGCTGACCCGGCCGAGCGAGACCAGCAGATGCACCGCCAGCTCGCCGCTGACCGTCAGGTCCCAGAAGGCTGTCAGGATCTGGCTGGGCGAGGGAATGGATCGGGTGGAAATCCAGCCCAGCCCGACGCTGGCCTGCCAGAGAACCAGCAGCGCCAGCGGAACCGCACAGCGGCGCAGGCCCGCCGGAAGCGTAGGGGCGCGGTGCCGGCGTCCCGTTGGTTTGGTGGCGGTGGCTGCCGTCATGGTCCCTCCCGAGGCCGTTCGGTTGCAGTGGCTACGGGAGAAAGCCTATCTCTATTGCGGAAATAGGAAAAACAAAAAACACAAACTACACTGTTGAGAAAAACTTAAGTAACTAGAAAATTTTGTTGTTATTGCGCCGTGGCGTCGGTCAGAAGGGGCGCCAGCGATTCCGTCAGAATCCCGTACAGCCGGTCGACCGCCGGATTTGCGGCCGACGGGGCGCGGTGCAACTCAAGGGGAACCGATCCCAGTTCCGGCAGGCCATGGCGCGGCTCAAGGATGGCCAGCGCATCGGGCAAGCCCAGGGGCGTGCGGATCGTGACGCCCAGCCCGGCCTCCACCGCCGCCCACAGGCCGGACAGGCTGGGGCTGGTGAAGGTGATGCGCCAGGGGCGTCCGCCGCCGTCCAGACGCTCGATGCCGTGCTGGCGGAACATGCAGGGCGCGTCGAGCAGGGCCAGCGGCAGGGGATTTTCCGGATCGGCGCGGAAGCCGCCGGGCGCCACCCAGGCGACCGGCAGATGGGCCAGGGTCGCCGCACCGGCTGCCGTCGTGGCGGAACCTGCGCCGATCTCGCCGAAGGCCAGGGCGAGGTCGAGCGCGCCCTGCGACACCCACTCGCGCAATTCGCGCCCACGGCCGACCTGGGCCTCGACATGGATGCGGGGATGAGCCTGGTGGAAGGAGCCGAGCACGGTGGGCAGCCAGCGCTCCGCCAGATCCTGGGGGAAGCCGACGCGCACGGTGCCGTCCATCGTCCGGCCGCGGGCGGCCGACAGGGCTTCATCGTTCAGCGCGACGATGCGGCGGGCGTAGCCCAGCAGCAGGTCGCCGGCATCGGTCAGCGCCACCGTGCGCCCGGCCTTGCGGAACAGCGGCTGGCCGACCTGCTCCTCCAGCTTCTTCATCTGCAGGCTGATCGCCGACTGGGTCCGGCCGAGCCGTTCGGCGGCGCGGGCGAAGCCGCCATGCTCCATGGCGATCACCAGCGCCCGCAGCACGTCCATGTCGAGGTTGGTGGGGAGCATCGCCATCGCGTCGCCTTCGGGCCGACCTTTGCCGTCAGGCGGGCAGCGCGCTGTTGAAGCCGGGATCGAAGATCGCCGCGGCATCCAGCCGGTTCTGGATGATGCCGAATTCGCGCCAGACATCGGATGTCGCCTGCTGGTCGGCGATGACCGAGTTGTCGATGGCGACCGGCCGAGCCCGTTCGACGCCGAAGGTGTGGCGGGCGATGGCGGGATCGACGCCGACGGCCTTGGCCCAGATGTCGGCATAGGCGGTGCTGTTCTCCAGCGCCCACAGCCGGGCGGCGGAGGTGCGGCGGATCAGGTCGGCCAGAGCCTCGCGTTTGGTGGCGATGGCCTCCAGCGTGGCGGACTGGTAGGACAGGCCGCTCATCAGCCCCGTTCCGGTGACGACCGCGCGGGCACCGTCCACCAGCAGCGCCTGCGACACATAGATGCCCCAGGTCGACCATGCGTCGATCGAGCCGGCGGCGAGCGCCGACTTGGCGTCCGACGGCAGCAGGAAGGCGATCTTCACGTCACCGGGCTTCAGCCCGTTCGCCTTCAACGCCGCCAGCACGAGATAATGGCCGATGGAGCCGCGCCCGGTGCCGATGGTCTTGCCCGTCAGGTCGGCGACGCTGCGGATGGGCGAGTTGCCCGGCACCAGGATGGTCGTGCTCTGCGGGTTGGAGCGCACGGCGCCGATGATCTTCGCCGAGGTGCCGGCGGCCAGCGCGAAGGTGGTCGGCGCGTCGCCGGCATAACCGACCTCGATGGCGCCGGCGTTCAGCGCCTCCAGCAGCGGGGCGGCGGCCGGGAACTGGCTCCACTCGATGCGGTAGGGCAGGTCGGCCAGAAGCCCGGCGGCCTCCAGAACCGACTGCACGCCGCCCTTCTGGTCACCGACCTTCAGCACGGTTCCGGCCGGAATGGCCGCCTGTGCCTGTTGCAGGGGCAGGAGGCCGGCAACTGCGGCACCAAGACCGAGACCGAGGGCGTGTCGGCGGGAAATGGGCGGCAGCGAACGGGAAACGGTTGGCATGGTCGCCTCCATCAGATGACGTGGAAATTGTGGGCGCCGTCGCGCTTCAGCTGGTCGACCAGCTCGAGTTCCCAGTCGATGTAGCCCTGCATGGCGGCGGCGCTGTTGTCGGTGCCCTCGTAGGGGCGCTTGTAGACGTCGTCGGGTTCGCCCCCCAGCCGGTCGAGGTCCGTGCTGAGCGGCAGTCCGGCGGCCACCCAACCCTTGGTGCCGCCCTCCAGCAGCAGAGGGCGCCGGTCGGCGGGAAAGTCGGCGACGGCATAGCGGGTCAGCGTGCCGTCGCCGCAGGTCAGCACCGGCCGCACCCCCTTGGGCAGGCGGGCGAAGGTGCCGGCCAGCCGGGCGCGGGTGGAGAAATACGCCCCCGGAATGTGCCCGGCGCGGTAGCGCGGGCTGCGGGTGATGTCGATCACCGCCGCCTCGCCATTCTCCAGCAGGGCCAGAAGGTCGCGCGGCGCGATGGTCTCGGCCCCTACCTGCGGTTCCGGCGGCAGGCGGCGGCGGTCGGGGCCGCTCTCGCTGCCCAGGGCCGACACGTCGCCCTCCAGCACATGCACCTCCCAGCCAAGCTGGGCGAGCCAGGAGGCGGTCATGTCGGCGCGCGGACCGCCGCCGCCGGCCGGATCGTCGGCCAGGACGATACGGGCGCCGCGCACCCCAACATACTCGTCGGTCGCCTGGACCAGCTGGCCGCCGGCGGCATGGCGGAAGCCCGGCAGATGGCCCGCCTCGTACTCCTCCGGTGTGCGCACATCGAACAGGTGCAGCGTGCGGCGTTCGTCGCCGCGGAAGCGGTCGAGCGTCTTCGCATCGATCCGGCCGACACCGGCCCGGTCGGCAACAGCGCGCGCCGCCCGGCGGCCGGCGGCATCGCCCTCGGCCGATACCTCCGGGAAGCGACCGTCACGCCCGCCGTCGAGCGTCAGCCCGTCGAGCGTCCAGCCGATGGTACCGTTGCGCAGGGCGGCGACCCGGTTGGGGATGCCGGCATTCACCAGGGATTGCGTGCCGATGATCGACCGCGTGCGGCCGGCACAATTGACGACCACCAGCGTGTCGGGATCGGGAGCGATGTCGTGGACGCGCTTGACCAGCTCGGCCCCCGGCACGCTGATGCCGCCGGGGATCGACATGGTGCGGAACTCCTCGAAACGGCGGGCGTCGAGGATGACCAGATCGGCCTTGGCGTCGATCAGCGCCTTGACCTCCGCCGCCGGCAGCGATGGGGTGTGGCGATGGTGCTCGACCCACTCGCCGAAGGCCTTGCTGGGCACATTCACGTCCCGGTAGACCTCGAAGCCTGCGGCGATCCAGCCGGCCAGTCCGCCTTCCAGCAGAGTCACATCGCGGTAGCCCAGCGCCTGGAGGCGGCGGGCGGCCGGCTCGGCATAGCCTTCGCCATCGTCATAGACGGCGATCGGCACGTCGCGCCGCGGCAGCAGGTCGTAGGCCAGCAACTCCACCCGGCTGAGCGGGATTGAGACGGCGAACAGCGGGTGGGCCAGCGAATAGGGGCCTTCCTCCCGCGCGTCGAGCAGGGCGACCTCGTCGCGCTCGATCCAGGCGCGGCGGATGTCGGCGGGCTTGCGGGTGGCGAGCGGTGCGGCTGCGGTCATGATGCTTGGGATCCTCAGGCGGCATGGGGGACGGGTTGCGAGCGGTCCCACAGGTTGGGCAGGGCGCTGTTGGCGTAGCCGGAGATGAAGGGCTTGCGCTGGCCGGTCAGCGGGTCGAACACCGACCGCCGGACGGCGCCGATGTTGCCGCCATAGACGTGGATGCTGATGGACGGCCGGTCGGGCAGCGCGTTGGCGATGGCATGGACGTCGCCGATGCGGGGCGACACCGCCTCCACGGAGCCCGCCTTCAGGATCTCGGGCGGATGGGCCAGGGGCGGCCCGCCCTGCTGCTGCAGATCGTAACGTTGCGAGCGCTCCGCCCCGCGCAGGATGCCGACGAGGCCCCAGACGGTGTGGTCGTGGATCGGCGTCCGCTGCCCCGGTCCCCAGACGAAGCTGACGACGGAGAAGCGTTCGTACGGATCGCAATGCAGCAGATACTGGCGGTAATGCACCGGGTCGGGCCGGGCGTAGGCGTCGGGCAGCCAGTCGTCGGTCGCGATCAGATCGGCCAGCAGGACGCGGCCGGCGTCCAGCACTGCCGCCTCGTCGTCGCCGTGCCGTTCCACCAGCCGGGTGAAGTCGGCGATGAAGCCGCGCAGGCGCGGCAGATTGGGGGTGGCTGTATCGGGCACTTTGCTGTCGGGCATGGTCGGTCGTCCTCACCAGGTCTCGGCAAGGCCGAGCAGTTCGAGAATGCGGTGGCGAAGCTCGGTCAGAACGGGATCGCCGCGGTGGCGGGGATAGGGGCGGTCGACGGGCAGGTCGGCCTTGATGCGGGCAGGGCGGCCGCTGAACACGATGACGCGGGTCGCCATGAACAGCGCCTCTTCGACGTCGTGGGTCACGAGAAGGCCGGTGAAGCCGGTGCTGCGCCACAGATCGACCAGTTCGCTCTGCATGGCGAGCCGGGTCAGGCTGTCCAGCTTGCCCAACGGCTCGTCGAGGATCAGCAGGCGCGGGTCGTTGACCAGCGCGCGGGCCAGTGCCGCCCGCTGGGCCATGCCGCCCGACAGCTGGTGCGGATAGGCCTTCTCGAAGCCGGTCAGCCCGACGAGCGCCAGCGCCTTGTCCACCCGATGGCCTTGGGTGCGCAGCAGGCCGCGCGCCTCCAGCCCCAGGGCGACATTGTCGCGCACGGTGCGCCAGGGATAGAGCGTCGGATCCTGGAACACGACGACGCGCGACGGGTCGGGACCGATGATCGGGCGGTCGTCGGCCAGGATGCGGCCGCGGCTGGGCGGCTCCAGACCGGCGACGAGGCGCAGCAGGGTGGATTTTCCGCAGCCGCTCGGGCCCAGCAGGGCGACCAGTTCGCCCGGCTCCACCCGCAGTTCCACCCCGTCCAGGACCGGAAGCGGCGCGCCGTGCAGTTCGAAGCTGTGGCTGACCGCCTGCACGTCGATGGTCATGCCTGCGGATTGGCCGGCGGTGTCGGTGTTTTCGAGCGCTACCATTTCAGCATTCCCTTCTGCCAGGCGAGCAGGCGGTCGCGGACGCGGAACAGCAGCGTCACCAGACCGGAGCAGACCAGCGCCATCACCAGCAGGGCCGCGTACATGTTGCCGTAGGCCGCCCAGCCCTGGGCCCATTGCAGGTACCAGCCGACGCCGGACTTCACGCCCAGCATCTCCGCCACCACCAAAACGGCGAAGGAGGCGCCGAGCCCCATGAACAGGCCGACGAAGACATGCGGCATCGCCGCCGGGACGGCGACCTTCAGCACCAGGAAGCGTTGCGACGCGCCCAGCGTGCGGGCGATGTCGTAATAGGCGCTGTTGACCCCGGCCACGCCGGACCATGTGAGGACGGTCACCGGCACGCCGCTGGCGAGCGCGATCAGGAAGACGCTGGCGCTCCAGCTGGTCGGGAAGGCGAAGAAGGCGATGGGCAGCCAGGCGGTCGCCGGCAGCGGGCCGATCAGCCGCAGCACCGGGTGGACCCAGTAGCCGACCGCGCGCGACCAGCCGATGGCGACCCCCGTCACCATGCCCAGCACCGAACCCACGGCAAAGCCGGTGACCAGCAGCTTCAGCGAGGCGGCGAAGCAGTCGAGCAGCCGCGGCCAGTCGTCGAGATAGACCTCCAGCAGAGCCTGGGGCGGGACGAAGAAGGGCCGCGGCAGCAGGTTGATCTTGGCGGTCAGGATCTGCCAGCCGGTGACGCCCAGCGCGATGGCGATCAGCCAGGGAACGGACGCCGAAAGGCCCGCGATGGCGGATGCCAGCCGGCTGCGCGCCGCCGGGCGGATGACCACGGTCAATGGTGCGATCAGCGCCAGCAGTCCGGCGGCGACCACCAGCAGGCTGGCGAACTCGCCGGTCCGCTCCCATTCCTGGGCATCGGCGGCATCGGGCCACAGGGCGGTCACCCCGGCGGCAAGGAACCACAGCAGGGCGGCGGCGGAAAAGCGCAGCGGGAGGCCGGATGGCAGGGAGCCGCCACCGGGCAAAGCTGCGCCGTTGACCGCCGGCGGTGCGGCGGCCGTGTCGTTCACGCTCATGGGTGCTCTCCGGTTCGGCCGGCCGGTTCGTTCGTCCGGGCGGCCGTTACGGCGTTTGGATCAAAGGACGACCACCGCCTTCGACACGTCCAGCCGCGGGGCGCGCGGGCGCGACGGCTGTCCGTCGGCATGGCCCAGCGCCACCAGCAGGTTCGTGCGCAGGCGGCCGTCGGCGAAGAACTCCGCATCGACCGCCTCGGCATCGAAGCCGGACATCGGTCCGGCATCCAGCCCCAGCAGCCGGGCGGCCAGGATCAGGTAGCCGGCCTGGAGCGACCCGTTGCGGAACGCCGTGGTTTCGGCCAGCGACGGCTCGTCGACGAACATCGGCGAGGGGTCGTAATGCGGGCTCAGCAGCGGCAGATGTTCGAAGAAGCGGCGGTCATAGGCGACGATGGCGATGGCCCCGGCCGTCAGCTTGGACTGGTTGCCGCGGCTCAGCGCCGGGCGCAGCCGGTTCTTGGCCTCCGGCGTGGTCAGGAAGACGAAGCGCGCCGGGCTGCCGTTGAAGGCGGTCGGCGCCAGCCGGACCAGTTCGTAGAGGCGATGCAGCGTCTCCGCCGGTACCGGCCGGTCCGACCAGGATTGCGGCGTGCGGGCGCTGAGGAACAGGCGGTCCGTCGCCAAAGCAATGTGTTCGGGCGCGATGTCGTCGGGCCGTTGCTCGGTGACGGGAAGATGGGTGTCCGGCATGGGAGCGGGCTCCGTCAGTGGATTGGGTCACGACCAGACGTGTTTGCGGCGGTCGTCGATTCGTTTGGCCTTGTGGACGGCGCGGGGCAGGGTGCCGGGGGCGAGCAGGGCGACCTCCGCCCCGACACCGGTGGCAGCCTTCAGTTGGCGGCGCAGGCGCCCCCGCAGGTCTTCGAGATCGCCGTTGAAGCCCTGGGTGTGCTCCACCTCCACCGTCAGGCGGTCCAGCCGATCGACCCGGTCCAGCACCAGCCGGTATTCGCCGGTCAGCGCCGGATCCTGGCGCACCACCGCCTCCACGTCGCCGGGGAACAGGTTGACGCCCTTGACGATCAGCATGTCGTCGAGCCGTCCATGAACCCCCTTCAGCCGCAGGGAGGTGCGGCCGCAGCGGCAGGGTTCCGTCGTTACCGACACGATGTCGCCGGTGCGGAAGCGGATGATCGGGCGGGCGCGCTTGCGCAGGGTGGTCAGCACCAGCTCGCCGCGCCCGCCCTCCGGCACCGGTTCCAGGGTCTCCGGGTCCAGCACCTCGACCAGGATATGGTCCTCGGCCCAGTGCAGACCGTCCTTCTCCACGCACATGCCGGCGCAGGAGCCGAAGATGTCGGACAGGCCGTAATAGTCGTAGACTTCGGCACCCCACAGAGCCTCGATCCGCTGCCGCGTCTCGGGGATGGAGCCGCCGGGCTCGCCCGCCACGAACAGGCGGCGGACGGCGAGGTCGCGGGCGGGGTCGATGCCCTCGCGCTGGGCGGTCTCGCCCAGGTGCCAGGCATAGGATGGCGTCGTCCACAGCGCCGTCGCCCTGAACTGGTTCAGCACCGCCAGCAGCCGTTCAGACGGCAGGGTTCCGGCATGGATGCTGAGCGCTCCCAGCTTCTGCGCGCCCAGCACGCAGGGGCCGCCGACGAACAGCGAGAAGTTGAGCGCATGGGCGTAGCGGTCGGTCGGGCGCAGGCCGCTCGACCAGAACTGCCGCGCCTCATAGTCGATCCACTCCTCGAAGTCCTTGGCGGTGAAGGGTGAGGCGGTCGGCACACCGGTCGATCCGCTGGAGGCGGAAATGTAGACGATCTCCCGTTCCGGCACGGCGACCAGATCGCCGAAGGGCGGCACCGCGATCTGGCGGTCGCGGATGGTCGCCTTGCCCAGGAAGGGAAAGCGCCGCAGATCGTCCAGCGTGCGCAGGTCGGCCGGCGACACCCCTTGCGCGTCGAAGGCGGCACGGTAGTAGGGCGAGCCTTCGTAAGCGTGCCGCAGATGGTCCTTCAGCAGGTCGAGCTGCAGTTGCCGCCAGTCCGTGCGGCTCTGGGTTTCCAGACCGGGGTGCCAGTATGCGTCATGGTCCTGAACCGCCACTTTTTCTTATCCTTCGAGAGTGTGTAAGCGGCCGGCAGCCAGATCAGGCCAGCGCCGCCAGCGAAGCCAGGAGAATGGCCGAGACGATGCCGAGGCCGAGGGGAAGCAGGCTGCCGTCCTCATGGCCGCCGCCATCCCCATGGCCATCGTCCGCGACGCCATCGCCGCTCACCCCGGCCGCCGGATCGGCCGCCGGTCCATCGGGCGGCAGAAGCGGCAACACGAGCGCGCCGGAGGGGCAGAGCGACGCCATCACCATCCGGTCGAAATCATCCAAACCCTGCATGGCGGATCTCCTTGTCAGGTGGTGGGGTACAGGATTTTCCGAACGGCTGCGGAAAATCACACAGCGATGACGTTTAATTACCGAATAATCTATAGGAAAGTAGGAAAATGGGGCGAGGTCAAGCGTCAGCTTCGGATCGAACGTTTTTTTGGCGGAATCGGTACCGCGCCCGGTCAGTGGACGGTGAGAAAGTCCGGGTTGCCATACCGCCTTGCGACGCTCAGAAAACGATATTTCACAAGATACATGCGGTATAATTACATATTTCCCCATAGGAAAATAGATTTAATGGTGACAACGGCGCGAACGTCGCTTTAGAGTTCCCGGACATTCGGATTTCCGGCGCTCGCAAGCCGGCATTCACACCGTGACGGGGAACACGACGATGAAGCCCATTCTGCCCGCCTTCCTCTATGTCGCCCTGGCGACCATCGCTCCCTTTGCAGCTCCCCTCACCGCCGAAGCCGCGTCCGGCAAGGTCGTGGTCGGCTATCAGACCGACGCGCTTCCCTCCTCGGTCGCCATCGCCAACGGCGATTTCGCCAAGGCGACCGGCACCGAGATCGACTTCCGCAAGTTCAATTCGGGGGCCGAGATCTTTGCCGCCATCGCCTCGGGCGACGTGCAGGTCGGCTATGTCGGCTCCAGCCCCTTCGCCGCCGCGGTCAGCCGCGGGCTGGACGTGAAGGCCTTCCACCTCGCGACCATCTCCGGTACCGACGAGGCCCTGGTTGTGCGCAACGGGTCGGGCATCGAAAAGCCGTCGGACCTGAAGGGCAAGAAGCTGGCCGCGGCGCCGGTCTCCACCGACCATTACCAGTTGCTCGCCGTCCTGAAGCAGGAGAAGCTGACGGAGCGTGACGCCCAGGTCTTCGCCATCCCGCAGCCGGACATCGTTGCCGCCTGGAACCGCGGCGACCTGGACGGCGCCTTCGTCTGGGACCCCGCGCTGACCGAACTGAAGAAGACCGGCAAGGTGCTGCTGACCTCGCGCGAGGTGGCCGACCGTGGCGCCCCCACCTTCACCGCCTGGGTCGCGACCGCCGCCTTCGCCAAGGACAATCCCGCCTTCCTGAAAAGCTTCGCCGGCACCGTCGAGCGCTACGGCGCCTCCTTCCGCAACGACAAGGCGGCCTGGGGGCCGGACTCGGAGAATGCGAAGACGCTGGCGAAGCTGCTGGGCGGCACGCCGTCCGATCAGGCGTCTGCGCTGACCAACCTGTCGCTGGTTCCGGCGGAGATCCAGGCCTCCACCGCCTGGCTGGCCGGCGGCGAGGGAAGCGGTGCGGGCAAGATCCTGAAGGACACGGCGGAGTTCCTGAAGGAACAGAAGAAGATCACCACCGTGCTGCCCAGCTACGGCGGCTTCGTCACTGCCGATTACGTCAAGGACGTCCGCTAAGCCAAACCGCCGACAGGAGAGCGCCCATGCTCCAGGTCCGCAACGCCAGCGTCTTCTTCTCCGCCCGCGACGGCCGGGTGGTCCATGCGCTGGACCGCGCGTCGCTCGACATCGACGCCAACAGCATCGTCGTGGCGCTGGGGGCATCGGGCTGCGGGAAATCGACGCTGCTGAACGCCATCGCCGGCTTCCTGCCCCTGTCGGAAGGATCGATCACGCTGGACGGCCGGCCGGTCGCCAGCCCCGGCGCCGACCGCGGCGTGGTGTTCCAGAAGGACACGCTGCTGCCCTGGAGCAGCGTCGCCGACAATGTGGCGCTCGGTCTGCGCTTCGCCGGGGTTCCCGCCAGGGAGCGGCGCGAGCGCGCGAAGGATCTGCTGGGGCTGGTCGGGCTGGAAGGTTTCGCCGCCGCCGCTCCGCACGAGCTGTCGGGTGGCATGCGCCAGCGCGTCGGCATCGCCCGCGCGCTGGCGACCGATCCGAAGATCCTGCTGATGGACGAGCCCTTCGGCGCGCTCGACAGCCTGACGCGCGAACAGATGCAGGAATTGCTGATCGACGTCTGGGCGCGGACCGGCAAGCGCATCTTCTTCATCACCCATTCCATCGAGGAGGCGCTGTTCCTGGGCACCGCTGTGGTGGTGATGTCGCCGCGCCCCGGCCGCATCGTCGCCCGCTTCGACCTGGATTTCGTCCGTCGTTTCGCCGCCGAGCGCGACGTGCGGGCCATCCTGTCGGCGCCGGAATTCGCCGAACTCTATGACGAGATCCGCTCCCTGGTGCACCGGCCGCAAGCCGAGACGGACTCCCGCCGGAAGGTGCTTCAATGACCGACATCGCCCGCCCCGGCGACGGCGTCGCCGACCGGGTCCTTGGCCCGGCGGACCGGCCGAGGATCGTCCGGCTCCATCCCTTCGGACTGGACGGTGCCCGCACCGGGCCGATCAGCCTTGCCACCGCGGCCCTGCTGCTGGCGGCGTGGTTCCTGGTGGCGCAGTACCGGCTGGTGCCGCCGCTGTTCCTGCCCACGCCGCAGGAGGTGGCGGCCCAGTTCCTGGCGGTCCTCGAGGATGGCTATGCCGGAGCCACCCTGTGGGAGCATGTGTCGGCCAGCCTGTTCCGCATCTTCTCCGCCGCCGTCATCGCCGCGTCGCTCGGCATTCCGCTGGGGCTGGCGATGGGGCTGAACCGCTGGGCCAAGGGCATCTTCGACACGCCTATCGAATTCTACTGGCCGCTGCCGCCGCTGGCCTATCTGCCGCTGATGATCATCTGGCTCGGCATCGGCGAAGTGTCGAAGATCGTCCTGCTGACGCTGGCGATGTTCGCGCCGGTCTGCCTGTCGGCCCAGGCCGGCGTCCGGGCTCTGCCGATAGAGCGGGTGAACGCCGCGCTGTCGCTGGGCGCCGGCCGCTGGCAGCTGTTCCGCACCATCGTGCTGCCCAGCGCCCTGCCGGAGATCCTGACCGGACTGCGCATCGGCATCGGCGTCGGCTGGAGCACGCTGGTCGCGGCGGAGCTGATCGCCGCCACCCGCGGCATCGGCTTCATGATCATGTCCGCCTCGCATTTCCTCGCCACCGACGTCGTCTTCGTCGGCATCGGCATCATCGCCGTCTTCGCCTTCGCCTTTTCCTATGGAATGCGCCTGCTGGAAGCCTGGCTGGTGCCGTGGAAGGGCAAATCCTGAGGCTGGCAAATCACAAGAACGCACTCTGACGAACAACAAGATTTGGGGAACCGCCATGCCTGACATCGCCCTGTCCACCCTGACCGTCACGCCCGTCAGCCCCGCCATCGGCGCGCGGGTGGAGGGTATCGACCTCTCCCTCCCGCTGTCGGACGGCGAAGTGGCGGCGTTGGAGCGGGCACTGGTCACCCATCAGGTTCTGTTCTTCGAAAACCAGCCGCTGACGTCGAAGCAGCAGCGCGACTTCGCTGCCCGCTTCGGGCAGTTGCACATCCATCCGATCTATCCCAGGGTGCCCGAGCAGCCGGAGATCATGGTGCTGGACACCGGTCCGCACAATCCGAGCGACAACGATGTCTGGCACACCGACGTCACCTGCATCGAAACGCCGCCGGCCATCGTCGCATTGTCGGGCAAGCTGATTCCGCCCATCGGCGGCGACACGGTGTGGGCCAGCAACATCGCCGCCTACAACGGCCTGTCCGAACCGATCCGCCGCCTGCTGGAGCCGCTGAAGGCCCTGCACGACTTCACCCGCTCCTTCCCGGAATGGCGGCACAACGGCGATCATGAGACCCATGCGCGCTGGAAAGCGGCGCGGGACAAGCACCCGGCGGTGGTTCATCCAGTCATCCGCACCCATCCGGTCAGCGGGGCCAAG
Source organism: Alphaproteobacteria bacterium (assembly GCA_046570145.1). Lineage (GTDB taxonomy): Bacteria > Pseudomonadota > Alphaproteobacteria > Azospirillales > Azospirillaceae > Azospirillum. Next base: position 32,546 of record JBKHVJ010000200.1, read on the forward strand.
GCCCTGTTCGTGAACGAGAATTTCACCTCGCGCATCGTCGGGCTGAGCGACCGCGAAAGTGCGGCGATCCTCGATTTTCTGTACGACCATATCAGCCGGCCGGAATACACGGTGCGCTGGCGCTGGAAAACCGACGATCTGGTGCTGTGGGACAACAGGTCGACACAGCATTACGCGGTGAACGACTATGCGCCGCACCGGCGCATCATGCACCGCGCCACCGTACTGGGCGACCGGCCTTATTGAGAGGGAGGGAGGGAAGCGGGGCGTCTATCCTACCGCGCTCAAGAGCGCCTCATCGTTCGGTAAAGGCCAAATCCCGCTCCCGCAACCACCGACACCTGACGCCCCGGTTCGAAAGAGCCGGGGCGTTCGTGCGCCTGGGCCTTGCGCATCCGGGCGGCACCCTCGCAGACCGCCAGGAGGCCGGCACCGTCAACTTGTCGCTAGGCAGGTCGGCGAAGTGAGATTTGAGCCCAGAGGTCCGGGGGGTGCATGCGCGGTTCAGGACGAGGTGGCGGCAAGGCCTCCCAGGTCCCGGGCGCGGGCCGCAGCGGCAGCGACAGTCGCGGAGACGAGCGCCTCCATCCGAGCGCCGCTCATCAGCACCGACAGGCCGGCCTGCGTGGTTCCGCCCGGCGAGGTCACGTTGCCGCGCAATTCCGCCGCCGGAAGCCCGGTCTGGCGCAGCAGCTCGCCGGCGCCCTCGATGGTCGCGCGGGCCAGCCGCTCGGCCGTTTGCGGCGGCAGGCCGACTTCGATGCCCGCCCGGGTCAGGCATTCCACCAGATAGAACACATAGGCCGGGCCGGAACCGGACACGGCGGTGGCCGCGTCCATCAGAGCCTCGGTCGCCAGCCACTCGACACCGCCGACCGCGGTGAGCAACCTCGCCGCCTGCTCCGCGCGCTCGACCGGGCAGGATGGATCGGGGAAGACGACGGTTGCGCCGCGCCCCACTGCGGCGGCAAGGTTCGGCATGGCTCGGACGAAGGCGCCGGCCGTTGGAAACAGGCGGCGCAGGTCGGCCAGTGTCTTGCCAGCCATGATCGACACGACGAGGGTGTGTCCGCCAAGCCGCGCCTGCAAGTCCTGCGCTGCCGCCACGGCCAGCTGGGGCTTGACCGCCACCACCACGACATCGGCCGGGCCGGTCTCTGCAGGGTTCAGCCGGAAGCCTGTGTCTGCCGCCAGCCTTTCGAGTTCTTCGCTCGGATGCGGGTCGATCACCGTAACGGAGACGGCCGGAACGCCTTGCGCCAGCCAGCCGCGCAGCAGGGCGTTCCCCATGCGGCCGGCGCCAATCAGAAGGATCGCGTCTCCAGACGCGGGGCTCGTGTGCATGATTGTCCGATCTTCTGTCATTGGAATGCGGTGGACGCTGGGCGGATGCCGCCTTCGTCCGTCTGTCGGGGATGCTGCCGGCCTATGGGCAGGAGTGCCGTGGTTCGATACAGGATCGGATGGGAAATCCGCATTTTCGCCGGTTTTCCGGCCCCGGTTCCGTGAAAGCCACGGCCATTGGGAAGGCCGGCCATGCACCGGAGGAGCGAATGCCGCAGCCGGAGCGTTTGCCAAGCACGCGGTCTTTATGCTTCAAGGATGGACAGTGCAGGGTGTTGCGGCCGTTGCCCTCCTCGAGCAGCCGGGGCGGCGTCGGTCCGGCCCGCCGTGGAATCGGGAGGAAACGGGGTTCATGAGCAAGCGTAACGGCACGGAATTCCTTGCAGCCGATGTCCACGCGCGGCTCCGCTCCAAGATCCTGACTTTCGAGATCAAGCCCGGCACGCGTCTGGTGGAGGACGAGATATCCGCCAGCATGGAGGTCGGCCGCACGCCGGTGCGCGAGGCGCTTCTGCGCCTTCAGGGCGAGGGTCTGGTCAGCCGGGAAAAGGGCTGGGTGGTGGAGAGCACCGACCCGTCGCACATGCAGGCCATCTTCGAAAGCCGCATCGCCATCGAAGGATACGCCACCCGCCTCGCCGCCGCGCGGGCGACGGCCGAGCAGGTCCAGGAACTCAGCGCGCTGGTCGAAGAGATGGACGGCTTCGAGCGGATGCCCCGCGCGCAACTGAACCAGCTGAACCGCGGCTTCCACCGCCGCATCATCGAGATGTCTGGCAACCAGTTCTTCGTGGACATGCATGAGAAGACCCTGTTCCACTATTGGAACATGCGCCTGCCCATCATCTTCACGAAGGAGCAGACCCAGGCTGCCAACGATCAGCACCGACGGATCCTGGCCGCCCTTGCCGAACACCGCGAAAACGCGGCCGAGGAAGCCGCACGGGAGCATGTCCAAGTCACCTACGATATCGTGAAGGACGCCCTGGACGGGTTCTGAGACGCCGGCCGTCAGGATCCCGACTTGCGGATTTCCAGCACCACCCCCGCATCGCCGCGCGTGTCGAAGTAGCAGAATCCCGTCCCGTCGGCGCGGCGCCCGCGGGCGATGATGCCCAGCCCACGACCGCGGCCCTCCGCCTCGGCGGCATCGCGGTCCGGCACTTCGAAGCCCAGGTGGTACACGCCTTCGCCCTGCCGATCCAGGAAACGGCGCTGCGGCGAGTCCAACTCGCCCGGATCGCACAGCTGGATCTGCACATTGGCGAGATCCGCGCACTTGTAGCGCATCGCCTTGGACGCGGCCTCGTTCGGCACCTCGAACTCCACATAGGGACCGGCCTTCGGGTAATCGTACCAGGGGCCGATGCCCAGCGACTGGTAGTAGGCGACCGCCTTGTCGAGGTCGCGGACAACGATACAGACGTGATGCAGTGTGTCGAAGATGGTCGGCATGGCCGGTCTTGGCTCCTTATGGGGAAGTGGACTCGAGTGGCTTGCGGATGGCGGTGGCGCCGCGCAGGGCGGCCAGCAGGCCGCCGGACAGGATCAGGGCGGAACCGAGGAAGGCGAGGGCGTCCGGCAACTCCGCAAAGATCGCGTAGCCGAGGATGACCGACCAGACGACCTGCGAGTAGGAGAAGGGTGCCAGCTGCCATGCGGGATGGGTCCGATAGGCAAGGACGATGCAGAAATGGGCTGCGGTCCAGGCCGCCGCCATCCCCGCCGCGGCGACCGCCTGCCCGGCATCCAGCGGGGTGAAATGGAAAGGCACGGCAAGGCTCGCCGCAACGAGGCCGACGGCGACCGACCAGACCAGCGTCGTCACCGGCGGATCGCCGCTGCCGATGCGGCGGGTGCACAGCATGCCGACTGCCCAGCACAGCGAGGACAGGATGGGCAGTGCCGCGGCTGCGGTCATGCCGTCCATTCCCGGCCGCACCACAACCGCCACCCCGGCCAGCCCGATCCCGACCGCCGCCCAGTGGGAACCGGACACCCGGTCGCCGAACAGCAGCGCCGACAGCGCCGTCAGGATGAAGGGCGACATGAACACCAGCATCGTCGCCTCGGCCAATCCAAGGTGGCGCAGCCCGGCGATCAGCAGCGTCGTCGATGCCAGCAGGCTCAAGCCGCGTGCGATCTGGGCGCCGGGGCGCGCGCTGCGCAGCAGCCGTGGCCGCGCCGCCACCACCGGCAGCAGCAGGAACACCGCACCCAGGCAGCGCAGCCAAGCGATCTCCACCGGATGGATGCTTTGCGCCAGCTGCTTCGCGAAAACGTCCGACAGGCTGAACAACAGCATCGATCCGACGATCAACGCTGTTCCGCAGGCGAGCGAACGGTGCAGGGACCGCATCATGGATCGTGCTTTCCGAACGAAAGGGACAGGCTTGGTTGGTCAGGCCGGCGGCAGCTTCGCCCGCACGCGGAGGGCGGATTTTCCACCTGTTCGGTCGACCGTGACCAGCCAACGCCGGGCCGGGATGGCGCTGCCGCGGCCGGTCGGATGGGCGTTCACCGCGAGCAGCCAGTCCGTGCCGCCGCGGGCGGTCAGAAGCCCCGCGGCAAAAGCGCCGTCGGCAAACACCAGCAGGCAGGTGGCCGGCTGCGGCGATGGCCATGCAGGCAGACTGCCGCTCCGCACCATGCATCTGGCCCCCGGATAGAGATGCGTTCCTCCGGCCTCCAGTGTCACCATCATCCGTCGAGCGCATCGCGGACGATCCGGTGCGTCGTCGCGACATGCTCGCGCGCGTGCCGTTCGGCACCGTCGGGGTCCCCGCTGGACAGGGCGCCGAGGATCAGCCGGTGCTGCTCGTTGGTCATCACCGCCTGCTCCCGCGTGAAGAGGACGGGCATGCGCATGTTCCAGTAATGGAACTGGGTGCGTTCATGCATCTCCACGAAGAAGGGGTTGCCGGACAACGCCACGATGCGCTCGTGGAAGCCGCGGTTGAGCTGGTTGAGGGCGGCGCGGCTCATCGTGTCGAAGCCGTCCATTTCCTCCACCAGCGCCATCAGGTCGCCGATGTCGGCAGGGCTGGCGCGCAGCGTGGCGAGGCGTGTGGCATAGCCTTCGATGGCGACCCGGCTTTCGAACACGCGGTCGATACAGTCGGCATCGGTGCTCTCCACCACCCAGCCCTTCTGCCGGCTGACCAGCCCCTCGCCCTGAAGGCGCAGGAGAGCTTCGCGCACCGGCGTGCGGCCAACTCCCAGGCCTGTGGAGATCTCGTCCTCCACAAGGCGCGAACCGGGCTGGATCTCGAAAGTCAGGATCCTGGAGCGGAGCCTTGCGTGGACATCGGCCGCCAGCAGGTCGGTGCCGACACGCTTGCGCGCTCTGCCGGGGAGGCGACCGGAAATTACGTGGTCGATGCTGTCGGGCATGGCGGGATCCTTCGATGAGCCGTCAGCCTGCATGCCGGGCGACGAACTGCCGACTGCGTTCGTGCCGGGGCGAGGTGAAGAAACTGTGCGCGGTCACGTCCTCCACCACCTCGCCATGCACCATGAAGATCACCCGGTCCGCAAAGTCGCGGGCGATGGCCATCTCGTGCGTGGCGATCAGCATCGTGTAGCCCTGCTCCGCCAGACTGCGGATGGTCATGATCACCTCCTGCGACAGCTCCGGATCGAGTGCGCTGGTCGGCTCGTCGAACAGCATGACGCTGGGCGCCAGCGCCAGGGTGCGGGCGATGGCGACACGCTGCTGCTGACCGCCCGACAGTTCGGACGGATAGCGGTCCGCCTTGTCCGGCAGGCCGACCTTGGCCAGCAGATCGCGGGCGAGCGCTTCGGCCTTGGCCTTCGGCGTGCGCAGCACATGGACCGGCCCGCTCATGACGTTCTGCAGCACCGTCATGTGGCGGAACAGGTTGAAGCTCTGGAACACCATGCCGATCGAGCGGCGTTGGGCGCTGATCTCGCGGTCGGACAGCTCGTGCAGGGTGTCGCGGGCCTCGCGGTAGCCGATGAGCCTGCCATGCACATAGATGCGGCCGGCGCTGATCGTCTCCAGATGATTGATGCAGCGCAGCAGGGTGGATTTTCCGGCCCCGGACGGGCCGAGGAGGGTGACCACCTCCCCCGGCGCGATGGTGACCGACACGTTCTTCAGGATCTCGACCGGTCCATAGGATTTGGAGACGGAATCGAGAACCACGGCCGCGGCCTTGATCGAGCTGTCCATGGCTACCTCTGGGGGAAGGTCTTTTCGAGCGCGGTCTGGATGGCGGTGGCGAAGGCCGTCATCACCAGGTACCAAAAGGCGGCGACCGCCAGCAGCTCGATGACCATGAAGTTGGACGAGTAGATGTCGGTGGAGATGCGCAGCAGCTCCAGGAAGCCGATGGCGGAGGCCAGCGAGGTCGATTTCAGCAGCATGATGTACTGGTTGCCGCCGGCCGGGATGATGATGCGCGCCGCCTGCGGGATGACGATGTGGCGCAGCACCTGCGCCTCGGTCATGCCGATGGCGCGGGCGGCGGCCCGCTGGCCCTTGTCCACCGCCAGGATGCCGGCGCGGACGATTTCCGCCATATAGGCCCCTTCAGCGAGCCCGAGGCCGGCGAGAGCGGCGACGAATGGCGTGACCACCGCCGTGGTCGGCGCATCCATCAGGACGATGTCGGTGAACGGAATTGCCAACTGGACGCGCTGGAACATGGTTGGCAGCGCGTTGAACCAGAACAGCAGCTGGATCAGCATCGGCGTGCCGCGGAAGAAATAGACGTAGGTCGCCGACAGGCCGGCCAGGATCGGGTTGCCGCTGACGCGCATCAGGGCGACGATCAGGCCTATCGCGCTGGCGACCGCCAATGCCAGCGTTCCAAGAATGAGGGCGTTGCGGGCGCCGAGGAGCACCTGTTCACTGGTGAGGTAGGTGAGGAACACGTCCACGTTCATGATCCTGGCGCGGATCGCCGCGACGAGGAGCATCGACACCACCAGCAGGACGGCGGCGCTGAGGAGCCAGGCTCCCCAGCGCCGGCGGTGCTTGACGCGGACGGCCCTTGGTTCGGCCATTGCGCAGCTCGCGACCACGGTCATTTCCTCTTGCTGGCGGGCAGATTGACGGTGATCTCCGGCAGGGCCGCCCCCTCCATCTCCCATTTGGCGAGGATGGTCCGGTAGGTGCCGTCGTCCAGCATGCTCTGGGTCGCCTTCTGGACGGCGTCCTTGAGCGACGAGTTCTTCGGAAAGCCCCAGGAGGTGATGTAGGGCGTCAGGATATGGTTGCCGCCGGCAATGGCGTATTTGCCCGGAAGCTGACCCTTCATGTAGACGAGCGCCGGAAAGTCGCCCAGATACCCGTCAACCCGGCCGAGGTCGAGTTGCATGCGCGCGTCGGGCGCGGCGGGCAGCTGGTTGGCGGCGATCGGCGGCTTGCCACCGGCGACGCAGGTCTCGGAAGCCTTTTCCACGGCCGCCATGATGACGCGGCTGCCCAGCAGGGTGGCGACCGACTTTCCACAGAAGTCCGCAAGATTTCCGTACTTCCCGGCGTCGCCTGCGCGAATCAGGATGCTGCCGCCGGACATCAGGTAATTGACGAAATCGACCTTCTGTTCGCGCTCCTCCGTGTCGCTGATTCCTCCCGACGCCACATCGAAGCGGCCGGCCTCCAGCCCTGGGATCAAGGCGGCGTATTCGCCATGCACGAAGGTGATGGTGAGGCCGAGGCGCTTGCCCACCTCGTTCAGCAGATCGACGCTGACTCCCACCGGCTCCGTCTTGCCGTCCTGGCGGAATTCCACCGGCGGGAAAGTCTGCTGCGAGCCGACGCGCAGGCTGCCGGCATCGCGGATCGGCTTCGGCAGCAGGGCCGCAGCCTCCGCATTGGTCTGAGCCTGGGCGGAAACATGCAAGGGAATCGAGAACAGGCAGGCGGCCAGGACCGCGAGCGGCGCTGACTTGCTGGCATGGCGGGGCCATCCGGCCCGAAAAGGCAGGCGCATCGTGATTTCTCCTCTGTTCTTCAATTTCTGTTTGTTCATTGAGCGCAGCGCACGGGACGGCGCCCGTCTGCCCGGCTGCGCTGCAAGGCGGCCGGACCGACGGGCGCGTCACATCACCGCGTGTCTGCCGAGCGACCCGGAATGGCGGACGGGTTCGGCCGGTCGGCGCGCGGGCAGGGCGTCGCCTCCTCGTACATCTCCAGCACCGAGCGGACATAGTCGTCCGGGAATCCCCAGTGCGTCATGCCTTCGGGAATGTGGTTCCAATAGAAGTTGGGCGGACGCATCGGCGTGCCCGGCGCGGACATGCGGTAGGTCCAGCAATCGTAGACCTTGCCGTCGTCGCCGCGTGCGCTGATGAAGCAGCGCTCGAAATCGTCATAGTCCTCCTGGAAATGGTGTTCCGGGTGTTCGACGACGATGCCCAGCACATTGTTGCCCCACGCCCGGCCGGTGTTGGACAGGTGGCACCAGCCACGGTCCGCGCGGCCGGCCGCCGCGTGGAACTCCAGCTTATGGTTCGCGACGTAGCCCTTGGTGATCACCTTCGCTTCCGGGAAGTACCGGTGCAGCTCCGGCGGATTCAGCCAGGTGCAGTATCCGAAATAGTACATCGTGCCCTCGGTGTGGAAAGGAGGTTCTGCGATGCCGGTCGGCGACCATCGCCACAGAACGTGTATGAAGTCGTATACGATGAAATATACGAAAGCAACCGGAATTCCGCTTATGCAAATGCGGAGCTGAAAACCCGCGCCAACGCACCGTCGACACGCTGCCCATCGCGGTCTGCGAGGACCCGGTTTGCCTCGGCGTTGCTCTTGCGTGCGTCCAGCAGGATGCGGGGCATGTCTCCTTGGGCTGCCTTCCGTGACCCGGCTGCATCGCGTCGATCCTGCCGTTCCGCCTCCAGTTCCGTCGCTTTGCGTTCGCGATGGCGCGTCCAGTTGCCGCCATAACGGGCGCGGGCGCCGGCCGACCTTGGCGGCATTCGCTCCGGCGAAACCTATGTCGGCTATCGGCCGGCAACGAACTTCGCGTCGCCGGAACGGGACGGCATCGACCGGCCGCGGGGCTATACCGTCGGTGCGCTACGGCTCGACCATCGGGGGCTGTCCGGCGACTGGACGGTCGGGGCCGAGCAGGCCCGGCTGAACCGGGCAGGCGGGGCGACCGATCTCTGGCGCGGGCTGCCTCCCTTCCTCGCGGCGTGATCCGCGCAGAGCGCGCAAGAACCACCGGACCGAGGCAGGATCACGGATCACCCTGGGGCATGAAGCGCCCGGTGCAGGTCCCGCATATTGGTTTGTGCTACAAATAGTTTGGCCTGCGCCGTCTCGTGTCTTACCATGGCCGCGGCGGTGCGCCCGTGGGCCACGTCATGCCTTCTTCACAGTCGGACACGTGTTTTCCGATGCTCCCGGGCAAGCTGCCCGGGGCACCGAAGACCGTCGATCCGAACCGGTCTCCCAAAATTCCAATCTCCCTGAACGAGGGTGCAGAACATGTCAGGAAAGAACCATCGAACGGCTGCGGGTGGCTTCCGGCAGCTTTTGAAGGAACGCAGAACTATGCTGGGAACGTTCATCAAGACGCCGACGAGCCATACCGTCGAAGTGTTCGGCGATCTTGGATTCGATTTCGTCGTGATCGATGCCGAACATGCACCCTTCGACCGCAGTGCCATCGATAGGGCGCTTTTGGGGGCACGCGCCGCCGGCATCGCCGGCCTTGTGCGTGTTGCCGAACCCAGCCCATCGCAAATCCTCGCGGCTCTCGACGATGGGGCGGCAGGCGTGATGATTCCCCATGTTTCCTCGCCGGAAGCCGCCGCGGCGGCCGTGGCGGCCTGCCGCTACCGGGGCGGACGGAGGGGGTTCTCCAATTCGCCGCGGGCCGGTCGCTATGGCGGAGTGGCGTTGTGGCCCCATGTCGAGGCGCAGGACGCCGCCGTCGCCGTCATCGCCATGATCGAGGATCCAGAGGCGCTCGACGTCCTGGATCCGATCATGGCCACCGAAGGGCTGGATGCGGTTTTCATCGGCCGCGCCGATCTCACCGTCGCTCTCGGCGCCGCTTCGCCGGAGGCGCCGGAGGTGCGGTCGGCGGTCACGCAAATCCTTGAGGCCGCCGCCAATGCCGGCATGCCGGTCTGTGTCATGGCGGCCACCGTCGAGGAGGCCAAATCCTTTGCCCAGGTGGGGGCCAGGGTCTTCATGATCGGTTCCGACCTGGGGCTGATGCGTCAGGCGGCAAGCCGCATCCATGGCGATTTCGCCGGAATGAGAGAGGCGGCCGGCGAATGAAGGCGTCGCTCGGCCGCTTGCGAAAAGGCGGGATGACTGGAGCCGCCTGTTGAAAATATAACGTTGACAGCACAAACCATTGGCGTAATCATACAAACATATTGAAACGACGTTTCAATATTCAAAACGCCAGACACACAGCTCAGTAAACAGCCTGCAAACTGCCGGTCAGGGCAGTCGTTTGCCTACCGGCTACGCCAACGACTTGAAACAGCATTTCAATATTCGAAACGCCACTGGAGTGATGCGGTGTCAGTCGATCGAAGGGCCATCGCCAAGTCTGCCGATCACAGGATCGACGGGCAGAAGGCAGAAGGGAAGGAGCCTGCGGGAACCAGCACGCTGGATCTCGCCCTCCGCGCGCTGGAATTCCTGGCGCATGAAAGCCAGCCCCTGTCACTGGCCCACATCGCCGAAGCGCTTTCGGCGTCGAAGGCCACGATCTATCGCCATCTCGTGACGCTGCAGCGCCACGGCCTCGTCAGCCAGGATCCCGATACCGGGCGGTACGAGGTCGGTGTGAAACTGCTGGTCCTGGGCGAGGCGGTGCGTGCGCGCTTCGACGTGGTGTCCGCCGCCCGCGAGGAGCTGATGCGCCTGCGCGACGCCACCGGGCAGGCGGTCACCATCTGCCGGATGGTCGACGGCGACCTCGTGGTCCTGGATCTGATCCAGGGCCGCTCGGTCATCGAATTCGGCACCCGGCCCGGCACCCGCTTCGACCTGCATGCCAGCGCCCATGGCAAGGTCTGGATGGCCTTCGGGCCGCCGGCCCTCATCGCGCGGACCCTGGCCGCGCCGCTGAAACGCTGGACCCCCAACACCATTGCCGACGCCGGCCGCCTGAAAGCGGAGGTGGACGCCGTCCACCGCCAGGGCTGGGCCGTCGCCGCCGACGAAATGATAACCGCCGTCAACGCCCTGGCGGCACCCGTCTTCGACCACCGCAACCAGATCGCCGGCTCGATCGCGATCGTGGGTGCGACCCAATTCATCCCTTCCCCCCCTGATGCCGCGCAACTGGAGAAGCTGCTTGCCGCCGCGCAAGCCATCTCCCGTGGTCTCGGCTGGAGATCAAGCCGATGAGCTATTCCCTCGCCGTCGATATCGGCGGCACCTTCACCGACATCGTGCTGCGCAATTCCGACGGCCGACTGACCGTCGACAAGACCCTGACCACCCATGAGGACCTGCTGTCCGGCTTCTTCGGCGGCGTGCAGTCGGTGCTGAAGAAGGCCGGCGTGGGGGCCAGCGACGTCGACGGCGTGGTCGTCCACGCCACCACCGTGGTGACCAACGCGCTGATCGAGCGCAAGGGGCCGCCGACGGCGCTGGTCGTGACGGAAGGCTTCCGCGACGTGCTCGCCATCCGCAACGAGCACCGCTACGACATGTACGACCCGCAGATCGAATTCCCCGAGCCGCTGGTGCCGGACGAGCTGACCTTCGGCTTCCGCGAGCGGACCCTGGCGGACGGCACGGTGCTGGTCGAGCCGACGGCCGACGACATCGCGGCGCTCGCCGACCGTCTCCGCAACAGCGGGGCGAAGGCGGTGGCGGTGTGCTTCGTCAACAGCTTCGCCAATCCGGCCAACGAGGCGGCCGTCGCCGCGGAGCTGGCGCGCCAGCTCAATGGCGTCTTCATCTGCACCTCCTCCGACGTGGCGCCGCAGATCCGTGAATATCCGCGCGCCTCGACGGCGACGGTGAACGCCTACACCATGCCGATCTCCCAGCCCTATCTGCGCCGCCTCAGCGACCGGCTGCGCACCGAGGGATTCGGCAACACGCCGCTGATCATGCTCAGCTCCGGCGGCGTCGTCGGCGCGGAGACCGCCGGGCGCAACCCGGTGCGGATGATCGAAAGCGGTCCCGCCGCCGGTGCGCTCGCCGCCTGCCACTATGCCGAGATTCTCGGCATCGACCGGCTGATGTCCTTCGACATGGGCGGCACCACCGCCAAGGCCTGCCTGATCGAGAACCGCACCCCGCTGGTGACCGGGCTGTTCGAGGTCGACCGCCGCTATCGCTTCAAGGAAGGCAGCGGCCTGCCGGTGACGGTGCCCTCCATCGACCTGATCGAGATCGGGGCGGGTGGCGGCAGCATCGCCCATGTCGACGGTCTCGGCCTGCTGAAGGTCGGTCCGGAAAGCGCCGGCTCGAATCCCGGTCCGGCCTGCTACGGCCGCGGCGGGCGCAGCGCCACCGTCACCGACGCCGACCTGATGCTCGGGCTGATCGACGCCGACAATTTCCTCGGCGGCGAGATGAAGCTCGACCGGGCGGCGACCGAGGCGGCCTTCGCCGAACTGGCCGGCGCGCTTGGCGGCACGCCGGTGCAGGCGGCGCGTGGCATCTACCGGGTTGTGACCGAGGCGATGGCGTCGGCCGCCCGCTCGCATGCCACCGACCGCGGCGTCGATTACCGCGGCCTGCCGCTCTTCGCCTTCGGCGGAGCCGGTCCGCTGCACGCCTGCGGCGTGGCGGAGCTGCTGCAAAGCTCCTCGGTCATCGTCCCGCCCCAGTCGAGCGTCCTGTCGGCCTTCGGCACGCTGGTGACGCCGCTGCGGCTCGATCTGGTGCGCAGCGACCTGATGCGCCTGGACGGCGTCGCCTGGGACCGGGTGGAGCGCATTCTCGCCGACCTGGAGAGGGAGGGGCGCAACGCCCTGACCGAGGCGGGCTGCGCCCCGGCCGACGTCCGGGTGCTGATCGGCGCCGACATGCGCTACACCGGCCAGCAGAACGAGGTCACGGTCATGTTCGACCGCGACCCGCGCGAGGCGCGCGACATCGACGCCTGCGTCGCCCAGTTCGCCGAGACCTACCGCGTGCTCTACGGCATGAACCCGTCGCACGTGCCGGCCGAGATCGTCACCTGGCGCGTCACCGTCCAGGGTCCGGCCATCCGGTTCCACCCTGCGGGCAAGCCGGCCAGCGAGCCGGGCAAGCCCAAGGGCAGCCGTCCGGTCCATGCCTGGCAGGACGGGCAGGCGGTTCCGGTCTACGAGCGGGGCGACCTCGCCGTCGGTCAGACCGTCACCGGCCCCTGCATCATCGAAGAACGCGAAACCACCACGGCCATTCCCCCCGGCTGGGTCGCCACCATCGACCCCATGGGCTGCATCGTCGCCACCGCGGCGCCCGCCGCCCACGCCTGACAACATCTTACCATCGGAGCCGGAACATGGACGGCGTTGAACTCGAAATCCTCTGGTCCAACCTGATCGGCGTGGTGACGGAGCGCGCCAAGGCGTTGCAGCGCATCGCCTTCAGCCCGATCGTCCGCGAGGCCGGCGACCTCGCCTGCGCGCTGTTCGACCAGCGCGGCCGCATGGTCGCCCAGGCAAACACCGGCACGCCCGGTCACATCAATTCGCTGGCCTTCGCCGGCGCCCATCTGGTCAAGGAGTTCGCCGGCCGCTGCGAGCCGGGCGACGTGCTGATCACCAACGACCCCTGGCTGTCGGCCGGTCACTTCTTCGACATCACCACCCTGACGCCGATCTTCCGCGGCGAAAAGCTGATCGCCTATATCGGCTCGACCATCCACCACACCGACATCGGCGGCTACGGCATCGGCGCCGGCGCCCGCGACGTCCACGAGGAGGGGCTGTGGATCCCGCCGCTCAAGCTGTATGAGCGGGGCACGCCCAATCCGGTGCTGCACGCGATGATCCGCCGCAACGTCCGCACGCCCGACGCCGTGTTCGGCGACCTCGCCGCCCAGGTGTCGAGCGGGCAGGCGGCGGCCGAGCATCTGGTCGCGCTGTGCGAGCGCCACGGGCTGGAGGACATCGAGGCCCTGTCCGACGAGATCATCGACCGGTCGGAGGCCAGCACCCGCGACGCCATCCGCCGGCTCCGCCCCGGCACCTATCACGGGGAGTCCGTCTTCGACGTGCCGGGCGGCGAGAAGATCACGCTGAAGGCGGCGCTGACCATCGATGCCGACACCGGCACCATCACGGTCGACTTCGCCGGCAGCTCGATGCAGACCTCCACCGGCATCAACGTCGTTCTGAACTACACCCACGCCTACGCCACCTTCGCCATCCGCAGCTGCCTGAACCATGAGTTGCCCAACAACACCGGCAGCCTTGCCCCCATCCAGGTCAAGGCCCCGGAGGGCTCTATCATCAACTGCCGCTACCCGGCGCCGGTCAACGCGCGCCATGTCGTCGGCATGTATGTGCCGATGCCGATCCTCAAGGCGCTTTACCAGGTCTTCCCCGAGAAGGTGCTGGCCGAAGGCTCGGGCGCCGTGTGGACGATCCAGATCGAGGGGCGAAAGGCCGACGGCAGGCCCTTCACCTCGTCGATGTTCAACTATTCGGGCGGCATGGGTGCGCGCGCCGGCAAGCCCGGTCCGAGCGCAACCTGCTATCCGACCGGGGTTGCCGCGGTGCCGGTGGAAATCCTGGAGGCAGCCATGCCCATCGTCTTCGACCGCAAGGAACTGCGGCGCGGATCGGGCGGGGCGGGGCGCATGCCCGGCGGCGACGGCCAGATCATTGCCTTCCACATGAACACCAGCGATCCCTGGCTGCTCAACGCGGTGCCGAGCCGGCTCGACATGGGGCCGGAGGGGCTCGGCGGCGGCGATCCCGGCCAGCCCGGCCGCTTCCTGGTCAATGGCGAACCGGTCAGCCAGGCCCGCAAGCTCAGCATGAGAGCGGGCGATGCGGTGGTGCTGGAAACGCCCGGCGGCGGCGGCTACGGGGCGGCTTGAGGAGCATCCGGCGTCCCGCCCCCTCCCTAATCCTCCCCCGCCCCCGGTCCGATCGCGGTGGAGGGTCGGGGAGGGGGCAACCGCCGCAATGGCGTTCCAAAAAAACGAACCAAACACGGGAGGATAGGATCATGTCCTTGCGAAATGCGCAGCGCACCGTCGCGCTGGCGGCGATGGCAACGGCGATGGCAACGGCGATGAGTGCGGCTCTGCTGGCAGGCACGGCGTCGGCCCGCGCTGCGGAGGTTCTGAAGATCGGCATCTCGGCCGGCCTGACCGGCTATGCCGCCACCGTCGACCGCGCATGGCGCGACGGCGTTCAACTCGCCGCCGACGCCCTGAACGCCAAGGGCGGCGTCATGGGACGGAAGGTCGAAGTGGTGGTTGAGGACAACCGCTCCGAACCCCAGGAGGCGGTAACCGCCTACCGCAAGATGATCTCCTCCGACGCGGTCGACGTCTTCATCAGCGGCTGCGTGTCGGCCGGCAACTTCGCCGCCGCCGGGATGGTGGCGCGGGCCGAAAAGCCGATGATGCTCTGCTCCATCCTGCCGCAGCAGGCCTCCCAGGTGAAATGGGCCTTCACCACCCTGCCGCCAGCCGGCTTCGAGGTGGAGAAGCGGTTCGAATACCTGCGCGACAAGACGCAGATCCGAAAGGTCGGGGTCCTGCACGATCCGACACCCTATGCGCTGCTGCAGAAATCCGTCGCCGAGAAGGTCGCCGGCAAGTACGGGCTGGAGGTGGTCGGCGTCGAATCCTACAAGCAGGACGACGCCGACCTCAGCGTCCAGCTCACCAAGCTCCAGTCGGCCGGCGCCGGCGCGGTCATCAAGATCGGGCTGGGCGGCACCACCCTGACCGCCGCCAAGAACATGAAGCAGTTGGGATCCTCCATGCTGCTGCTGACCAGCCTGGAGGATCTGGCCGTCTTCAAGCCGGTGTCCGAGGTGCTGGGCGACCGCTTCTTCTTCGTCGCCTCGCCGTCGCAGGTGTTCGACGCGCTGCCCGAAAGCGCGACCAAGACGGAAATCTCCAAGTTTCTCGAACCGTGGCGCGCCAAGTACGGCGACCGTGATCCCAATTGGGCGTCGCGCGGCTGGGACGGCGTGATGCTGACCGTGGCCGCCATCGAGGCGGGCAAATCGGTCGCCGGCCCGTCCATGCGCGACCGGATCGAGACGATCACCGGCTTCCAGGGCACCACCGGCATCTACAATTTCACGCCCGACAACCATCAGGGCATCACCGCGAACCCCTTCGTCCTGGCGACCATCGCCGGCGACAAGGTGAAGATCGTCCAATGACGGCGGCCTTCCGCTCGCCCGCGGTGTCTCCTGTCACGGTTCCCGGTCCGGTGGCGTCCGTTCCGTCCGCTCCGGTCCTGGCGGCAAGAGGGCTCAGCGCCCGCTACGGTCAGGTCCAGGCGCTGGCTCCGCTCGATTTCGAGGTCGGACCCGGCGAGCTAGTGGCGGTGCTCGGTCCCAACGGGGCGGGGAAATCCACCCTGCTGCGGGCCATCCTCGGGTTGGTCGCCACCGGCGGCGAGGTCAGCTTCCAAGGGGCCGCGCTTCCCCGCCGCAATCCGGTGGCGGTGGCATCGAGGGGGGTGGTGCTGGTGCCTGAAGGGCGCGGCATCTTCGGGCCGATGACGGTGGCCGAGAACCTCGAGCTCGGCGCCTGGAGTCTCGGCGGCGGACGAAAGGGCCGCGCGGCGCTGGAGCGCCGCCTGTCGCGGGTTTTCGAGCTGTTTCCGCGCCTCAGGGAACGGCTCGGTCAGACCGCCGGGTCGATGTCCGGCGGAGAACAGCAGATGCTGGCGATCGGCCGCGCGCTGATGGCCGACCCGAAGATTCTGCTGCTCGACGAACCGTCCCTCGGCCTTGCCCCGCGGGTGACCGAGGAGATCCTGGAGACGCTGGGCGTCCTCAACCGCTCCGGCCTGCCCGTGGTGCTGGTGGAACAGCGCGCCCCTTCGGCGCTGAAGCTGGCGAACCGCGCCTATCTGCTGTCGCTCGGCCGGCTCGCCGCCGTCATCGACCCCCGCGAGGTCCAATCGCATGACCAGCTCGCCCAATATTATTTCGCGTAAAGGCCCGGAGTTGCAGAAGATCTTCCCGGTGCCGGCCCAGCCGGCGCCGCGCAGCCGGCTCGCTGGCGCGGCCCCCTGGCTGGTCGCCGCCTGCATCGTCGGCTATGCTCTGTTCGCCGGCGGCTACCCGGCCACCGTCGTCGGCTTCGCCCTGATCTACGCCATCTTCGTGTCGGGCCTGAACATCTTCATGGGGCTGACCGCCCAGGTCTCCTTCGGACAGAGCGCCTTCGCGGCGGTCGGCGGCTACGCCTCGGCGATCCTGACGACGCAGTACGAATGGAGCTGGCTTCCCGCCATGGCCGCCGGCATCCTCGCCGCGCTGGCGGCGGCCTTCGCCATCGGCTACCCGACCCTGCGGCTCAAGGGGCATTACCTGTCGATGGCGACGCTCGCCATCGGGTTGATCGCCCACGAGATCGCGGTGGAGTGGGAAAGCGTCACAATGGGCTATCTCGGCATTTCCGGGATCCCGCCCATCGACATCGCCGGCCATGAGCTGGCAAGCGACCGCGCGGTGCTGATCATGCTCAGCCTCTGCGTCGCCGCGACCGTGTTCGCCGTTGCGCGGATCCGCAGCTCCCGCCTGGGCCGCGCCTTCGCCGGTCTCGCCGGCAGCGAGGACGCCGCCCGCGCCCTGGGCATCGACGTGGCGCGCTACAAGCTGGTCTCCTTCCTGCTGGCTGCCGCCTTCGCCTCCTTCTCCGGCTCGCTGTTCGTCCATGTGGTCGGCTATGTCAGTCCGGAGGTGTTCAGCCTGCACATGGTGATCCTCTCCTTCACCATGCTGTATGTCGGCGGCATCGGCACGGTGGCGGGACCGGTGATCGGCGCGCTGGTGGTCAGCGTCCTGCCGGAAACCTTCCGCGCCTTCCGCGACTATCAGGACTTGGCCTACGGAACCGCGCTGATCCTGCTGCTGATCTTCGCCCCGCGCGGGCTGGCGGGCCTGTTCGCCGCGCTGGACCGGAAACCGGCCTCCGGCCCTGGACGTGATGGTGGGAAAGGGGAGTCGGCGCCATGACCGCCTGTCTGGAAGTCCGCGACGCCACCCGCAACTTCGGCGGCCTCGTCGCGGTGAACGCGGTCAGTTTCCAGGTGATGCCGCGCAGCGTCACCGCGGTGATCGGACCGAACGGGGCCGGCAAGACCACCCTGTTCAACCTGATCTCCGGCGCAATCGCGCCCAGCTCCGGCCGCATCCTGTTCGAAGGCACCGACATCACCCGCGAGGCGCCGGAGGCCAAGGCCGCGCGCGGCCTGATCCGCACCTTCCAGCTGGTGAAGCTGTTCGCCGATCTCAGCGCGGTGGAGAATGTGAAGGTCGGCTTCCACCTGCGCAGCCGCGGCGGGTTGCTGGCGGCACTGCTGCGCCCGCGCCGGGTTCGGGAAATGGAGGCGGCGATCGAACGGCGCGCCCGCGAGCTGCTGGACCTGGTCGGACTGGGTGCTGCGGCCGACCTGCCGGCCTCGGCCCTCAGCTACGGGCAAGGCCGGCTGCTGGAGGTCGCCCGCGCGCTGGCCGCCGAACCGAAGCTGCTGATGCTGGACGAGCCGGCGGCCGGGCTGAACGCCGACGAGACGGCACGGCTGTCCTCCCTGATCCGCCGCATCGCCGAGGAGGGCACCGCGGTCCTGCTGATCGAGCACGACATGCATCTGGTGATGAACACCGCCGACGATGTGGTGGTGGTCGATTTCGGCAAGAAGATCGCCCAGGGCGCGCCCGACCGCATCCGCCAGGATCCGGCCGTCATCGCCGCCTATCTCGGCTGACGGGGGGAGGAGACCCATGGACGCAACGCTCATCGGCCAGAGTCTGGTCAGCGGTCTCGGCATCGGCTGTGTCTACGGCCTGATCGGGATCGGCTTCTGCGTGATCTACAACGCCAGCGGCATCGTGAATTTCGCCCAGGGCGCCTTCGTCATGCTGGGCGGCATGATCACCCATGTGCTGCTGGTGCGCGGCGAGCTGCCCTACGGCCTCGCCATCCTGCTGGCGGTGCTGATCGTGGCTCTGCTCGGCGTGGCGGTCGAGCGGGTGGTGGTGCGCCCCTTGTGGAACCGCAACGCCCCGATGTTCGTGATGATCCTGGCGACGCTCGCCGCCCAGATCGTCATCGAGCGTCTGACCTATCTGGCGGTCGACGACCAGCCCAAGACGCTGCCGGTCTTCACCGATCTGCCGCCCGTCATGCTGCGCGGCATCGCCGTCAACATACAGTCGCTGTGGATCGTCGCCGGATCGCTCGCCATCGTGGCGCTGCTGGCGCTGTTCTTCAAGACCACGCGCATCGGCAAGGCGATGCGGGCCTGCGCCATCAACCGCGAGGCGGCGGCGCTGCAGGGCATCCCGGTCCATTCGATGCTGGCGCTGGCCTTCGCGCTCAGCGCCGGGCTGGGCGCCGTCGCCGGCATCATGCTGACGCCGACGCAATACACCGCCTTCGACGTCGGCGTGCCTTTCGCCATCTCCGGCTTCATCGCCGCCATCATCGGCGGCTTCGGCCGGCCGTTCGGCGCGTTTCTCGGCGGGCTGATGCTGGGCGTGATCCAGGCAGTCGCCATTCTGGCGTTCGGCGCCGGGTTGAAGACCATCGTCGCCCTGTCGATCCTGCTGCTTTTCCTGTTCGTCCGCCCGTCCGGCATCCTTGGGCCGGCCAGATGACGCAATCACAGAAATTGGAGACACCCGACATGACCCTTCCCAACGTCGACTGGAACGCGCTGCCCTGGACCCCGGTCCGGCCGGGTGTCGAGCGCAAGGTCTTCACCGGCGAGGGCGCCACGCTGGCGCTGCACCGCCTGATGCCCGGCCACGAGCCGCGCCCGCACAGCCATGTGCACGAGCAGATCGTCCTCATCCTGGCCGGCACCATCCGCTTCCACGTCAATGGCGAGCAGCATCTGGTCGGCCCGAACAGCCTGCTCGCCATTCCGCCCAATGCCGAGCATTGGGGGGAGGTCGTCGGCGACGAGCCGGTTCTGAACCTGGACATCTTCACCCCGAAGAGGCCAGAATATTTGTAACACGAACGGACGATCCGCCATTCGATGCAGTGGACCGGTCCAACAAGGGAACAGTGACGGTGAATCTCTTCTCCCTCCTCGATCAGGCGGCGGCCCGCCATCCCGACCGCGGGGCGGTGTTCCGCGGGACCGAGCCGGTCCACAGCTTTACCGAGCTGCGCTCGCGCGCCCTGCGCATCGCCGCCGGGCTGCGCGCATCCGGAAAGCCGGGCGACCGGATCGCCATCGCCAGCGAGAATGTGCCGGAATATGTCGAGCTGCTCTTCGCCATCTGGGCCGCCGGCATGGCGGCGACACCGGTCAACGCCAAGCTGCATCCGCGCGAACTGTCGCAGATCCTGGAGGATTCCGGCGCTACCACCATCTTCATCTCGGCAAAGCTGGCCGGCGGGCTGGAGCAGGCGCTGGACGGCTCGTCCGCTGCGTCCTGCTGCCGGATCGTCATCGGCGGGCCGGAGTATGCGGCATTGGCGGAGGGAGAGGTGTGGACCGGGCCGGTGAACCCCGACCCGGAGGCGCTGGGCTGGCTGTTCTACACCAGCGGCACCACCGGGCGGTCCAAGGGGGCGATGCTGTCCCACCGCAACCTGCTGGCCATGACCATCGCCCATCTCGCCGATGTCGAAACGGTGGACGAGGAGTGCAGCCTGCTGCATGCCGCACCGATGTCGCACGGCTCCGGCCTCTACATGGCGGCCTATGTCGCCCGCGGCGCGCGGCAGGTGGTTCCGGCCTCGTCATCCTTCGAGCCGGCGGAATTCCTCGATCTCTGCGACCGGCATCCCGGCTGCGGCGCCTTCCTGGCCCCGACCATGGTGCAGAGGCTGCGGCTGGAGGCGGAGCGCAGCGGGCGCCGGCCGGCGAATCTGCGCTCCATCGTCTATGGCGGCGGCCCGATGTATGTGGAGGAGATGCGGCGGTCGCTGGAGGTCTTCGGTCCGGTCTTCGTCCAGATCTATGGCCAGGGCGAGGCGCCGATGACCATCGCGTCCTTGCGCCGGCGCGACCATGCCACCGATGACGACGCGGTGCTCGGATCCGTCGGCTTCGCCCGCAGCGGGGTCGAGGTGGCGGTGGTGGACGCCGACGGCCGGCCGCTGCCCCCCGGCGAGGTGGGCGAGATCGTCTGCCGCGGCGACGTGGTGATGGCCGGCTACTGGAACAACGACAGGGCGACGGCCGACGCCTTGCGCGACGGATGGCTGTTCACCGGGGACATGGGCTCCTTCGATGGACGCGGGTATCTGACTCTGCGCGACCGGTCGAAGGACGTCATCATCAGCGGCGGCACCAACATCTACCCGCGCGAGGTGGAGGAGGTGCTGCTGCGCCATGCGGACGTCGCCGAGGTCTGCGTCACCGGCCAGCCCGACCCGGAATGGGGCGAGATCGTCGTCGCCTTCATCGTCGCCGCACCGGGGCGCGAGATGTCCACCGACAGTCTCGACGCGCACTGCAACGCCAACATCGCCCGCTTCAAGCGGCCCAAGCGCTACCTGTTCGTCGACGGCCTGCCGAAGAACAATTACGGCAAGGTGCTGAAGCGCGAACTGCGCGAGCGTCTGGTTGCCGGGCTATAAGACAGGAATGGAGAAAGCCATGGCAACCGCCATCGTCGGCTGGGCGCACACGCCCTTCGCCCGGCATGGGTCCGAGACCCTCGAAAGCCTGATCGTCACGGCGGCGCGCGGGGCGCTCGAGCATGCCGGCGTCGGAGCGGCCGATGTGGACGAGATCGTGCTCGGCCACTTCAATGCCGGCTTCTCGGAGCAGGATTTCACCGCGTCCCTGGTGCTGCAGGCCGACGACGCCTTGCGCTTCACCCCGGCGACGCGGGTCGAGAACGCCTGCGCCACCGGCTCCGCCGCCATCCACCAGGGCATCTGCGCCATCGAGTCAGGCAAGGCGCGCATCGTCCTGGTGGTCGGGGCCGAGCACATGACCGGCGCCCCGGCGCCGGAGGTCGGGCGCAACCTGTTGCGCGCCTCCTACCTGCGCGAGGAGAGCGGCATCGAGGCGGGGTTCGCCGGTGTCTTCGGCCAGATCGCTGCGGCGTATTTCCAACGCCACGGCGACCAGTCCGATGCGCTGGCCCGCATCGCCGCCAAGAACCACCGCAACGGCGCCAGCAATCCTCTGGCGCAGATGCGCAAGGATCTGGGCTACGAGTTCTGCCGCACCGAGAGCGAGCGGAATCCCTTCGTCGCCGGACCGCTGAAGCGGACCGATTGCTCGCTGGTGTCGGACGGCGCCGCCGCCCTGGTGCTGGCCGATGTCGAGACGGCCCTGCGCCTGCGTCGCGCGGTGCTGTTCCGCGGCACCGCCCATGTGCAGGATTTCCTGCCGCTGTCCAGGCGCGACATCCTGAAGATGGAAGGCTGCGCGCGGGCGTGGAGCGGCGCACTGTCGGTGGCCGGCATCGGGCTGTCCGACCTGTCCTTCGTCGAGACGCACGACTGCTTCACCATCGCCGAGCTGATGGAGTACGAGGCGATGGGCCTGACTCCCGAAGGGCGTGGCGCCCAGGCCATCGAGGAGGGCTGGACCGAGATCGGCGGCCGGTTGCCGGTGAACGCGTCGGGCGGGCTGAAGGCGAAAGGACATCCCATCGGTGCGACGGGGGTATCGATGCATGTGCTGTCGGCCATGCAGCTGTGCGGCGAGATGCCGGAACCGATCCAGGTGAAGGATGCCACGCTGGGCGGCGTCTTCAACATGGGCGGGACGGCGGTCGCCAATTACGCCAGCGTGCTGGAGCGCATCCGCTGACAGCCGGGCCGGGTACCGTCAACGTGATGGAGGTTCGGCAAGCCGGCGCCGAGTGATGGTGCAGACGCCGATGTGCTGCTCGATCACGCTGTCAGCCGGGCGCCAGCCACGTCCGCCCAGCCCTGTACCGTTACCCCGGCCCTCTGGCCGGCGGCAACTTGACGATACCGATCAAAGGGACCCGTGCCGGAGTGACCGGTACGGCCCCGGCGGTCGTCGACGCGACCGCCGGGGGCTCCTCAGGCAAGCCCCAGCAGGCGGCGGGCGTTGCCGCCCAGGATCTCCGCGCAGTCCCCGTCCGTCAGGTCGGAGGCGAGGATCTCCAGCAAGGGGAATGGAACGCTGAACAGTTTGGGCGAGGAGTAGAAATCCGTGCCCAGCAGCAGACGGTGCGCTCCCGCCTCGCGCACGAAGCGCTCGATCATGTGGGAAACCGGAACCATCACCCCTGTGTCGAACAGGATGTTCGGATGGCGCCGCGCGATGTGCGGCATCCAATGCGCGAAATCGGGAGACGAGAAGGCGTCCAGTGCCACGAACTGCACATCGCGGAAGCGTTCGGCCAGCACCTCCAGCTTCCAGGGCGATTCCAGCTTGGAATCGCCGATGATGTGGATGAAGGCCGGCACGCCGTGATGGCGCACACGCTCCAGCAGCGCGTCCATGCGCGGATGGTCAATGGCGCAGCCCTGGAACCGATGGTGCCAGACGATGCCCTTCATCCCGAGAACCTCGATGCAGCGGTCGATCTCGTCCAGCGCCGCGTCCCCCTCCAGCGGGGACACGGTGGCGAGCGCCGCCGGGAAGCGGTCGCTCCAGCGGTCGCGGTATTCGGCGACGGAATCGTTGACGTGGCGGGTGTCGGCGATGCCGTTCGGCGCCTGATAGCCGTTGGACGGCATCAGCAGCGCCTGGGCGATGCCGTGGCGGTCCATGAAGGCGATCCGCTGTTCGGCATCCGCCGCCATGCCGCCCGAAGCACCTTCACCTTTTGTGCCGCCGCCTTTTGTGCCGCCGACGATGTCGAGCGAGCCGACATGGTGATGCAGGTCGAAGACCTGGAAGGATTTGGCGTCACGCATCCGATGTCCTCCAGAATTCGCTGTAATCGGGCCTCCGCCGGTCGCGGAAGGCGCCCAACCCCTCGGCCCATTCGCCGGCCGGCACCTCGGCCAGCATCGCTCGCACCCCCGTCCAGTCGAGCGGCGCCGCGCGGCGCACCGCGCGCTTGACCGTGGCGATGGCGCCCGGCGGCGCCCCGTCGGTGATGGCACGGGCCAGCGCCACCGCACCGTCCACCGCGCCCCCGGTCGGGACGACGCGGGAGACCAGACCCATCGCCGCCGCCTCTTCCGCACCGATGCGGCGCCGGGTCAGGATCAGGTCCAGGGCGTGGCGGGGGCCGGCGATCTGCGCCAGCCTGGCCAGTCCGGTGTTGGGCACCACCCCCAGCCCCAGTTCGGGCAGTGCGAAGACGGCGTCCGCCGCCGCGACCACCAGATCGCAGCACAGCGTCAACTCGAACCCGCCGCCGAGCGCCCGGCCATGGACGGCGGCGATGGTCGGACGGGAGTGCCCGTCCAGCCGTTCGAACAGGTCCATCGGCGTCGGCCCGCTGGGCGCCGGCGTCATCCAGCCGGCGCCCAGCAGATCGCCGATGTCCGCACCGGCGCAAAAGGATGGACCGTCGCCCGCGATGACTAGTGCACTGGCCTGGCGCGCGTCGGGCCGGTCGAGCGTTGCGAGCAGGTCGGCCACCAGATCGCCGGCCAGCGCGTTGTGGCGGTCGGGCTTCGCCAGGGTGATCAGCCCGACCGTTCCGCGCCGTTCGAAGCGGACCGTCATCTCACGGCGCCGGATAGACGAGCTTGCCGCTCGCCTTGGCCGCGGGATAGACGACCTCCTCGCCCTCCTTGCGGTGCTGGACGATGACCATCGTCTCGTCCGACAGAAGCTGGTGCAGGCCGCCGCCCTCCGACGGCCGGTAGCCGATCTTGGCGTAGGGGGTGTCGAAGGTGGCGGTGGAGAGCACCGTGCGCACCTTGTCCTGGTCCAGCGTGCCGGCGCTTTCGATCGCCTTGGCCAGGGTCATCATGCCGGCATAGCCCTGGGGAAAGACGGGAGCGATGCTCTGGCCCTTCGCCTCCACCTTGCGGATCAGCTCGGCGGCGGCGGGGGTGCGGTCGGCGGTGGACCATTCGGTGATCATGGTCAGCCCCTCGCTCATGTCGCCGTAGTCGGCGCGACGGTCGCCGGCGGACACCACCATGGTCAGTTTCGGCTTGATCCCCAGGCTCTTCATCTGGCGGACGAGCTGGAGATTGTCGCCAGAGTAGCCGACGGAGAAGAAGGCGTCCGGGTTCAGCGACTTGACGCGGGTCAGCACCGGCGAGAAGTCGGGCGAGCCGGATTTGAACGGCTCCTTCATCACCAGCTTGATCCCGGCCTTCGTCAGATATTCTTCGGCGTATTTGGCCGCGTCGGCACCATAGAGCCCGTCCTCATAGGCCAGCGCCACCGTCTTGACCTTCGGGTCGATGGCGGCGAGGAAACCCGATGCCGCCTTCTGGCGGTGATAATCCCAGATGTAGATGTGATGGTACCAGTCCTCCGTGCCGAAGGTCTTCTCCAGCCTGACGGACGAGGAGCCGGTGTGGATGAACAGCGGCTTGTAGCGTTTGACGCTGGACAGCAGCGCGAAGTCGGCAGTGCTGCCGTATCCGCCGACGAAGGCGTAGACCTTGTCCTCGGTCACCATCTTGGAGGCGATGGTGGCGGCGGTGTTCGGCTCGCTCTTGGTATCCTCGATCAGCAGGGAGACCGGACGGCCCAGCAGGCCGCCGCGGGCGTTGATCTCGTCCGCCGCGAACTGCACGCCGGCCAGGATGGTCTGGCCGCCCACCGCCAGAACGCCGGTCAGCGGCAGCGGCACGCCGATCCGGATCGGCTCCGCCGTCTGGGCGGCGGCCGGGGTCGGGCCGGTCAACGTCAGCGCGGCGATGCCGAGTGCTGCGGCGCCCGCCGCCAGCCGTTTCACGAAGCGCATGGTTTCCTCCTGTTTTTATGGTCGTTGTCCGCGGGTGGTCTCCGCCGCCGGTTCAACCGGTTGCGGCGCGTTCGAAGAAGGGGTATCGGCGGTCGCCGATCTGGGGAAAGACGACGGACACGGCATCGCCGCCGCGCACGGCCGGGGCGTCGCCGCCGATCAGCCGGCTGAGCATCCGCGGACCTTCGGCCAGATCGACCAGCACCACCGTGTAGGGAAGCTGGCCACCCCACGCCCCGCCCTGGAAGGCGACGTGGACATGGCTGTGGGAGAAGACGGTTCCCCGGCCCGACATCCGCTGCCAGCCGAGGCCCGTGTCGCCGCAGAGCGGGCAATGCCGGCGCGGGTAGTAGAAGAGATGCCCGCAGCGCCCGCATTTGGGAAACAGCAGCTCTCCCCGGTCGCAAGCGTCCCAGAAGGGGGCGCTGGCCCCGGTCGGGTTCGGCGGGGTGGCGAGAAGATCCAGCATCACGGTTTCTCCAGAATCATGGCGCCGCAGACCGAGAAGATGCCGCCGTTCCCGCTGACCAGCGCCCGGCGCGCGCCCTCCACCTGCCGCCGCCCGGCCTCGCCGCGCAGCTGACGCACCGCCTCTGTGATGTGGAGCATCCCGCCGATGTGGGCCTGGGACAGCAGGCCGCCATGGGGGTTCAGCGGCCAGCGACCGCCGAGATCCATCGCGCCCGACCGCACCAGCGCCCCGCCTTCGCCCGGCCGGGCGAAGCCCAGCGCTTCCAGCGACACCAGCACCGAGATGGTGAAGGCGTCGTGTAGGTTGGCGACCTGGATGTCCTCCGGGCCCAGCCCCGCCGCATCGAAGGCGTCGGCGCCGGCGGCGGCCATTCCCAGTCCGGGAATGTCCGGCATCAGGGCCACCGAGTTGTGGGTGGTCTTCATTCCGATGGCGCGAATGGAGACGCCGCGTCCGCCGCCCTGCGGCGCACGCCCGGTTCGCGTCAGAACCAGCGCGCCGCCGCCGTCCGACACCAGCGAACAGTCGAGCAGGCGCAGCGGGCTGCTGATGAGGCGGCTGGCCCGGTAATCCTCCAGCGTCATCGGCTTGCGCATCTGCGCGTTGTCGTTCAGCAGCGCGTGCCGGCGCGTGACCAGGGCGACCGCCGCCAGATCCTCGTCGGTGGCCCCGTAGAGGTCGAGATAGCGTTGGGCGAGCAGGGCGTAGGGAATCACCATGCCGTGCAGGCCGAACGGCTCCTCCCACTCCTCCCCGCCCAGCATATTGTGCATGTGCAGTCCCTGCGCGCCGACGGGACGGCCGGTCAGGGCGTTCTCGCCGTAGACGCAGGCGGCCACGTTGCAATAGCCGCTTTCGATGGCCCAGACCGCCTGTTGCAGCATGGTCATGCCGGTGACGGTGCCGCCGACATCGACCGTGCAGGCGAAGCGGGGCGCCACGCCCAGATGCTCGGCCAGCGTGGACGAGAACATGCTGTTGGGGGTGGCATAGGGGTCGAGGTTGATCAGTCCGTCGAGGTCGGACAGGGCGAAGCCCGCGTCACGCAGGGCCGCGAGAACGGCCGCCGCCTGGATTTCGACCGCCGACCAACCGGGCAGGCGACCGACGGGGGTCTCGCCGATGCCCGCGATGACGACGTCGGAACCGACTGTCGGCATGGGGTGTCCTCCGTTTCCGATGCGTCAGATGCCCAGATAGGCGCTGCGCAGCTTTTCGTGGTTGACGACCTCGGCCATCGGCCCGGAGAGGGCGGTCCGCCCTTCCTCCAGCACGACGCAATGGTCGGCGATGTGGGTGGCGTAGCCGACATTCTGTTCGGCCATGACGATGGCGCAGCCGGTCTCCCGCTTGATCTTGGCGAGGGATACGAACAGCTCCTCGACGACGATCGGAGCCAGCCCGGCCGACGGTTCGTCCAGGATCAGGGCCGATGGCTCGGCCATCAGGGCGCGGCCGATCGCCAGCATCTGGCGTTGGCCGCCGCTCATCGTTCCGGCGATCTGACGGCTGCGGTCGCGCAGGATCGGGAAATAGTCGCACACCATGTCGCGCAGACGGCCATAGGGCGCCTGTTGCCGCCGCCCCGCCGCGGCACCATGGGCGCCCAGCAGGTTGTCCTCCACGCTCAGGTTCGGGAAGCAGCGCGCCCCGTCCGGGACCAGCACCACGCCATGGGCCGGAAGCTGCCAGGGCGCGCAGCCGCTCAGGTCCTGCCCGTCGAGCGCCAGATGGCGGCCGCTGGTGGATACGGTGCCGGTCAGGGCCCGCAGGGCCGTGGTCTTGCCGGCGCCGTTGGAGCCGAGGATGACGAGCATGTGCCCGCTCTCCACCGCGATGTCGAGCTGGTGGAGGACGCGCAGGCGGTCGTAGGAGGCGCCGCCGATCCGTCCGACGAAGCGGCTCATGACGCGAATCCCTTGCCCAGATAGGCTTCCCGCACCGCTTGGTCGGCCAGCACCGTCGCCGGCGCCCCTTCCGCCAGCAGGCGGCCGTTGTTCAGGACCACGACGCGATGGCACAGGGTGGTGATGACGCGCATCAGATGCTCGATGATCACGATGGTGATCCCCTGTTCGTGGACGTTGCGGATGAGGCCCATCACCTCCACCGAATCCTCGTGCGACAGGCCTGCCATCGCCTCGTCCAGCAGCAGGAGGTCCGGCGCGCAGGCGAGCGCCCGGGCGATCTCAAGCCGCCTGAGATCGGTGACCGACAGGTCGCCGCAGAAGCGGCGGAACAGCGGTCCCAGCCCGCAGAAGGCGGCGATGGCGGCGGCGTCGCCCAACCCCGGCAGCCGGTGGCGGTCGCGTCCGGCATAGAGCAGGGGAACCGACAGCACCTCCTCGACGGTCAGGGTGGGGGGAACCCGAGGGATCTGGTAGGTGCGCGCCATCCCGGCCCGGACGATCCGGTCGGGCCGCTGTCCGGTCACGTCGCCGCCGCGCAGGCGGATGTGTCCGCCGCGGACGGGAAGCTGGCCCGACACGGTGTTGACCAGCGTGCTCTTGCCGGAGCCGTTGGGGCCGATCAGGCCGGTGATCTCGCCCGCCGCGATGGACAGCGACACCCCGTCGAGCGCCTTGAGGCCGCCGAAGGCCACGGTCAGATCCTCGACCGCCAGGATCGCACCGCCGGACGGCTGGGCGGGGTGGGGAGAGGCTGTATCACGCATGGCGTTCCCGCTCCTTCTTCTCGCCGGTGGCGGCCCGGCGCCCGGCCAGCTTTCCGACTTTGCGCAGCAGGCCCACGATCCCCTGCGGCATGCCGATGACGAACAGGATGATGACGGCGCCGTAGACCACCTGATAGCCGGTGCCGCCGATCACCGAGCGCGCCACCTCCTCCAGCGCCTTCAGCGCGATGGCGCCCAGCAGCGGGCCGATGGTGGTGTCCATGCCGCCCAGCGTGGCGATGGCCAGCGGCAGCACGCTCCAGTTGGTGGTGAACACGTCGGTCGGCACGACATAGCCGTAGAGGCCGCCATAGCAGGCTCCGGCCAAGCCGATCAGAACGCCCGACACGATGAAGGCGAAGATCTTCATCCGCACCACCGGCACGCCGCTGGCCGCGGCCAGTTCCGGCTTGGTGCGGATCATGAAGAAGGCCGGGCGGAAGCGCAGACCCAGCAGCGTGTCCGACAACGCTACCGCCGCCAGCAGCAGAAGCCCGATCAGCCCCAGCTGCCAGCGGGGATCGCCGTCCGCCAGCACCGGCGGCGCGATGCCGCCCGACCCGCCGGTCCAGTCGGGGAACACCACGACCAGCACCTGCATCGACAGGGCGAAGCCCAGCGTGGCGATGGCGAAATACATCCGGCGCAGCCGCAGGGTCAGCAGGCCCAGAAGCGTCGCCGCCAGCGCGCAGACCACCGCCACCGCGATCCAGGCCAGCGTCAGCCCGATCAACGGTTCGAAGATCGCCAGCGTGTAGGACCCGATGCCGAAGAAGGCCGCCGAACCCAGCGAAACCTGCCCGGTGCGCGACAGGATGTCCCAGGCCAGCGCCGTGATCGCGGTGATGGCGACACCGATGGCGAGCTGGATCCAGAAGGGTTTGTCGATCCAGATCAGCGCCAGCGTGACCAGAAGGATGAGAACGTAGGGGAGAAGTCGCGTGAGTCCGGTCTTCATGCGCGCCGCTCCGATCCGAACAGTCCGGTGGGCCGCACGACCAGCACCAGGACGATGATGACGAAGGCGACCCCGTAGCCCCAGCTACCTCCGCCCGGCACGAAGGTGGCGGTCAGGTTCTCCGCGGCCGACAGCAGCACCGCGCCGATCAGCGCGCCGCCGATGCTGCCCAGCCCGCCCAGCGCCACGATGGCGAAGGCGCGCATCACCAGATCGACGCCCACCAGCGGCTGGAC
This sequence comes from Alphaproteobacteria bacterium, assembly GCA_046570145.1. GTDB lineage: Bacteria > Pseudomonadota > Alphaproteobacteria > Azospirillales > Azospirillaceae > Azospirillum. The sequence goes on from JBKHVJ010000200.1 coordinate 62,165, forward strand.
ATACAGGATCAGCGCCACCAGCCCGCCGCTGACGCCGGCCGTCAACCCGCCGATCAGGAAGGACAGGCGGAACATCCGGGTCACGTCCACCCCGGCCAGGACGGCCAACTGCGGATCGTCGGCGGCCAAACGCAGCAGCAGTCCCTGGCGGGTGTGCCGCATGAACCAGATCATCCCGCCATAGAGCGCGATGCCGACCAGCAGCACGACCAGGTTGTTGCCGGGAACGATGACGTCGCCGATCTGCAGCGGCGGCAGCAGGGCCGGGGCATGCATCACGCGGGCGTCCGGCGTCCAGGCGATCATCGCCAGGTTGATGAGCAGGATCGACAGGCCGATGGTGGCGAGGATCTGGTTGTGCTCATCCTGTTTCAGCACCCTCGACAGAAACCCGTCGAAGACGAGCCAGGACAGCGCGGTCATCGCCAAACCGGACAGGACCATGCCGGCCAGCGGCGGCACGCCCGCCGCCTCGTACAGGAAATAGGTCAGGAAGGCGCCCAGCATGACGAACTCGCCATGGGCGAAGTTGATGATGCCGGTGACGCCGAATTCCAGGGTGAGACCGGAGGCGATGGCGGCGTAGAGCCCGGCGGTGGTGAGGGCCAGCAGCAGGGATTGGGCCAGGAGCGTGGTTTCCATCCGGGATTGTCCTCACATCCGGTCGATCAGGCTGCGCGCGATCTGGAGCCGCTGCATCTCCGAGGTGCCCTCGCCGATGCGGAAGCCGCGCGCGTCGCGATAGATGCGCTCCACCGGCAGGTCGGCCATGAAGCCGGCCCCGCCGAAGATCTGGAGGACACGGTCGGCCACCCGCCCGACCATCTCGGTGCAGTAGAGCTTGGCGCGCGATGCGGCGATGCGGGCGTCGGGATGCCCTTGGTCCGACAGGCGCGCCGCCTTGGCGCAGAGCAGCCGGCCGGCGTCGATCTCCACGTCGCAGTCGGCCAGCATGAAGGCGATGGCCTGATGGTCGGCCAGCCGCCGCCCGAAGGTGGTGCGGTCGCGGGCATGCGGCACCGCCAGATCGATCAGCCGCTGGGCCATGCCGACGCAGCGGCAGGACACGAACAGCCGGTCGTTGTTGATGGTCGCCATCATCACGCCGAATCCGGCGCCGGGCGCGCCCAGCACATGGTCGTCCGGCACGAAGCAGTCGTCGAAGCTGAGCGCCGAGATGTGGTAGCCGTGCCAGCCCAGCTTGCGGAACCGGCGTTCGACGAGGAAGCCCTTCGCCCCGCGCGGCACGATGAAGGTGGTCAGCCGCCCCTTCAGCGGCGCCTCGCGGTCGGTCACCGCCAGCACGATGGTGTGGTCGGCGGTCTCCGCGTGCGAGATGAAGGTCTTGGCCCCCGACAGCAGCCAGCCGCCGTCGGTCCGCCGTGCCCGCGTCCGCAGTGCGTTGAGGTCGGAGCCGGCGTCCGGTTCGGTCAGGGCGTAGGCGACGGTGCGCTCGCCGCGCATCAGCGGTCCGACGAACCAGTCGCGCTGGGCCGCGTCGGCGAACAGCAGCGATCCCGGCAGATGGCCGCAGGCTTCGGCGAGCGGCATGCTGGTGTGGCCGGTCGCCTCGTCGATGGCCGAGATGGCGATCCGGCTCAATCCTGGCCCGCCGATCTCCTCGGGCATGTTGTAGCCGTAGATTCCGAGGTCGGCGGCCGACCGGCGCAGGTCGCGCATCAGGCCGGTATCGACGTCGTCGGCACGGTCCACCGCCTCCTCGTGCGGCCGCAGCGCGGTCTGGACGAAGCCGCTCACGGTGCGGACCAGCGCGTCGAGGTCGGCGGCGTCGTCGCCGGTGGCGGCGGCGGCGTATGTGGACAGGCTGTCGCTCATGATGGCTCCACCGTCTGGCTGTCGACCCAACTTTCAACCCAACTTTCAATGGCGCCGCGCTGCACCTTGCCGGTGGTCGAGCGCGCGATGCGCTCTGGCGGTACGAAATGGATGGCTTTGGGTTGCTTGAAGCCGGCCAGTTCCCGCCGGCACAGGGCGGACAGCTCGGCGGCCTCCAGCCGGGGATTGGCGGACACCACCACCGCCACCGGGATTTCGCCCCAGCGGTCGTCCTTCTTGCGCACGACCACGGCGTCGCGGACGTCGGGATGCCCGACCAGAACGCGTTCGATCTCCGCCGGGTAGATGTTCTCGCCGCCCGACTTGATCAGGTACTTGGCGCGGTCGACGAAATCATAGAGGCCGTCCGGCCGGCGGCGGAGCAGGTCGCCCATGTGGAACCAGCCGTTGCGGAAGTCCTTCCGGGTGGCCGCCTCGTTGTTCCAATAGCCGCTGAACAGCGTCGGGCCGCGCATGGCGAGTTCGCCGATGCCGCCGTCGGGCACGTCGTTGTCGTCCGGATCGACCAGCCGGATTTCCGCGCCGACGCTCGGCGCCTTGCCGAGATCGCCGGTGGCGCCGCGGGAAAGCTGGCGGCCGGAAAGGGGAGGGGTGCCGGTCTCGGTCGATCCGAAGCAGTTGAGGAAGTCGGCGCCCAGCAGTTCGCTCAGCCGCGCCACCTCGGCCGGCGGCGACAGGTCGGCCATCACGCCGCAGGTGCGCAGGCCGCGCGGCCGGACGCCGCGCCGTTCCAGAACCTCGATCATCCGGCCCAGCGTGCCCGGCATGATCGACACCCATTCGAACCGCTCGGTCTCGATCTTGTCGGCGATCCGTTCGGGGTCGAAGGCGTCCAGAACGATCACCCGCCCGCCGGTCAGCAGCGCGTAATGGGCCGGCTCGGTGCCGCCCATATGGTAGAGCGGCGGCCAGCACAGGTTGGTGTTGCCCGGCCGCACCCCCAGGTCGAACGGTGCCGCCGCCATGCGGGCCAGCTGGCTGCGATGGGTCAGCACCGCCCCCTTGGGCAGGCCGGTGGTGCCGCTGGTGTAGAGGATCAGCAGGGGATCCTCGGGTTCGGCGACCTCCGGCGGCGTGTCCGCGGATGCGGCGGCGAGGCGGCGCTCCCAGTCCGCACCGAACTCGATCACCGGGATCCCGGCGGTGGCGGCGTCCGACAGGATGCCCGCATGCCGGGGCGAGACCAGGATCGCCGTCGGTGCGACGAGGCCGATACAATGCTCCAGCTCGCGCGGGCTGAGGCGCCAGTTCTGGCAGGCGGTGATCGCCCCCAGCAGGGCGCAGGCCAGCTGCGTCTCGATGTATTCCAGCCGGTTCTCCGACAGAACGGCGACGCGCGCGCCGCGCGTCACTCCCAGCGCCGCCAGCGCCGAGGCGCTGCGGTTCACGCGCTCGGCCAGCTGGGCGAAGGTCAGGACGCGGCCATCGTCCCGACCCTCATCCTCGATGGCGACGCGCTGCGGATAAAGGCGTGCGGTGGAATGGAACAGGCTTCCCACGGTGGAGGCGGCGGCCCGTGCCACCATTGCGGCGGCCGGTTGGTCCGTGCCGGTTGTCAAACTCATGACCATGCTCCTCCCTGCTTTTCATTGGACTTTCAAGGACTATATTCCCCTTTGTGTCTTAATTATCGGCAGTCCAAATCATGGTGAATATCATGGTATGTACTCAACGAGGATCTCCGGCGGCCTGCGCGTGGCTGCGTCTCAGCCAGGGCATGGCCCGCCCGCCCAGCGGCCGGTCCAGCAGGCGCCCGGCGACATCGACCGCCGCGATCAGGGCGGGTATGTCGACTCCGGTGGCCAGACCGGATTTCTCGGCCAGCAGAACCACATCCTCCGTCGCCAGATTGCCGGCGGCACCGGGGGCGAAGGGGCAGCCGCCGATTCCGCCGGCGCTGGCGTCGAGCCGGCGGATGCCCGCCTCGATGGCCGCATGGGCGTTGGCGATGCCGAAACCGCGCGTGTCGTGGAAATGCATGCCGATCCGCTCCGCCGGCAGGCTGGGAAGCAGCGCCCGCAGCAGGCCGGTCACCTGACCGGGAGCGGCGGCGCCGATGGTGTCGGCGATCACCACCTCACCGGCGCCGATGGCGGCGAAGCGTTCCGCCAGCCGGACGACGGCGGCCGGCTCCACCGGCCCCTCGAACGGGCATTCGAAGGCGACCGCGACATAGGCCCGTACGCCGACGCCCGCCTGCAGGGCGCGGCCGATCACCTCCTCGGCGGCGGCGGTCGCCTGATCCAGCGTCATGTTGATGTTGCGCCGGTTCATTTCCTCCGTCGCGGCCACCACCGTGGCGATCTGCGGCGTTCCGCAGGCCAGCGCCCGGTCCAGTCCGCGCCCGTTCATCGCCAGGGCGGAAACCTCCACGCCCGGCAGGGAGCGCGCTCCGCCGATGATCTCCTCGGCATCGGCCATCTGCGGCACCGCCTTGGGCGAGGCGAAGCTGGCGGCCTCGATCCGCGTCAGCCCGGCCTCGGCCAGCCGCCGGATCAGCTCCAGCTTGCCGGCGGCGGGAACCAGAACCGGCTGGTTCTGCAATCCGTCGCGCGGGGCGACTTCGGTCAACAGCAAGCGGTCCATGGCTCACCCCACCCGTCCGGCGCGGCGCAGCTCACCGATGCGTTCGGGCCCGTAGCCCAGCAGCGTTTCCAGCACCGCGTCGGTGTCCTGGCCGAGCTCGGGCGGAGCGGTGAAGCGGTCCGCCCCGCTGCCGGACAGCTTGCCCCCGGATAGCTTGATCGGGTTGCCCGGCATCCGCACCGAGCCGCCCTGCGACAGCGGCACTTCAACCACCATGTCGCGGGCGACGACCTGCGGATCGGACATCGCCTGGGCGAAGTCGTTGACCGGCCCGCAAGGCACCCGGGCCTCCCGCAGCCGGGCGAGCCAGTTGGCGGAGCTGTCCTTGACCAGTTCCTCCTCGACGATCCGCTCGATCCTCGCCTTGTCGGCGTAGCGGCCGGGCTGGAGGCGGTATTCCGGGGCCTCCAGTTCCGGCCGCCCGATGACCGGCAGCAGCCGCTCGAAGAAGGCGTCGCCGATGCAGGCGATGATGATGTGGCCGTCGGCGGTCCGGAAGGTGTTGTAGGGGACATGGACGAAATGGCCATTGCCCAGCCGTTCCGGCACGTGCCCCGACATCAGGTGCATCGTGCCCATGTAGTTTAGCAGAGAGATCTGCACGTCCAGCATCGACACGTCCACATGGCGGCCGGCACCGGTCCGCTCCCGCTCCTGCAACGCGGCGAGCACGCCCAGCGCGCCGAACAGCCCGCCGCCCAGATCGCCGATGGGGATGCCGGACCGCAGCGGCGGTCCGTCGGACATGCCCGTGATGCTCATGCCGCCGCCCATCGCCTGCACCACCTGGTCGAAGGCGGGCCGGTTCGGATCGGGACCGTTGCCGCCGAAGCCGGTGACCGAACAGGTGACGATGCGCGGATTGACGGCCGACAGCGACGCGAAGTCGATGCCCAGCCGTTCCGTCACGCCGGCGCTGAAATTGTCGAAGACCACGTCGCTCTTGCGGACGAGGTCGAGGAACACCGCGCGCCCCTCCTTGCTTTTCAGGTCGATGCAGACGCTGCGCTTGCCCCGGTTGAGCGTGAGGAAATAGGCCCCCATGCCGTGCCGGGAGTAATCGGGATCGCCGGCCAGCAGTTGCCGCGTGCCTTCCCCCCGCCCCGGCGGTTCGACCTTGATCGTCTCGGCCCCCAGATCGGTCAGCAGCATGGTGCCGTAGGGACCGGACAACATGTGCGTCAGGTCGATCAGCCGGATGCCGTTCAGTGGTGCCATGCCTTCGCCCCAGATGCTTCGTTTGCAGAATGTTTGTTCGCTTATCAAACAGCAAAGGATGTGCCAGCTTGGGCCGGGACAAGAATACTGTTGAGTTTCAATGCTATGGCGAATGACTGGACGGGGCGGGCCGTTTCATGAAACAGGTGGTGCGTTGCGTTGAAACGTGACATGAAACATACATTTGCAACGCCGATGAAACGGCTGCGGCCCGGCAGCCGCACCACCCGCCACTTGGGGGCGGACGGCCGGGGGAAGGAACCATGCCGATGACGCTGGGCTATCCGAACGATGGGCGGCTGCGCCTTTGCTTTCTCAGCTACCGCCATCTCACCCGTCTGGCGCGGGCGGTTCTGGACGAATACGCCCAGCGTGCCGAGATCGAGGTGATCGACCAGGCCTATGAGGCGGCATTGGCCGTGGCGCGGGAGCGCGAGGCGTCGGGTGCGGTGGATGCCTTCGTCAGCGCCGGCGCCAATGCCAGCTACCTGCGCAGCACCGTGAAGTCGCCGGTCGCCACCATCAAGGTCGGCGGGTACGACATTCTGCTGGCGCTGCTGAAGGCGCGGGAGCGGTCGAACCGGGTCGGCATCGTCATGCATCGCCGCATCATCCCGGAACTGGACGCCATCAAGGGGCTGCTGCGGACGGAGGTGGAGCAGGGCTGCTACGAGACCCCGGACGAGGCGGTCGCCTGCGTCAAGGGCATGGCGGAGCGCGGCTTTCCCGTCATCATCGGGTCGAGCGTGGTGGTGGAGGCGACCGAGAGGCTGGGAATGGAGGGCATCCTGGCCTACTCGGTGGCGGGCGTGCGGCAGGGGCTGGACGACGCGCTGGAAATGGCCCGCATCGCCCGGCTGGAAAGCGCCCGCTACAGCCAGTTGAACGGTGTTCTCCGGAATGTCCAGGAAGCGGTGCTGGCCGTCGATCCGGGCGACCGGGTGACGGCGGTGAATCCGGCGATGGAGGCTCTGCTGGGCTTTTCCCCGAACGCCATTCTCGGCCGGGTCGCGGCGGAGGTGGCGCCGGAATTGTCCTTGCGCGGGGTATTGAGCAGCGGCGAGGCGGAAAAGGGCAGCGTCCTGCGCTTCCGCCGCCGCGACTGGATCGCCAACCGCATCCCGATCCGGGAGCATGGGCAGGTCACAGGCGCCATGATCACCGTCTACGACGCCCGCGCCATCAGCGAGGCGGACGTCAGCCTGCGTTCCCAGACCCGGGGCCGTTCCAACCGGACCACCCGCTACACGCTGGAGGACATCCGGGGCGACAGCCCGGCCATCGAACAGGCGCGCGCCACCGCGCGGCGTTTCGCGGCCAGCGACCTGACGGTGCTGATTTCCGGCGACAGCGGGACGGGGAAGGAGCTGTTCGCCCAGGCCATCCACAATCTCGGGCCGCGCGCCGGCCGCCCCTTCGTGGCGATCAACTGCTCCGCCTTTCCCGACTCCCTGCTGGAATCGGAGCTGTTCGGCCATGAGGAAGGTGCCTTCACCGGGGCCCGCAAGGGCGGCAAGGTCGGGCTGTTCGAGGCGGCGCACACCGGCACGCTGTTCCTCGACGAGATCGGCGACATGCCGCTGGCCCTGCAGACCCGGCTGCTGCGCGTGCTGCAGGAGCGGGAAATCGTGCGGTTGGGCAGCGTCGTGCCGGTTCCGGTCGATTTGCGGGTGATCGCGGCCACCCACCAGCCCTTGGAGGAACTGGTGCCGCAGCGCGCGTTCCGGGCCGACCTGCTGTACCGGCTGAACACGCTGCGCCTGCGTCTGCCGCCGCTGTGCGACCGGGTGGAGGATGTGGCGGTGCTGGCCGAGGGCTTCGTCGCCGCCTGCCTGGAGCGGACCGGGATCCGGATGGCGCCTTCGGTCGTCGTCGATCCGCTGAGATCCCGGCTGGCCAACTACCGGTGGCCGGGCAACGTCCGCGAACTGGAGAACATCTGCGAGCGTCTGACCATGCTGGTGCTGCAGTTCGGCACCGTCGAAGGAATTCCGGCCGAGATACTGCGCCACGACTGCCCGGAGCTGTTCCTCGAACCGCTCGGGCGGGAAGGGCCGACAGGCCGGATCGGGCACGAGGCGACTGGGATGGACGGGGATGACGCACGTGCCGCCGTCGAAAGCGCCCTGTCCCGCAACCACGGCAATCGGGCGCAGGCGGCGCGGTCCTTGGGAATCAGCCGCGCGACGCTGTGGCGAAGGATGCGCCAGCTTGGCGTCGGTGAGGCCGCCGATGGCGAGGATGCCGCCGGGAACTAACGGCCCCGTTGTTGTCTTCCGCCGGCGGCTCGGTCATGAATGTCACGGCCGTCCGACCCGGTTCCGGGTTCCGGCGTTCCCCTCCGACACGACAAGCCAGGAAATCCGACCAATGCCGTCATCCCTGCAATCGACCGGATCCGTCGCGGTGCTTGGCTGCGGGCTGATCGGCGAGAGCTGGTCGGCCCTGTTCCTGGCCCATGGGCTGGACGTGGTGGCCTGGGACCCGGACCACGGCGTACTGGCGGCCCTGCCGCAGCGCGTGGAGCCGCTGCTCGCGCAATTGCGGGCACTCGGACACACCGCCGCCCGGCCCGGCCGTCTGTCCGTCGCCCGGTCGGTCGCCGCCGCCGTCGGGGGTGCCGCATGGATTCAGGAGAACGCGCCCGAGAACACCGCCGTCAAGCATAGCCTCTATGCCGAGGTGGAGGCCGCGGCGGCACCGGACGCGGTGATCGCCAGCAGCACCTCGTCGTTGACCTGGACCGATCTGGCGGCGGGCATCACGCGGCGCGACCGCTTCATCACCGCTCATCCCTTCAATCCGCCGCATCTGATGCCGTTGGTCGAGCTGTTCGCCGGCGATGCGGAAACGCTGAAGCGGGCCGAGGCCTTCTACCGCGGCCTCGGTCGCATGACGGTGGCGCTGAAGAAGGATGCGGTGGGTCACATCGCCAACCGCCTGGCCTCCGCCCTGTGGCGCGAGGCGGTGAACATCGTCGCGGAGGGCATCGCCGATGTCGCCGACGTCGATGCGGCGCTGGTGCATGGTCCCGGCCTGCGCTGGTCGGTGATCGGCGCCCATATGGCCTATCATCTGGGCGGCGGTCCCGGCGGCATCGCCCATTACCTCGATCATCTCGGGCCGAGCCAGGAACGGCGCTGGGCGACGCTCGGCACCCCGAGCCTGACGCCGGAGGTTCGTCGACTGCTCATCGACGGAATCGCGCGGGAGGCCGCCGGGCGCTCCATCGCCACGCTGGAGGCCGAGCGAGACCGCGGGCTGATGCTGGCGCTGGCCGCCCGCCGGACAGCCGAAAAGGGAGAATGCCCATGACCATCGAAACGACCGCCGGCATGACGGCGACCCTGCAGGGACCGCGCATCGCCCTGATCCACGCGCTGGAGGAATCGGTGGCTCCGGCACGCACCGCCTTCCGGGCGCATTGGCCCGAGGCGCGGATCTTCGATCTTCTCGACACTTCGCTCGCCGTCGATCTGGCCGAGGCCGGCGGGCTCGACCGGGCGATGATGGACCGTTTCCGGACGCTGGCCGACTATGCCGCCGGCACGGTTGGGGCGGGCGGGCGGACGGCAGGCATCCTGTTCACCTGTTCCGCCTTCGCCCCGGCCATCGACGCGGTCAAGCCGCATCTGCCGATCCCGGCGTTCCGCCCGAACGAGGCGGCATTCGAGGCGGCCATGGCGATCGGCAACCGGATCGGGATCGTCGTCAGCTTCGGCCCCTCCGCCGGGTCGCTGCGCACCGAACTGCTGGCGATGGCCGCCGCCGCCGGTCGTCGGATCGAGGTCGCCGTCGCCATCGCCGATGGCGCGCTGGCCGCGCTCAAGAGCGGCGACGGCGACGGCCACGACGACCGCGTGGTGCAGGCCGCCGGGCAGCTGCGGAACTGCGACGTCGTGATTCTCGGCCAGTTCTCGATGGCACGGGCCCAGGCAAGGCTTCAACCGCTGCTGCCTGTCCCGGTGCTCACCACGCCCGGAGCGGCGGTGGAGGCGCTGCGCCGCCTGACGCCGCCGACATAGCCGTCGTCGTCGCGATCCGGCGCGCGGGCGGCGGGGCGGCGGGGCGTCATCCCTTGTGCCGCCCCAGGTCCAAGATGTCGCCGAGGTGGTCCCGCAACAGATGGCGCTGCACCTTCTGTGTCGCCGTCTTCGGAATCTCCGTCCGCGTCTCGACGAAGCGCGGAATCATGAAGGTCGGGATGCGGCCGGTCAGGAAGGCCGGCAGTTCCCGGGGATCGAAGCCCGGACGGGGAACGATCACCGCCTTGATCTCCTCGCCAAGGATGGCGTCCTCCACGCCGACGACGGCGCAGTCCTGAACGCCCGGATGCTTCAGCAGGGCCGTCTCGATCTCGACGGGGGCGATCATCTCCCCGGCTCGGCGGATCAGCTCCTTCATCCGGCCGTCGAAATACAGGAA
>JBKHVJ010000201.1:0-19209 GCA_046570145.1 Alphaproteobacteria bacterium
CATGGCGAGGTGTCAAACACCCGATCCCATCCCGAACTCGGCCGTGAAAAGCCTCCGCGCCAATGGTACTGCGTCTTAAGACGTGGGAGAGTAGGTCGCCGCCAGGTCACTCAGGCTCAAGAGACGCAATCACACAAAGCATATACGCCAGAATCTTCGAACATTTCTGAAACGCCCCGGATCTCATGAGCCGGGGCGTTTCTGCATTTGCACCGATCTTCTTCAGATCTCCCGCTTGCTCATCCGGTCGGCGATGTGGTCCGCCTGCCGGATCGCCAGGGCGACGATGGTGAGGGTCGGGTTCTCCGAGGCTCCGGTGGTGAACTGGCTGCCGTCGGAGACGAACAGGTTCTTGATGTCGTGGGCCTGTCCCCACTTGTTGACGACGCCGTCCCGCGCGTTCGCGCTCATCCGGTTCGTGCCGAGATTATGGGTCGAGGGGTAGGGTGGGGTGCGGATGGTCCTGACTGCTCCCACCGCCTCATAGACCGCCGAGCCCCGCCCATAGGCGTGGGTGCGCATGGCGGTGTCGTTGGGATGGTCGTCGAAATGCACGTTGGGAATGGGGAGCCCGAACTTGTCCTTATCGGTGGCGTGCAGGGAGATGCGGTTGGTCTCGCGGGGCATGTCCTCGCCCACCAGCCACATGCCGGCAATATGGTCGTAGGCATCCATCGCCGAGCTGAAATCGCGGCCCCAGGCGCCGGGGTCGAGGAAGGCCGCCATGAAGGGCACGCCGAGCGACAGCGTTTCCATCTCGTAGCCACCGACAAATCCGCGCCTCGGGTCGAAGCGGGATTCGTCCTTGATGATGCCGGCCATGGTGGTGCCGCGGTACATGTGCACCGGCCGATCGAACACCGCATAGACGGAACCGGTCATGTGCCGCATGTAGTTGCGCCCGACCTGACCGGAGGAGTTCGCGAGCCCGTCCGGGAACATCGTCGAGGCGGAGTTCAACAGCAGGCGCGGGCTTTCGATGGAGTTGCCGGCCACCGCGACGATCCGGGCCTTCTGCCGCTGGATGGCGCCGGTGCCGTCGGCATAGAGCACGGCACTGACCCGGCCCTTGGCGTCATGTTCCACCTTCAGGACCTGGGCGTTCGGCCGAACCTCCAGGTTGCCGGTGGCCTCGCCCTTGGGAATCTCCGTATAAAGGGTGGACCATTTCGCACCGGATTTGCAGCCCTGGAAGCAGAAGCCGATCTGCTGGCAGGGGCCGCGGCCGTCACGCGGCTTGCTGTTGATCGACATGTTCCCGGTGTGGAAGTCGCTGTAACCCAGCTTCTTGGCGCCGGCGGCCAGCACCTTGTAATTGTTGTTGCCGGGCAGACGCGGAATGCCGTTTGTGCCGGTCGTGCCCATCTTGAACTCGGCTTTCTCGTAGTAGGGCTCCATCTCCGCCAGCGTCACCGGCCAATCGAGCAGGTTGGCCCCCTCCACCTCGCCATAGGTCGTCCGCGCCTTGAACTCGTGCTCCTGAAAACGGAGCGAGGCGCCGGCCCAATGGACGGTGGAGCCGCCGACCGCCTTGACGATCCAGGCAGGCAGGTTGGGGAAATCCTTCGCCACCCGCCAGGCACCGGACGTGGTGCGCTTATCGAGCCAGGAGATCTGCGAAAAGCTTTTCCATTCGTCATTCACGAAATCCTGGATCTCGTGGCGTCCTCCTGCCTCCAGGCAGACGACCTTGATTCCCTTCTGAGCCAACTCGTTCGACAGAGTGCCGCCGCCGGCACCCGATCCGATCACCACCACGACGCCGTCGTCGTCCAATGAGAATTTCGCAGCCATGTCTCGTTCCTCCCCGTTTCGGGCTTTTGTGGGCGTTCATTGAGGCAGGTGGGCAGGGACGTCAGGCGTCCTTGATCCAGTCGAGATCGTCGAACCCGCGGTGGATGTAGCCGCCATATTCGGCGGACGCCCCTTCGTAGCCGAGCTTCGCCCACACCTCCGGCTGGTTGTAGAGCGCGACCACCATGTCGCCACGGACCTTGCGGAAGAACGGGGTGGCTTCGATGGATTTCAGCACCGTGACGCGGTCAGCTTCGGCCGGAATGGCGGCATAAAGGGCGTTGTGCAGCTTGCGCGCGGCGGTATCGAGTGCCACGGCGCCTTCATTGAGCTGGCCGGCCAGCGTCGCGTCCTTGGCGGCTTCCTGATCCATCGAGGCAAGCGCCTTCTCGTAATAGGCGTCGCCCAGCCGGTCGTGCGGATAGAGGTCGCGCACCATCACCAGAAGCGTTTTGGCAGCGTCGGGCTTGATGGCCGTGAGCGCGTCGGCCCAGGCCGGCGTCGCCGCGATCGACACCACACCGCTGGAGACCGCGCCCGCCGCCGCCACAGAGGCGGCCGAGGTCTTGAGGAAATTCCGCCTGTTGAACCGTGTCCGTTTGTCGAGAACGCGCATGATCGACGTCTCCTTCCCAAGTGGATTGTTCTTGTCGTCAAAACTCAGCGGTAGCGGCCGTGTCGTTGCAGGACTTCGGTCTTGTAGCCGTCCGGATCGGTGACGAAGAAAAAGCGGGCCAGCAGCACGCCGTCGGGGGCGAACTCCTTCACCGGCGTCACCGGGAGTCCCAGGGCCGACAGCCGCGCATGCTCCCGCTCCAGATCGTCCACCGCGACCGCCATGTGACCGTAGCCGTCGCCGTGGGTGTAGGGGGTGGCGCGGTCGTGATTGACGGTCAGCTCCAGTTCGAAATCATTCTCCGCATTGCGCAGGTAGATCAGCGTGAAGCCGTCGAAGGCCAGCCGCTCGGCCGGCTCAAGTCCGAAGGCCTTGGCGTAGAAGTCCAGCGACCGCTGTTCGTCGAGGACGCGCACCATCATGTGGATGATCTTGGCCATGATGCTTCCTGCGATGTCGTTGTAGGACCGGGTCAGCGGGTGGCGCTGGTTTCCAGGAAATTGACGATGCTCTTGCGGACGCTGCCGTCGTCCTGCCGGTAGTTCATGTAGCTGCCGGGGAGGAACTCGTTCGAATTCGCCAGCCAACGCTCCAGATGGCCGGCGTCCCAGGCGAAGCCGGCGCCGCGCAACGCGTCGGAATACTCGAAGCCGGTCGCGGAACCGGCCTTGCGGCCGATGACGCCAAACAGCGGCGGTCCGGCGCGCGGGCCATCGTCCTTATTCACCGTATGGCAGGCACCGCATTGCTGCCGGAACAGCGCTTCGCCTTCCGCCGCCGCGGATTTCCGCGTAAAGGGCGAGACCGGTATGGAGAGCAGGAGCAGCAGCATCACCCAGCGGTGCGGCGACAGTTTCGCGTGCATCGCATGCTTCATCTTTCAAAAACCCTCCCGATGCGTGGGGCGGCGCCTGCGCTTGTCTTTGCCGGATCAGCCGGGCAGGCGGCCGGGGCGGCGCCGTCGACTGGGAACAGCAAGCGTCATGCCATCTTGCGGCCGGCGGCCGGAAGCTTGGAGTTGGGACGTTTCCCCGGGGTGTCGCCGGTATCGAGTGTCCCGACTGTTTCGTTTTGAGACACCCGCCCGCGACGGATCGTCTCATGATGGGACAGTAAGCGGCGCGAACATTCATTAAAATTGGTTTGGCACCGCCGCATGCCGGCTTGGCACGGCGGTTGCTTCAAAGCGTCGACGATACGGCCGCCCCGGTTCGGCGGCTGCAATCGGCCTGAAACCTGACGATCTCCGATATTGCGCTGCCGGCCTCCCGCGGGCAGGCCGGCACGCCTCTGCCCGGCATCCATTCGCCCGGCACCGGCGAACGGCGCGACCCTGCAGGCCCGATCCTTGCCCGACCATCGGAACGCCATCATCAAAATCATGGGGAGAGACGACATGCCGGATGGATTGACGCTGAACAAGATCACCGCCCAGAAAGGCATCGGCATCACCGAGGCGGCGCGCCGCGTCGCCGATCTCGGCTGGACGCCATCCTACGTCAAGGAGGCGATGGCCTTCCCGACCGACTACAAGATCTCCAAGGCGCCGCGCGACCCGATGAAGCAGGTCCTGCGCTCCTACTTCCCGATGCAGGAGGAGAAGGACAACCGCGTCTACGGTGCGCTGGACGCGGCGTTGCGCGGCGACATGTTCCGCAACGTCGAGCCGCGCTGGATCGAGTGGATGAAGCTGTTCCTGGCGATCATTCCCTTCCCGGAAATCTCGGCGGCGCGGTCGATGGCGACGCTGGGCCAGCTGGCGCCGGGCGACGATCTGCGCACCGGCTTCACCATGCAGATGATCGACGAGTTCCGGCACTCGACGATCCAGATGAACCTCAAGAAATGGTACATGGAGAACTACATCGACCCGGCCGGCTTCGACATCACCGAGAAGGCGTTCGGCAAATGCTACGCCACCACCATCGGCCGGCAGTTCGGTGAGGCCTTCCTGACCGGCGACGCCATCACCGCGTCGAACATCTACCTGCAGGTCGTGGCGGAGACCGCCTTCACCAACACGCTGTTCGTCGCCATGCCGTCGGAGGCGGCGCGCAACGGCGACTATGCCCTGCCCACCGTCTTCCTGTCGGTGCAGAGCGACGAATCCCGGCACATCGGCAACGGCCATTCCATGCTGATGTCGGTGCTGAAGGAGCCCGATAACCACCTGCTGCTGGAACGCGACATCCGCTATTCCTTCTGGCAGAACCACATGATCGTCGACGCCGCCATCGGCACGATCATCGAATACGGCACCAAGCATCGCGACAAGAACAAGGAATCCTACGCCGAGCTGTGGCACCGCTGGATCTTCGAGGATTACTACCGCACCTACATGCTGCCGCTGGAGAAGTACGGCATCAAGATCCACCATGACGACGTTCACGAGGCCTTCGACAGCATCGTCAAGAAGAACTATGTCCACAAGATCGCCCAGTTCTTCTCCGCCGGCTGGTGGGCCAATTTCTGGCGCATCGAGGCGATGACCGAGCGCGATTTCGAGTGGTTCGAAAGCAAGTATCCGGGCTGGTACGACGAGTTCGGCGTCTGGTGGGAAAACTACGCCAAGCTCAGCAAGCCCGGCAGCGTGCCGATCACCTTCGCCGACACCGGCTACGTCTATCCGCACCGCTGCTGGTCGAGCCTGGTGCCCTGCGTGATCCGCGAGGACTTCCAGGTCGACGAGGTGGACGGCGAGCTCTTCACCTACGCCTCCGAGGTCGACCGCTGGACCCACAAGGAGGCCTTCGCCGCCGAATACCAGGGCCGCCCGACCCCGGCGATGGGCCGTTTCTCCGGCCGGCGCCAGTGGGAGGAGGTCTATGACGGCTGGGATCTCGCCGATGCCATCCAGGACATGGGCTTCGTCCGCCCCGACGGGAAGACGCTGGTCGCCCAGCCGCATCTGTCCTTCGAGGAGAAGGACATGTGGACGCTGGACCATGTGCGCGGCCACACCATCCGCAGCCCGCTGCTGGCGCTCCGCGAAATGACGCCGCAACAGCGGCAGGCGCATGTCGACGAGTACCGCAAGGGCTTCAAGATCCGCCGGGTCTGATCCCCCGCCCATTCACTCGGGCCTGCCCCCTTTCCGGCCCCCCTTTCCGGCTGGAGAGGGGGAACGGGAACCCCTGCGGATTTTACAGGCGGACATCACCGCGGAGATCGACAGACCATGACCGCACAAGCGCTGCACAACAGCCCGGCCGTCCACACGGTGCGGCTGGAGCCGGTCGGCATCGAAATGGAAGTCGCGGAAGGGGAAACCATCCTCGACGCGGCCTTCCGCCAGGGCGTCTCGCTGATGCATGGCTGCAAGGAGGGGCAATGCTCCGCCTGCAAATGCCTGCTGATCGACGGTGACGTCGAGATGCTGAAATACTCCACCTTCGCGCTTTCCGATCCGGAGCGCGACAGCAACCACATCCTGCTCTGCCGCTCTCTGGCCTACAGCGACGTGGCGGTGGAACTGCTGAACTATGACGAGGATCTGCTGTCCCGCTCCATCCCGGTGAAGGACTTTGGCGCCCGGCTGGCGGCGGTGGAGCCGCTGACCCACGACATCGTCGCCATAGCGCTGGATCTCGACCAGCCAATGACGTTCTGGGCCGGCCAGTATGCCGACATCACGCTTCCCGGGATCGGCCTCACCCGCTCCTTCTCGATGGGCAACCCGCCGGCCGACGGCAGCCGGCTGGAGTTCATCATCAAGAAGTATCCGGACGGCGCCTTTTCCCGCCAGCTGGACGGCGGCCTGTCGGTCGGCGACCGGGTGAGCGTCCGCGGCCCCTACGGCACCTGCTTCCGCCGCGAGGGGCGGGACGGGCCGATGATCCTGGTCGGCGGCGGGTCGGGCATGGCGCCGCTGCTGTCGATCCTGCGCGATCAGGCCGCCAGCGGCGAGACGCGGCCGGTGCGGCTCTTCTACGGCGCCCGCAGCCAAAGGGACCTGTTCCACCTCGACCTGTTCGAGGAGTTCGCCCGCAGCCTGCCGGACTTCGCCTTCATCCCCGCCCTGTCGCATGCCGAGGAGGGCGACGGCTGGACCGGCGAGACCGGCTTCATCCACGAGGTGCTGCGCCGGCACCTGTCCGGGATGGATGAGGTGGAGGAGGCTGACGTCTTCTCCTGCGGGCCGCCGCCGATGATCGACGCGGTGCTGCCGGTCCTGCAGATGGCCGGCGTCGATTCCGCGCGCGTCTATTTCGACAAATTCACCCCCGCCACCCGCTGAGGCGGCGTCGTGCAAACACGGGAGGAACGACGATGACCATGCAGGAAACCACATCCGCTGCCGCCGGGGCCAAGGTCTTTCCGGGATCGGACAGCCGCCGCTACAACTACTTCGAGCCGAAAGGCCGCAAGGCGACCCAATACGAGGACGTGACGGTCGACGTCCAGCCCGATCCGGAGCGCTATCTGCTCCAGAACTGGATCATCTCCTTCGGCGACGGCACGCCCACATATTCCAAGGACTGGACCGCGCTGAAATGCGTGGATTGGCACGGCTTCCGCGCGCCAGACCAGGAATGGGAACGCACCCATTACCAGCGCCAGTCCACCATCGTCGGCATGATCCAGAACGTGGTGGAGAATGCACGCCGCGCCGGTGCGCCCCAGCGTTTCGACAAGGCCTGGGTGACCGTGCTGCAGAACCATGTCGGAGCCTTCAAGCATGCCGAATATGGCTTGGGCACCGCGCTGATGCGGGCGCAGCGCTATGGCTACACCCAGATGGTCAACAACGCCATCCTGACCAACGCCTCCTACAAGCTGCGCTTCGCCCAGGATCTGACGCTCTATCTGGCGGAAGTGGGCAGCGATATTGCCGGATTCGATCTGGACGCCGGCAAGGCGCACTGGCTGGACGACCCGATCTGGCAGCCCTGCCGTGAGGCGGTCGAGCATATCCGCGCCGCGACCGACTTCCTGGAGCAGTATTTCGCCGTCAACCTCGTCTTCGAACCGCTGGTGGGCGAGCTGTTCCGCAGCGGCTTCGTCATGCAGGTGGCGGCGGCTCAGAACGACTTCTCCACCCCGTCGGTCATCTCGGCGGCGGAGGCGGATTACGAGCGGAACCTGGCCAACGCGGTGGAGCTGTTCGCCCTGCTGCTGCGCGACCCGGCGCACGGGCAGGACAACCGGACCATGCTGCAGAGCTGGTTCGCTCATCATGGCGGGGTGGCGGTGAAGGCGGCCTTGCAGCTTCAGCCGCTGTGGTCGCTGCCCAGGGTCAAGGCCGCGAGCTTCGCGGATGCCTTCGAGCGGGCGCGCAACCGCATCGCCGCCATCGGGCGCGAGATCGGCATCGACGCCGACCTGCCGGCCCTGCCGCCGGTCGAGGTCGGGCAGCCGGCCGCGGCGGCCGCCGTTACCGATGCCGCGGCCGAGTGATCCTTCCCGCATCTCCGCCACAAGAGGACGAAGACCATGAGCGTCACCACCGTGCAGCAGCTATTCAAGCCGCTGAAGGACATCACCCAGGACGGCACCATCTCCCATCAATGCGGCGTGACCATGAACGACAGTGTCGAGGCGCGCTGCATCGCCGAGGTGATGGAGAGCAAGCCCGGCATCACCGTCACCTACCTGCCGGCGATGATCCGCATCGACGGCGAGGGCAAGATCGAGTTCAGGATGAGCGAGATCGGCGAAGCCCTGGGTCGCGAGATGACCCCGCACATCTTCGAGATCTCCACCTCCACCCACTATGGCCGCATGGTCATGATCGACGAGGACACCGTCGTCCTCTTCGGCAACATGGATGACGCGCTGGCCTACGAGTGAGTGGGCAGGCGGGGCCCGCTTCAGGTCCGGTGGGCTCCGCCTCTTTTTCAAATCCGAAAATCAAGAATGGGAGGGAACGTCGCTATGCCGAAGATGATGCTGCACCGTGCCGAGGCGCGGGCCGCGCTTGCCCGTGGGGTGGGCAAGCTGGCGCTGGCGGTGCGCGGCACGCTGGGGCCGAAGGGGACGAACGCGATCATCGACCGTCCCATCGGCACGCCGATGATCTCCCGCGACGGCGTCAGCATCGCGGCCGAAATCGAGTTGCCCTGCCGCTTCGAGAATATGGGCGCCCAGGTGGTGCGTGAGGTGTCGAAGCAGACCAACGACGTGGCCGGCGACGGCACCACCACCGCCACGGTGCTGGCCGACGCGCTGATCCAGGACGGTGTCGCCGTGCTGGCGGACGGCCATGGCTCGGTCGAGTTGGTGGAGGGGATGGAGCGCGCCTGCGGCTTCGTCGTCGACCGGCTGCGCGGCATGGCCCGGCCGTTGGAAGGCGATGCGCAACTGGAACAGGTGGCAACGGTCGCGGCGACCGATCCGGCGCTCGGCCGGCTGGTGGCCGATGCCCTGCGCCGGGTGGGGGTCGAGGGAGTGATCGACATCGAATACGGCCAGCCGGGCGCGCCGACCGTGCTGCATGTGCTGGAGGGCATGGTGCTGGACCGCGGGTTCCTGTCGCACCACATGGCGACCGAGCCGACCGGCCAGACCGCCGTGCTGGAACGGCCCTACATCCTGATGACCGACCACAAGATTACCGATCCGGAGCCTGTCCTGCGCCTGGTCGACCGCATCGCCGCCGGGCATCGCCCGCTGCTGATCATGGCCGACAGCGTGGCGCCCGAGGTGGTGGCGGCGCTGATGGAACTGCGCCGGGACGGCCGGGCCACGGTGGTGGCGATCAATCCGCCGGAATTCGGCCATTGGCGCACGGCGACGATGGAGGACATCGCGATCCTGACCGGCGGGCGCGTGATCGCCCGCGACCTGGGCGGGCGCCTCGACAGCGTGACGGCGGACGATCTGGGGGGGGCCGACCGCATCGAGGTGTCCGCCGGCCGCACCACCATTCTGCGCGGGCACGGCAATCCGGACGCGCTGGCCGCACGCCGCGCCCTGGTGCAGCGCCAGTGGGAGGAGGCGCCGCCCAACATCGAACGGGACAAGCTGTCCCAGCGGCTGGCGAAGCTGACGCATGGCACCGCCCTGATCGAGGTCGGCGGCGCCACGCCGGTGGAACAGAAGCGCTTGGCCCAGCTTCTGGAGGATTCGCTGGCCGCCGCCCGTGCGGCACTGGAGGAGGGGGTGCTGCCCGGCGGCGGCACCGCGCTGGCCCGTATCGCCCCGCTGCTCGACCGGCTGGCCGCGGATGTGGGGGAGGGCGAGCGCGCAGGGATAAGGCTGGTGCAGCGGGCGATGCTGCAGCCCCTGGCCTGCATCGCGGAGAATGGCGGACTGGATGGGGCCGGCATCGCCGCGCGCCTCGCAGAGTTTCCGGACGGGGTCGGGTTCGATGCGCGCACCGGCCGGTTCGGCGACCTGTTCGCCGCGGGGATCATCGACCCGGCCAAGGTCACGACGCTGGCCCTGCTGAACGCGGTGTCGGTCGCAAAACTGGTCCTGACCACCCATACGCTTATCGCCGACATTCCCGACGATGTCGATCCCACGGCCGGCCCCGCCCGCGGCGGCGGGATGGAGCGCTACGGGCGCGCCTGATCCGCATGCGGCGGCAGGAAACCTCCACCTTCGGGGAAAGGGGCAGGGAAAAAAGCCATAGAGTATTCCGCTACTACCGTTCCCGCTTCGGTTCGGCTTATGGTTTCTTATACGAACAATCCAGCATGCGGAGGATCGGGGCGGTCCTCCGCATCCGGACCGAAGGACCATCGGCGCACGGGCAATAAACAGCAAAAGACGCCGGGAAGCAGGGAGGGGACAGTGTTGGTCGATCAAGAGGTCGCCATCGGCCGTTCGGCCGTTGCGTCACCCGGACCGGCGTTCCATACGCTGGCCAATAGCGAACGGGCCGGCGAACGGGCGACGATGAAGGCATGGGAGGATTTCGTTTCCGGATCGCGGCAGGAAAACCTGCCGGTCCGTGACGTGGTCATCCGGTCCTGGGCGCGGTGCCAGAGCTTTCTGGTCGATGCGCGGGCGGATGCGGCGCCGATGGTCGGCGCCGACAATGTCGAAGCCCTGAGGCGGGAGAATCGCGAACTCCTGCTGGCCGCAGCCACCACGCTGGCGGAGGCGGCGGACCTCCTGGCCGGCACGCGGACGGTGATGCTGATCACCGATGCCAACGGCGTGGTGCTGGATGCGGCGGGCGACCGGGCGACGCTGAACGCGGCACGCGACATCAGCCTGGGCTGCGGCGGCCATTGGAGCGAGAGCTGCGCCGGGACCAACGGCATCGGCACGGCGCTGGCGTCCAAGACGCCGGTGCTGGTCCAGGCGGCGGAGCATTACTGCGCCGGCATCAAGGGGTGGAGCTGCGCCGGTGCGCCGATTCATGATCCGCTGGACGGGTCGGTCGTCGGGCTGCTCGACATCTCCGGACTGAAGCAGGGATTCAGCACCCAGGCATTGGCGCTGGCGGTGGTCGCCGCCCGGCAGGTGGAATGGAACCTCGCCCGCCAGACCGAGGCGGAGCATGTCCGCCTGCTGGAAGCCTGCCTGGAGGACAGCCAGAAATATTCCGGCGAGGGGCTGATCGCGCTGGATGCGCGGGGCCGCCTGTTCTACGCCACCCGCAAGGCGGCGCATCTGCTGAAGGCCAGCCTCGGGTCCGAGCTGCCGCAGCTCAGCCGCGGCACGAAACTGCCCATCGTCGGGATCGCCGGCACGGCGGCGGCCAATCCGGCGGAGGGCCAACTGCCCGTGCCCGCCGACTGGGTCCGGCCCCTGATGCTCGACGGCGAGCGGCGGGGCACTCTGCTGGTCATTCCCCGCGCGACGTCCTGCCGCCTGCCTGCCGGCCGCCGAACGGCGTCCGACGAGACCGACCATGCGCGCTCCCGCTTCGGCGACATCGTCGGGGCCAGCGACAGCCTGCGCGCGGTGATCGGCCAGGGGGAGCGGCTGGCGCCGCTGCCGGTCCCCATCCTGATCGAGGGGGAGACCGGCGTCGGCAAGGAGCTTTTCGCGCGGGCCATCCACGGCCACAGCGCCGTGGCCGGCGGCCCCTTCATCCCCTTCAATTGCGGGGCCGTGTCGCGCGAGATGCTGGGCAGCGAGCTGTTCGGCTATGTGCGCGGCGCCTTCACCGGGGCGGCGGCGGAGGGGCGGACCGGCCGTTTCGAACTGGCAGACGGCGGCACGCTGTGCCTGGACGAAGTGGGCGAACTGCCGCTCGACCTTCAGCCCTACCTGCTGCGGGTGCTTGAGGAGGGAGTGCTGTACCGTATCGGCGACAGCACGCCGCGCCGGGTGTCGGTCCGGCTGCTCGCCATGACCAACCGGAACCTGCGCCATGAGGTGGCCGCCGGCCGCTTCCGTCGGGATCTGTATCACCGTCTGGCCGTCACCGCCCTGCGGGTGCCGCCGTTGCGGGAGCGGCAAGGCGACGTGCCGCGGTTGATCGCCCATTTCAACGACCTGCTGGCCGACCGGCACGGGCGGGATCCGGTCCGCTTCACGGCGGCGGCGCTGGAGCGTCTGCACCGCTACGACTGGCCGGGCAATGTCCGGGAGCTGAGGAATCTGGTGGAACGCGCGGTCCTGCTGTCCACCGGCGGATTGGTCGATGTCGGCGATCTTCCCGAGGAATTGCGGGACGGTTGCGGCGGCGTGGATGCGGAGGGCTGGCCCTTGCCGGGTCCACCGATGCCGATGCCTGCGTCTCCCGACCCATCGGCCATGTCCCTGACGGTGACGGAGCAGCGCACCATCGAGGACGTGATCGCCGCGACCGGCGGGAATCTGTCGGATGCCGCCGCGGTGCTGGGCATTTCACGCAGCACCCTGTACCGCAAGTTGAGCCAGCACGGCATCCGGCGCGATGGCATCGGCAAGGGGATGGGCGCCGCCCGTGCCTGATCCCGCCTGCCGCAGGACAGCATAACCGCTCCAGGGAGGGTCGGTGCATGTGCCAGATCTTCGTCAACACCGACCCCATCCTGTACGAGGCGCGGTCCCGCTCCGTCCGCATCCATGGGATGGTGACCAGCATCCGGTTGGAGAACCTGTTCTGGAACGTCCTCGCCGACATCGCGGCGGAGCAGGGGATCACCACGAACCGCCTGATCGTCACCCTTCATGACGAGGTCGTGGAGGTCCACGGCACGATCCAGAACCTGGCCTCGTTCCTGCGTGTCAGCTGCGTGCGCTATCTGACCATGGCTCCCGGCTCTGTGTCCGAGGCGGGCGGGCAGGCGAGGGGTGCGGTTCCCGTATCGGATGGCGGCGGGTCGGTTCTTGCCTTCCAGCGGGATCGCCGGCTGTCCGACGACGCGTGACGGTGCAGTCGGGAAGCCGCATCAGCTGCCTGACGCAAGCGCCCGATGGCCGGCCTGGATGCTGTCGATGATCGCCTGCCCACGCTCCAGCAGGTAGCTGCGCAGCTGCGCATGCACCGGCAGCAGCGGCAGGCTGCGGCGGTGGGCGATGTACCAGGATCGCATCAGCGGCAGCCCCTCCACCTTCAGCTCGCGCAGCATGCCCAGCGCCAGTTCCAGATCCACGGTGTGGCGGGACAGCAGGGCGACGCCAATGCCGGCCATGACCGCCTGCTTGATCGTCTCGTTGCTGCTGGAGGTCATGACGATGCGCGGCGAGAAGCCCTGCCCGTGGAAATAGCCGTCGGTCAGCGCCCGCGTGCCGGCCCCTTCCTCCCGCGCGATGAAGCCGCTGTCGGCCAGATCGGACAGGCGCAGGGCGGGAGCGTCGGCCAGCGGATGGGTCGGCGCGCAGATGATGATGCTGGGGTGGCGGGCGAAGGGGTCGGCCATCAGTTCATCCTCGTCCAGCGGGCGGCCCATGATGGCGAGGTCCACCTCGCCCCGGGCGACCATCGCATTCACCTCCCGCCGGTTGCCGTCCTGGAGATGGATCGACACGCCCGGCCGTTCCGCCTGGAAGCGGGAGACCATGTGCGGGGCGATGTATTTGGCGGTGCTGACCAGCCCGATGGTGACGTTGCCGCCGGTCACCCCCTTCAGCGCTTGCATCCGCCGGTCGGCATTGTCCAGCGCCTGGAGGATCAGCGTCGCGTGCTCCAGCAGGTCGCGTCCGGCCTCCGTCAGGACGACGCGGCGGCCCACCCGCTCGAACAGCGGAAAGCCGCAATGCCCTTCCACCTGCTTGATCTGGAACGAGACCGCGCCCGGCGTCAGGCCGAACCGCTCCGCCACGCGGGCGAAGGACAGGCTGCGGGCGGCGGCGGTGAAGATCTGCAGCTGGCGCAGCGTGGCATGCTGGATGGTCATCGGCCGGCCAATTCATCAGTAATTCCTATCCATACTGTGCTGTGTATTTGAATTTTCCTCAATAGTACGTGGGGCTAACGTTTCATCGGAACGAACCGAACGCCACCGGCGAGGTGAACACGATGAACTACGTATCGACGACTCTTCCTACGGATCGGACGGCCGCCGACGGGGTGGTCAGCGACCCGAAGGCCCGTTACCGGCCGGGCGTGCTGAAATACCGCCAGATGGGCTACTGGGAGCCCGACTACGATCCGAAGGACACCGACGTGCTCGCCGTCTTCCGCATCACGCCGCAGGACGGCGTCGATCCGGAAGAAGCGGCGGCGGCGGTCGCTGGCGAAAGCTCAACCGCCACCTGGACCGTGGTGTGGACCGACCGCCTGACCGATTGCGAGCGCTATCGCGCCAAGGCCTTCCGCGTCGATCCGGTGCCCGGCACGCCGGGCCAGTATTTCGCCTACATCGCCTACGAACTCGACCTGTTCGAGGAAGGGTCGATCGCCAATCTCACCGCCTCGATCATCGGCAACGTCTTCGGCTTCAAGCCTCTGAAGGGCCTGCGGTTGGAGGACATGCGGATCCCCGTCGCCTATCTGAAGACCTTCCAGGGGCCGGCCACCGGCATCGTGGTGGAGCGCGAGCGGTTGAACAATTTCGGCCGGCCGCTGCTGGGCGCCACGATGAAGCCGAAGCTGGGCCTGTCCGGCCGCAACTATGGCCGCGTGGTGTACGAGGCGCTGAAGGGCGGGCTGGACTTCACCAAGGACGACGAGAACATCAACTCGCAGCCCTTCATGCATTGGCGCGACCGCTTCCTCTACTGCATGGAGGGGGTCAACCGCGCCATCGCCGAGACCGGGGAGGTCAAGGGCACCTATCTGAACGTCACCGCCGCCACCATGGAGGACATGTACGAGCGCGCCGAGTTCGCCAAGGAACTGGGCAGCGTCGTCATCATGATCGACCTCGTGATCGGCTACACCGCCATCCAGTCCATGGCGAAATGGGCGCGGCGCAACGACATGATCCTGCACCTGCACCGCGCCGGCCATTCCACCTACACCCGGCAGAAGAGCCACGGCGTGTCCTTCCGTGTCATCGCCAAATGGATGCGGATGGCGGGGGTGGACCACATCCATGCCGGCACCGTCGTCGGCAAGCTGGAGGGCGACCCCAACGTCATCCGCGGCATCTACGACACCTGCCGCGAGACCCGTGTGCCGCAGAACCTGCAGCACGGCATCTTCTTCGACCAGCCCTGGGCCGGTCTGAATCGGGTGATGCCGGTGGCGTCGGGCGGCATCCATGCCGGGCAGATGCACCAGTTGCTGACATATCTGGGCGAGGACGTGGTCCTGCAGTTCGGCGGCGGCACCATCGGCCATCCCGACGGCATCCAGGCCGGTGCCACCGCCAACCGCGTCGCGCTGGAAGTGATGGTCAAGGCCCGCAACGAAGGCCGCGACATCTGGAACGAGGGGCCGGAAATCCTGCGCGACGCCGCCCGCTGGTGCACCCCGCTACGCGCCGCGCTCGACACCTGGAAGGACGTGACCTTCGACTACGCCTCCACCGACAGCGTCGATTACGTCCCCACCCCCACCGCGGCGATGTGAGAAGGAGAGTTTTCCATGCGATTGACACAGGGCCAATTCTCCTTCCTGCCGGATTTGACGGACGAGGAGATCACCAAACAGGTGCAGTACGCCCTCGACCAGGGCTGGGCCGTGGCGGTGGAGTTCACCGACGACCCGCACCCGCGCAACAGCTATTGGACGATGTGGGGCAACCCCATGTTCGACCTGCGCGATGCCAAGGGCGTGATGATGGAGATCGACGCCTGCCGCACCGCCCATCCCGACCAGTACGTCAAGGTCCTCGCCTTCGACAGCTCCTATGGGTTCGAGACGGTGCGCATATCCTACCTGATCAACCGCCCGGCCGTGGAGCCCGGTTTCGAGCTGCTGCGGTCGGAGGGGCCTGGGCGGCGCATCGGCTACACGGTGCGCAGCTATGCCACCGGCCGTCCGCCGGGAGACCGCTATGGCGGGGAGGCGCGTCATGGGGTGTGAGCTGGGAGAGGGCTACTGCCTCGCCCCCTCGATTCTGTCCGCCGACTTCGCCCGGCTGGGCGAGGAGGTGGAGCGGGTGGTGGAGGCCGGTTGCGAGGTCGTCCATGTCGACGTGATGGACAACCATTATGTCCCCAACCTGACCATCGGCCCGCTGGTCTGCGCCGCCATCCGTCCGCGCACCCGCGCCGTCATCGACGTCCATCTGATGGTGCGGCCGGTCGATGCGCTGGTGCCGCTGTTCGCCAAGGCCGGCGCAGACATCGTCAGTTTCCATCCCGAGGCGTCCGACCATCCCGACCGCACCCTGGCGTTGATCCGCGAGCAGGGCTGCCGTGCCGGGCTGGCGCTGAATCCGGCAACGCCGCTGGCCCATCTCGACCATGCGATGGACCGGCTGGACCTGATCCTCGTCATGTCGGTCAATCCCGGCTTCGGCGGCCAGTCCTTCATCCCGTCCGCCTTCGAGAAGATCGCCGAGGTCCGCCGCCGCATCGACCGGCATCGCGAGCGCACCGGCCATGCCATTCGGCTGGAGGTCGATGGCGGCATCAAGCCCGACAACATCCGCGCCGTCGCCGAGGCCGGGGCCGACATCTTCGTCGCCGGCTCCGCCATCTTCGGCGATGCTGACGCCGACGGCGGCTATCGCGGCGTGGTCGGGCGGATGCGCGCCGCGCTGATGAGGGAACCGGAATGGAGGGCGGCATGAGCGACGCGGCCGACCTTCTCGACCCCGAAACCCGTCACCAGCCGCCGGACGCTCCGTCCGTCGACCTCGACGCGTTCTACCGCGAGTCCGGCATCGGCGAAATGCTGGCGGGGATGGACCGCGAACTGGTCGGGCTGATGCCGGTGAAGACCCGCATCCGCGAAATCGCCGCGCTGCTGCTGGTGGAGCGCGCCCGCCGCAGCATCGGCCTTCGGGCGGAACCGCCGTCGCTGCACATGTGCTTCACCGGCAATCCCGGCACCGGCAAGACGACGGTTGCCCGCCGCATGGCCGGGCTTCTCCACGGGCTGGGCTACATCCGGCGCGACCATGTGGTCAGCGTCACCCGCGACGATCTGGTCGGCCAGTATATCGGCCATACGGCACCGAAGACGAAGGAAGTGCTGAAGCGCGCCATGGGCGGCGTGCTGTTCATCGACGAAGCCTATTACCTCTACCGGCCGGAGAACGAGCGCGATTACGGGCAGGAGGCCATCGAAATCCTGCTTCAGGTGATGGAGGACAACCGCGACGATCTGGTCGTGATCCTCGCCGGCTACCGCGACCGCATGGAGATCTTCTTCCGCTCCAACCCCGGCATGGCGTCGCGCATCGCCCACCATGTCGATTTCCCCGACTACGAGGCAGCGGAACTGCTGGAGATCGCCCGGCTGATGACGGAGGGCATGCAATACCGCCTCGCCCCGGAAGCCGAGCGGGCGATGGGCGACTACATCCTCCGCCGCATGGCCCAGCCGCGCTTCGCCAATGCCCGCTCCATCCGCAACGCGCTCGACCGCGCCCGCCTGCGCCAGGCCAATCGCCTGTTCGAAGCGCGCGGCAGCGCCATCGGCGCCGCCGACCTGCTGACCATCGCCGAGGAGGACATCCGCCAAAGCCGCGTCTTCGCACAATAGGCCGGCAACAAGCCGGCCGGACAAAACACGAGAGAGGGGGAACCGATGCCGCACCGTCACACGACCTTCAGCAAATTCATCATCGAGGACCAGCGCCGCCGCGGCGGGGCCGACACCGACCTGACCGCGCTGCTCAACGACGTGCAGACCGCGTGCAAGTTCATCGCCAGTGCCGCCGCCCGCGGGTCGCTGACGCCGTCCGCCGGGCAGCCCGCCGCACCGGCTCCCGAACCCGGCGTCAACGTCCATGGCGAGACGCAGAAGCCGCTGGACCTGATCGCCAACGAGATCATGCTGCGCACCTGCGAATATGGCGGCAAGCTCTGCGGCATGGCGTCAGAGGAGATGGAGGAGCCCTACCGCATCCCCCGCGAATACCCGCGCGGCCGCTATCTGCTGGCCTTCGATCCGCTGGACGGCTCGTCGAACGTGGACGTCAACCTGACGGCCGGCACCATCTTCTCCATCCTCAAGGCGCCCGATGGCGTGGACGAGCCGGAGGTGGAGCATTTCCTGCAGCCCGGCACCCAGCAGGTGGCGGCGGGCTTCGCGCTCTACGGGCCGGCCGACATGATCATCGCCACCTTCGGCGAGGGCGTGCACGGCTTCACCCTGGACCGCGAGATCGGCGCCTACACCCTGACCCATCCCGACATGCGCATCCCCGACCATGTCTGCGAATTCGCCATCAACAGCTCCAACGCCCGCTTCTGGGAACCGCCGGTGCGCCAGTATGTGGAGGAGTGCATCAAGGGCAGTTCCGGCCCGCGCGAGGCGGATTTCAACATGCGCTGGATCGCGTCGCTGGTGGCGGAGGTCTACCGCATCCTGATCCGCGGCGGCGTCTTCCTCTATCCGCGCGACGCCCGTCCCACCCACAAGCCGGGACGGCTGCGCCTTCTCTACGAGGCCAACCCCATCGCCATGCTGGTGGAGCAGGCGGGCGGGGCGGCCAGCACCGGGCGGCAGCGCATCCTCGACATCAAGCCGATGGCCCTGCACCAGCGGGTGCCGGTGATCCTGGGATCGAAAGCGGAGGTGGAGCGGCTGGTCGCCTATCACGCCGCTTACGACCGGGGGGAGGAACTGGCCTTCCACGCCCCGCTGTTCGGCAGCCGGTCGCTGTTCCTGCCGTCCGAAACCGCCGCACTCGGCTGAGGGAGGGGGATGCCATGTCGGCCCGTCATCCGATCATCGTCGTCACCGGCTCCTCCGGCGCCGGGACCACCACCGTCACCCGCACCTTCCAGCAGATCTTCCGGCGCGAGGCCATCGCCGCCGCCATCGTCGAGGGCGACAGCTTTCACCGCTACGACCGTCGCGAAATGCGCGCCAAGGTCGCCGAGGCGCAGGAGGAACCCCATTCGACCTTCAGCCATTTCGGCCCCGACGCCAACCTGTTCGAGGAGTTGGACGATCTGTTCCGCAGCTATGGCGAGACCGGCGGCGGCCGGACCCGCAAGTACCTGCATGACGAGAAGGAGGCCGAACCCTACGGCCAGGACCCCGGCACCTTCACGCCGTGGGAGGAGATCGAGCCCGGCACCGACCTGCTGTTCTACGAGGGGCTGCACGGCTGCGTGCGCACCGAACGCGTCGATCTCGCCCGCCATGCCGACCTGAAGATCGGCGTCGTGCCCATCGTGAACCTGGAGTGGATCCAGAAGATCCACCGCGACCGCAACCTGCGCGGCTATTCGGAGGAGGCCATCGTCGACACCATCCTGCGGCGCATGCCCGATTACGTGAAATACATCTGCCCGCAGTTCAGCAGCACCGACGTTAACTTTCAGCGCGTGCCGACGGTGGACACCAGCAATCCCTTCATCGCCCGCGATATCCCGACCTCGGACGAAAGCATGCTGGTCAT
>JBKHVJ010000202.1:0-16917 GCA_046570145.1 Alphaproteobacteria bacterium
CACGCCGCAGTTCGATTGGGCGCGCAGCCACATGCCGTACCGCGCCCGGCCGATGGGGACGATCTTCCAGCCGGAGGACATCGCCCGTGCCATCCTGCATGCCGCCGAGAACCCCCGCCGCGAATATTGGCTGGGCGGATCGGCGATGCACGCCATTCTCGGCAACTTCCTCGCCCCCGGTTTCGCCGACCGCGACCTTGCCGCCAACGCGGTGGACGGCCAGCTGACGGAGGAACGCGAGGTTCCAGGCCGTCCGGACAACCTCTACCACCCCGTCGACGGGCTGCACCGGAGCCGCGGCCGCTTCGGCCTGCCGCACAACAGCCTGCGGCTTGCCGCTCCCGGCGGCACCGCGCGCGGTCTGGCGGTCGCCGCCGGACTGATCCTGGCGGGCGGGCTCGGCTTCGCCATGAGCCGGATGACGCCGCGGCTGCGCTAGGCGGTTTGGACAGGCAGGAGAAGAGGGCCGGCATCCACCTTGGGTGCCGGCCATTTTCCTATGGGGAACCGCGCCGCATCCACCCAGTGGGCGAATCAAACATTCGGTATCAAACGCTATTGCCAAGACGGTTCATACATACTACCATACCAGTGTATCAACAATCTGGTCATCGGCCATTCCCTTCCCTGCCGGAGCCTCGTGATCGCGGGCGCTGCCGGCACCCCGGCGTCGGGCCGAACACGCACCAGTCGAACGGCGGCTTCCATGCCGCCGACAGTCCAATTTGCTGGGAGGAAACGATATGTCTGTCATGGCGAAGGCCGTGCGCGCCGCGCTGTTCGGTTCGGTGATGTCCCTGGTCTCGTTCGGCGCGTCGGCCGCCGACTACACACTCAGCGTCAACACCGCGCTGTCGCCGCAGGACCCGCTCTACAAAGGCCTGGAGGAGTTCAAGGCCAATGTGGAAAAGCGGTCGGCCGGCAAGATGAGCGTCCGTCTTTTCCCCGCTTCGCAACTGGGCAAGGACGAGGATCTGCTGGAACAGGCGCGGGCTGGCGCCCCCGTCGCAGTGGTTGTCGACGGCGGCCGGCTGGCCGTCTTCGTGAAGGAGTTCGGAGTTCTGGGAGCGCCCTACGTCGCCCAGGGCTATACCGGCATCCGCAAGGTCGTGACCTCTCCGATGTTCGAGGAGTGGGTGCAGAAGCTGCGCAAGGCGTCGGGCCATCAGGTGCTGTCCTTCAACTGGTGGCAGGGCGAACGCCACATGCTGACCAACAAGCCGGTGAAGGTGCCCGCCGACCTCAACGGCGTGCGCGTCCGTACCCCCGGTGCGCCGGTGTGGATGGAGACGATCCGCGCCATGGGCGCCACGCCCACGCCGCTGCCCTGGTCGGAGGTCTACACCGCCATGCAGCAGCAGGTGATCGACGGCGCTGAGGCGCAGGACCCGGCCATCTACGGCTCCCGCCTGTACGAGGTGGCGAAGTATCTGACCAAGACCGGCCACATCAACCTGATCACCGGCATCGTCACCAGCGCCGCCTGGTTCGACGGCCTGCCCAAGGACATGCAGACGCTGCTGCGCGAGGAATCGCTGAAGGCCGGCGACAGCGCATCGAAGGCGACCGAGAATTCGCTTGCGGACTTCGAAAAGCAGATGAAGGACAAGGGCATGCAGGTCGTCGAGATCGACGTGACGCCCTTCCGCACCGCCACGGCCCCGGTCTATGAGAAGCTCGGCTATGGCGAACTGCACAAGCAGGTCGAGACGCTGCTGAAGCAGTGACCGGCCGGATCCCAGTACTGTGACCGGAGTGGGGGCGCCGTTTCCGGGCCGCCTCCGCTCCTCCCTCCCGCAACCGACGCTCGCAGCCTTCGTCCGCGGTGACGAGCCCGGCGGGCCGGACCGGAGCATCCCCTTGCGATGAAATCCCTGTACGTCAAGGCGGAGGCGGTGTTGGCGACCACGCTGCTCGCCGTCATCGTCCTGCTGGTCTTCCTGGCCGGCATCAGCCGCTGGTTCGGCTATCCCCTGGTCTGGTCGGTGGACGTCGCCCAGCTGCTGTTCGCCTGGGCCAGCTTCCTCGGCGCCGACCTCGCGCTGCGCAAGCATGCGCATATCGGCATCGACTATCTGGTCAAGCGCCTGCCGGCACGGCCGCGCGCGGTGCTGGACATCCTGCTGGCGCTGGTGGTGCTGGCCTTCCTGCTGACCATGGCGGTCAAGGGCTATCAGCTGACCATGCTGAACCTGGAGCGGCAGTTCGGCGACAGCGGCATCAGCTATGCCTTCGTCACGGCCGCGGTGCCGGTCGGCTGCCTGCTGCTGTCCTTCACCCTGCTGGGGCAGACGGTGGCCGCCATCGGCCGGCTGCGCCGGACCCCGCGCCCGATCTTCAACACGCCGTCGGAAACCCCGCTCGCCGAGGAGGTGATGCCGTGATCCTGCTCGCCGTCACCTTCTTCGTCCTGATGGGGCTGGGCGTTCCCATCGCCTTCGCCATCGGCATCGCCGGATTCACCTTCTTCCTGACCAACGGCATCATCCCGATGTCGATCGGGGTGCAACAGGTCGCCACCGCGTCGCAGAGCTTCCCGTTGCTGGCCGTCCCCTTCTTCGTGCTGGCCGGCCACATGATGAACCGGACCGGCATCACCCACCGGCTGATCGCCTGTTCGAACGTGCTGGTGTCCTGGATGTCGGGCGGACTGGCACAGGTCTGCATCGTGCTGTCCACGCTGATGGGCGGCGTATCCGGCTCCGCCGTCGCCGACGCGGCGATGGAGGCGCGCATCCTGGGTCCCGACCTGATCCGCAGCGGCTATTCCAAGGGCTTCACCTCGGCGGTCATCGCGGTCGGGTCGCTGATCACCGCGACCATCCCGCCCAGCCTGGGTCTGATCCTGTACGGCTTCGTGGGCAACGTCTCCATCGGGCGGCTGTTCCTGGCCGGCATCGTTCCCGGCTTCCTGATGATGACCGTGCTGATGGTCACCGTCTGGTGGATCGCCCGGCGCCGCGGCTATCGCGCCGCCACCACCCAGCGGCCGACCGCCAAGGCGGTCTGGGCGGCGGTGGTCGATGCGAAATGGGCCCTGCTGTTCCCGGTGGCCCTGCTGGTCGCCATCCGCGGCGGCCTGTTCACCCCGTCGGAGGTCGGCGCCTTCGCCGTCGTCTATGCGGTTCTCGTCGGCTTCTTCGCCCATAGGGAACTGACCCTGCAGGGCCTGATCGATGCGCTGGTGGAGGCGGTGACGGATACCGGGTTGATCATGCTGATCATCCTGTTCTCCGGCATGGTCGGCTATGCCATCGTCTTCGAACAGGCGCCGCAGAGCATCGCCGCCGCCATGACCGACCTGACGCGGGAACCGGTGCTGGTGGTGAGCATGATCCTGGTGTTCCTGTTCATCGCCGGCCTGTTCATCGAAAGCACGGTGCTGGTGCTTCTGCTGACGCCGATCTTCCTGCCGATCGTCCAGCCGCTGGGTGTCGACCCCGTGCATTTCGGCATCCTGATGATGACCATCGTCACGCTGGGATCGATGACCCCGCCGGTGGGGGTGGCGATGTACACGGTGTGCAGCCTGCTGGATTGCCCCATCGAGGAATACATCGTCGAATCCATCCCCTTCGTCCTGGCGGTGGTGGGGCTGGTCGTGGTGCTGCTCCTGTGGCCGGGCCTGGTATTGTTCATGCCCAACGCGCTGATGTGAGCGGGCCGGCAAATGTCACAGCGGGGCGGTCAACAAACCGTCTTGCGGTCTGCGCAGCCCGGCCTATATAGGGTGTCGTACGCCAACAACAGAAAGGAGGTGATCTCGTGTCTCATTGTCCGTCTCACTCGTCGTCGAGCGCCAAGGCCGAGGTCTCTTTCTTCGCGAAGGGGATTTCGGTCCGCTAAGGACTGCGCCGTGGTGTCGACGACACACGGATAGACAATGGAAGGGCTGCCGGCAACGGCGGCCCTTCTTTGTTTTTCGGGGATATGTCTTTGATTGCCCCTCTCCCTTTGCGGGAGAGGGGGTGGGGTGAGAGGGCAAATCCAACGGTTTCCGCTGCCTACGGCCGGCCGTACCCCTCATCCCCACCCTTCTCCCGCAAGGGGAGAAGGGCACTCGCCACCGGATGATGGATTTTCTTCGCGGATGCGAGATCCTTGCATCCCGTAGCTTGCGAGGAGAAGAGCTCTTTCCGCCCAACGTCACCCTCAGTGCTGCATCTCGCCCATCTGCTTGCGGGAGTCGCCGGTCTTGTCGAGGATGATGCTGTCGTCGGGCTTGCCTTCGACTTCCAGGATGCCGATCAGGCCCTTGGTGGCACGGCTCAGCGCATGGTCGACCAGAGCGTATTTGCCGGGGTAGTCGACCTTGAACTCCACCATCGTGGCGCCGCCGGGGGCGACGGTGACGGTCTGGATGCCCTTGGCCGGTTCGGTCTCCAATCCGCCCATGTTGTAGACGCGGTCGAAGATCTCGCCGATGACATGGAAGGAGGAGGTCAGGTTCGGGCCGCCGACGCCGAAGTACAGGCGCACAGTCTCGCCGACCTTGGCCTTCAGCGGCTTGTCCTTGGTCAGTGCGCCGACCGTGCCGTTGAACACCAGATAGCTCGGACGCTCGTTGACGAGGCCGTCATAGTCGTCCTCGGCGTTCGACATGTTCTTGGCCTTGGTGGCGTAGATCTCCTGCTGCATCACGTAGAATTCATGATCAACCGGCGGCAGGCCGGCTTCCGGCTCCACCACGATCAGGCCGTACATGCCCTTGGAGATGTGGTGGGCGACCATCGGCGTGGCGCAGTGATAGACATACACGCCGGGGGTCAGCGCCTTGAAGGTGAATGCCTTGGTCTGGCCCGGCTCCACCTGGGTGATCTGGCCGCCGCCGAGGAAGCCGGTCGCGGCATGGAAATCGACGGAGTGGTTCATCGTCGATTCAGGCGCGTTGGCGATGGAGACGTCCACCGTGTCGCCGACCCGCACCCGCACCATCGGGCCGGGCACCGTGTTGTTGAAGGTCCAGTAGGTATAGGTGGTCCCGTCATCCAGCTTGGATTCGACCTCCGTCGTCAGCAACGAAACCTTGTAGGTCTTCGGTGCCCGCTTGCCGGCCTTTTCCGGGGCGGGAACAGCCGCTGGGTCCATGACGACGCTGAGGGAGGGTTGCTTGACCTTCGGGTCGGCGTAGAGCGTATCCGCCGCCGAAGCGGCACCGATACCGGAGAGGATCATCAGGGCGGCGGCACTGACGGAGACGAGGGCGTGCGAGGTCTTCATGGCATTTTCTCGGGGTTTGTTTCTTGTGATGTAATATTCCTACCGTTCCTCCTCTCTCGTCTTGACCGCCGTCAAGTGAAAGACCTGGATGCAACTTTGTCGCAGGCGCTTTTTATTTCCTCGCGACCAGCAACGATTGCTCCGTTACGATTTCGGGCGGAAAGCGACGCAAATGGCCGGATCCGTTTCGATGCGGCCGGCACCGATCAGGTCCAGGCAATAGGGAATCGCCGGAAACACCGCCTCCAGACAGTCATGGATGGCGGACGGCTTGCCCGGCAGATTGACGATCAGGCTGCGGCCGCGGATGCCGGCGGTCTGGCGCGACAGGATGGCAGTCGGCACTACCCGCAGGCTGACCGATCGCATCAGTTCGCCGAATCCCGGCATCATCTTGTCGCACACCCGCTCCGTCGCTTCCGGCGTCACATCGCGCGGGGCGGGGCCGGTGCCGCCGGTGGTGACCACCAGATCGCATCCGGCGACATCGCACAACTCGACCAGGGTGGCGGAGATCAGGTCCAACTCGTCCGGGATGACCCGAGCCTCGGCGGTCCAGGGTGAAGCGACGATGCGCGTCAGCTCCTCGCGGATCGCCGGGCCGCCCTTGTCTTCGTAGACGCCGCGGCTGGCACGGTCGGAGATGGTGACGATCCCGATCTTCACCGGTGCGGGCGTCGCGGCATTGGCGTCGGTCATAATCTGGGGTCCTTATGGAATCAGGCGGCGCAGGCGACCTGCCGGTACAGTGCCGGCAGCGCCTTGGTCAGGTGGGAAACCTGCGGGAATATGGCATAGGCGCCGCGTCCGAACAGATAGGGCACGTAATCGCGGGCCATCGCATCGACCGTGATGGCGAAAACGGCCAGTCCGTCGCGCCTCGCCTCCCGGATCGCCTGCCGGGTGTCCTCGATGCCGTAGCGGCCCTCGTAATGGTCCACGTCGTTGGGCTTGCCGTCGGTCAGCAGAACCAGCAGGCGGTGGCGGTTCGGCCGTTCGGCCAGCTTGGCGGAGGCGTGACGGATCGCCGCACCCATGCGGGTGTAGTAGCCGGGCTTCAGCGCGCCGATGCGGCGGGTCACGGTGGGGCCCAGCGGCTCGTCGAAGCCCTTCAGCGTCTGCACCCGCACCCAGTCGCGCCGGCGCGAGGTGAAGGCGTAAATTGCATGGTCGTCGCCGCAGGCGGTCAGACCGTGGGTCAGGGCCAGCAGCGCCTCCTTCTCCACGTCCAGCACGCGGCGTCCGTCGATCCAGCCATCGGTGGACAGCGACCCGTCGACCAGCACCGCGACGGCAAGGTCGCGGGCGGCGTTGCGCGCCTGCTGATGCACGCGGTCGCTGCCGCATCCGCCTGCCCGGAAGTCGGCACGGCTGCGCACCAGGGCGGTCAGGTCCAGCTCGTCGCCGTCGGCCTGCCCGGTGAACAGCATCCGTTTCGGGCGCAGCGCCTCGAACTGGCGGCGGACCTGTCGGATGCGGCGGAGCGCCGCGTCGTCGGGCTGCCAGGACTCGCCGTCTGCCGGTGCCGTCTCCGCTATCACCCGGCAATGGTCGGGCAGATGGGCCTGCCGGCGGTGGTCCCATTCGGGATAGGTCAGGGTCGCCGTCAACGGCGTGTCGTCGACGGCCTGTGCCCCGAGGTCGAGGTCGAGCTTCAGCGTGGTCGAGGCCTTGCGCCGGTGCGTGCCGACGGCGATCTCGTCCAGGTCGTCGGCGGCCTTGCGGGCGTTCTCCGCATCGTCGTCATCGACGGCGCGCGGGATGTTCAGCGCCTCGGCGAGGCTCAGCATCTTCTCGAAGCGGTTCAGGATCAGCGGGTCGTTGCGCTGGATCTGGTCGGTCTGCCGCCGGGTCGCGGCACGGCGGCGCTGGTCTCCCTCTGCCGCCTGTCCACCTTCGCCCGGACTTTCAGCGGCAGCGGCGAGCGAGTGCTCGGTCGGTGGCGCCACCAGCCCCCACAGCGGGACCGGCAGCAGGCGGGCATAACCGTAGGGGGCGGTGAAATCCGACAGGGGGATCGTCGGAGCGAGCATCCGCGCCGCTTCCGCCGTCGCGGTGCCGGCGCCGAGCAGCGCCAGGACGGCGCTCTCCACTTCGGCTTCCAGCGGAGGCAGGCGCCGGGCCGGGCGGATCGCGGCGACGGCGCGGGCAAGCTCCTCATGGAGTCGGCGCAGTCCCGGCCAGCGCGTCAGCACGGTCGCGGTGGTCGCCGCGGCGCTGCGCAGAAGCTGCAGGTCGGCCTGCAGCGGATCGGCGGGTAACGGCACCGCTACGGCATGGGCGAAGAAGGCGGCCAGCCATTCGTACAGCCGCTCGTTCAGCGCCGGATCCGGGAACAGGTCGATGGCAGCCGGCAGTTGCAGGACATCGCCGTCGAGCGCCGCCCGTTCCACCCGCTCCGCCCCCAGACCGATGCGGTCGAGCAGTGGAAGCCGGTGCCCCGAAACCGCCGCCGTGCCGGCCGCCAGCCGCACGCCGCGGTCGCCGCCGAGCGCGCGGAAGAACACGGCCAGCCGCGGGCGCATCGTCTCCAGCGTCACCGCCGCGTCCGGATGGTGCGGGTAGCTCGACCGCCCGCCGATCAGACGGTGCCACAAGCGGCCGACGGTCTCTTCCGGCTCGAAGATTTCCAGCATGACGCCTGTCCCCCAATGTGTCGTCCCTACCCCAGCGTGACCTCGGCCACACGCAGCAGGCCGGCGCGGATGTCCGGGTCGTCGGTCAGCGGCTCGATTAGGGCGGCGCGGATGGCGCGGTCGGGCTTCATGCCGGAGCGGATCAGCGTGGCGCAGTAGATCAGCAGGCGGGTCGACACGCCCTCCTCCAGATCCTGCCCCTTAAGTGCGCGCAGCGCATTGGCGAGGCGGACCAGCGGGACGACGCGGTTCTCGGCCAGGCCGCTTTCGGTCGCCACGATGGGGATTTCCCGCTCAGGCGCCGGAAAGTCGAACTCGACGGCCAGGAAGCGTTGGCGGGTGCTGGGCTTCAGCGTCTTCAGGACATTCTGGTAGCCGGGATTGTAGGACACCACCAGCATGAAGCCCTGCGGCGCTTCCAGCGTCTCGCCGGTGCGGTCCAACGGCAGAATGCGGCGGTCATCGGTCAACGGGTGCAACACCACGGTGACGTCCTTGCGCGCCTCCACCACCTCGTCGAGATAGCAGATGGCGCCCTCGCGCACCGCACGGGTCAGCGGACCGTCCGCCCATACGGTATCGCCGCCCTTCAGCAGGTAACGCCCGGTCAGGTCGGCGGCGGTCAGATCGTCGTGGCACGACACGGTGTAGAGCGGCCGGCCGAGCTTGGCCGCCATATGGGCGACGAAACGGGTCTTGCCACAGCCGGTCGGCCCCTTCAGCAGAAGCGGCAGCCGATGATGGTAGGCATGCTCGAACAGCGCGCACTCGTCGCCGGTCGGCTGATAGAAGGGCAGCGAAGCGCCGTCGGAGGGATCGACGGCCCCAGGTACGGCGGCGTGCGTGGTGGCGCTGCGGATCATGGGGGAACTCCTGGAAAACGGACGGCCCCCGCCGGATGGCGACGGGGGCCGTATTGGACGCTTACTCGGCCGCCTGCAGACCGCCGGCGACGGCCGCCGGGCGCTCTTCACGGGCCGGGCCGAAGATCGCATAGAGGAAGACCAGCATGCCGATCACCACGGCGACTCCGCCGCCCAGACGCAGCCAGTAGAACATGGCGATCTGTTCCTGCACCTCCATGTAGCCCAGCCCCATCACGCGCTGCAGGTGGGTCTGCACGATGCCGGCGGCGGTGAGCGCGAAGGTCATGAAGGCCATGCCGCCGCTCATCAGCCAGAAGCTCCAGATGTTGAGGGTCTGGTTGTAGGGCGCCCGACCGCGCAGGTAGGGCATCGCGTAGGTGATGATGGCGAGGTTGATCATCGCATAGGCGCCGTAGAAGGCGAGATGCCCGTGCGCCGCCGTCACCTGGGTGCCGTGGGTGTAGTAGTTGATCGGGGCCAGCGTGTGCAGGAATCCCCACAGCCCGGCGCCGAAGAAGGCGAACACCGCGCAGCCCAGCGACCACAGCATCGCCGCCTTGTTCGGGTGCCGCCGGCCGCTCTTCCACACCATCATGAAGGCGAACACGACCATGGTGAAGAAGGGAGCGACTTCCAGCGTCGAGAACAGCGAGCCGATCCACTGCCAGTAGCCGGGCGTGCCGATCCAGTAATAATGGTGGCCGGTGCCGAGGATGCCGCTGAACAGGGCCAGACCGACGATGGCGTATAGCCACTTCTCCACCACCTCGCGGTCGACGCCGGTCATCTTGATCATCAGGAAGGCGAGGATGGAGGCCATCACCAGTTCCCACACGCCCTCGACCCACAGATGGACGACGTACCACCAGTACATCTTGTCCAGCGACAGGTTCGACGGGTTGTAGAAGGAGAACAGGAAGAAGATGGCGATGCCCCACATACCCACCAGCATGATGTTGGTGATGACCGTGCGGCGGCCTTTGATGACCGTCATTGTCATGTTGTAGAGGAACATCAGCGCGACGACGACGATGGCGCCCTTGATCCAGGTCGGCTGCTCCAGGAATTCCCGCCCCTCATGGATGCGGAAGACATAGCCGACCACGGCGGCCAGCGCGCCGAAGACGAACAGGCCCAACTGGATCAGCGCCAGTTTCGGACTGTGCAGCTCCGTCTCCGACTCTTCCGGGATCAGGTAGTAGGCGGCGCCGAAGAATCCGATCAGCAGCCAGACGATCAGCGCGTTGGTGTGGATCATCCGGAGAACGTTGAAGGGCAACAGTTCCGAAAGCGTGTTGGGCAGGACATAGACGACACCGGCCAGGAGACCCACCAGGATCTGCACGCCGAACAGTCCCATGGCCGCCGCGAAGTAATAGAGGGCGACTTTCTGCGATTCGTACTTCATGACGGAAATCTCCTCAGCCCGACAGCTTGGGCGGCCAGTTCTGGGTGTTGATCCGGCTGGTCCATTCCAGGAATGCGGCCAGATCCTCGACCTCGGCGTCGGTCAGGTTGAACTGCGGCATCTGGCGCCGCCCTTCGATCCCGGACGGCTGCGCCGCCATCCAGCCCTTCAGGGCCATGACGGCACCGTCGTGGTCCTTGTCGCCGCCGTAGCGCAGCCAGACATTGCCCAGCTCGGGGGCGAAATAGGCGCCCTCACCCAGCAGCGTGTGGCAGTTGATACAGGAATTCTTTTCCCACACATGCTTGCCGCGGGTGACGGCATCGGACAGCGTCTTCTCGTCCGTACCGGTCTTGACGATGTAATTGTGGCTGAGCGCCGTCAACGCGACGAAGGTCGCGAAGAAGAACAGCGATCCGCCATAGAAGATGTTGCGCGCGGCCGCCTTGGTGAAGCGTTCGGTCATCGCTCGGGATCCCTGGCAATCTCGAATTTTCGTCGAGTGGGGTCGGTTCGGAAGGCGTTGGGTGCGCGAAGCCGGGGGCGCGAAGCCGGGCGTCGCAGCGTCTTACCGCCACGGGTCGGGCGAATAATTGACCGTGGCGGGAGGGCATTCCTTGACCGCGGTCAAGCCGGCCGGAGCGGTGCCGGCCTATCGTTCGCGCACATGATGACAAGGATCGGACATGGCCGACGTTGACATGACGGGCCCGCTGGACAGGCCGGGCGGATTGGATGCCCTGCCCGGCAACCTGATGATGTGGATTCTGATCTTCAGCGAGCTGGCGGTGTTCGGCGTGGCCTTCGTAGGCTTCGCGATCGCCCGCGTGCTGGAACCAGCCACCTTCGCCGCCGGGCAAGCGCACCTGAACGGTACGCTGGGGGCGCTGAACACCATGGTGCTGGTCACCAGCGGCTATCTGGCGGCCCGTGCCATCGCCGCCGGACGGCGCGGCGCAGCGCGGCAGGCGCGCCGGACGATGCTGGCCGCCGCAGCGGTGGGATCGGTGTTCCTGGCGGTCAAGACGGCGGAGTATTCCGCGACGCTTGGCGCCGGGCTGACCATCGACAGCGACAGCTTCTTCACCCTCTATTTCCTGTTGACCGGATTCCACGCCCTGCATGTCGTGCTGGGCATCGTCATCCTTCTGCTGGTCGCCCGCTCCGGGCCGGAAACGCTGGTGGAGAATCTGGAGACCGGGGCCGCCTTCTGGCACATGGTCGATCTGGTCTGGGTGATCCTCTACCCGCTCGTCTACCTGATCCGCTGAGGAGACCGGCCATGGGACTGCTCAAGAAAATCGACCGGCTGACGCTGTCCTGGCTGGTGCTGATGGGGTTGACGGCTGTGACCCTGCTGTTCGCCCGCCATGGGGACGCTGGCGGTGGGATCGGCGTCGCCGGCGCTGCTTTGCTGCTGGCGCTCGCCGTCGCCAAGGGAAGGGAAATCCTTCTGCATTACCTGGAACTGGACCATGCCGGGCCGGGCTGGCGCCTGTTGATGACGGGTTGGCTGGTGCTGCTGTGCGGCGCCATCCTGCTTGTCACCGCAGCCGGGGCGCTGGGCTGGGTCGGGCTGCACTGATGATTTTCAAGGATAACGGACGATGACCGAATTCAAGCTGGGCCTGCTTCTGGCCAGCCTTGCCGTGGTCGTGTTCGCGGTGGCGCTCTATCGCCAGCGGGCGCTGGGGCGCAACGGGCTGGTGACCGCCATCGCCGCCACCGTCGCGGTGTTCGCGGCGATGTTCTTCACGCAGTGACCGCAGCACCGGCCCGATGTGCGTGGAGGTGTCGCACGGCGGCAATGCGCCATTGAGATCTTCGACATTGTCCGCGGAGCCGCAAAGGTGGAGGATCGCCGCGGCCGGGCCGGCTTCCCGCCATCGGGACCTGCCCGCCATCATCGCCCATTATCTGCAAGGACCGGACGAACCGCCATGTTCAACGCGCTTTCCCGCCAGCCCGACGACGCCCTGCTCGCCCTGATCGGGCTTTACAAGCAGGATCCGCGGCCGGGCAAGGTCGATCTCGGCGTCGGGGTCTACCGTGACGAGGAGGGGCGCACCCCGGTCTTCCGCGCGGTCAAGGCGGCCGAGCGCCTGCTGCTCGACGGGCAGGACAGCAAGTCCTACCTGGGGCTGGAAGGCGACGCGCTGTATCTGGAGCGTCTGTGGTCGCTGGTGGGCGGCGAGGCCGGCACCAAGGTGACGGCGGCCGGCGTACAGACCCCCGGCGGGTCGGGCGCGCTGCGTCTGGCCGCCGACCTCGTCCTGCGCGGCGGGTCGAAGCGCGTGCTGGTCGGCCAGCCGACCTGGCCGAACCATGTCGGCATCTTCGCCGCCGCCGGGCTGGAGGTGGTCAGTCATCCCTTCTTCGACACCGCCAGCCAGACGGTTCTGTTCGACCGCATGGTCGCGGCGTTCGAGGCGGCGCAGCCCGGCGACATCGCCCTGCTGCACGGAAGCTGCCACAACCCGACCGGTGCGCCGCTGTCGCTCGACCAGTGGAAGATCCTGGCGGAGGTGCTGGAGAAGCGCGGCGTGCTGCCGCTGGTCGATCTGGCCTACCAGGGCTTCGGCCGCGGGCTGGACGAGGATGCGGAGGGGCTGCGCCACCTGATCGGCGCGGTTCCGGAGACGCTGGTTGCCGTGTCGTCGTCCAAGTCCTTCGGCCTCTACCGCGAGCGCACCGGCGCCATCTTCGCCGTTGCGGCGACCCCGGCGCCGACCGAACTCGCCAAGTCGAACCTGATGGCGCTGGCCCGCACCAGCTATTCCATGCCGCCCGATCATGGCGCCGCGGTGGTCCGCACCATCCTGAGCGATGCTGCGCTCACCGCCGACTGGACGGCGGAACTGGACGGCATGCGCGCCCGCATCGCCGGCATCCGCCGTAAGCTGGCTGCCGGCCTTGCCGGCGCTTTCCCCGCCCTGACCGCGGTGGCGGAGCAGGAAGGCATGTTCTCCCTGCTGCCCCTGACCGAGGCGGAGGTGCTGCGCCTGCGCGCCGACCATGCCATCTACATGCCGACCTCCGGCCGCATCAACATCGCCGGCCTGAAGACGGCCGAGGTTGACGATGTGGTCGCGAAGTTCGCCGCCCTTCGCTGAGCCGGGAGACGACCAGGATGGCCGCGACCCTTCAGGCCCCGCCCGCGGCGGTGGAGCGTCACCAGCTGTATGAAGACGCGCTCGCCATGCTGATGGGCACGCTGTTCATCGCGCTGGGGATGCTGATCTATTCGAAGACGATGCTGCTGACCGGCAGCACCGCCGGACTGTCACTGTTGCTGAGCTATGTCACCAAGGTTCAGTTCGGCCTCATCTTCTTCGTCATCAACCTGCCCTTCTATTGGCTGGCGTGGAAGCGGCTCGGCTGGAAGTTCACCGCGCGGACCTTCATCGCGGTGGGGCTGGTCACGATCTTCTCGCGCCTGACCGAGCAGTGGGTGGGATTCGCCCATCTTGACCCGGTCTATGCGACGGTGGTGGGCAGCGGGCTTTGCGGCACCGGCCTCCTGATGCTGTTCCGCCACCGCACCGGGCTGGGCGGCGTCAACATCCTGGCGATCTACCTGCAGGAACGTCACGGCATCCGCGCCGGCTATTTCCAGCTGGGCGTCGATCTGGCGATCCTGGCCGGCGCCTTCTTCGTGCTGGCGCCGGACCGGCTGCTGCTGTCGGTCGTGGGGGCGGCCATCGTCAACCTGACGCTGGCGATCAACCACAAGCCGGGGCGATATCTGGGAATGAGCTGAGGTTGGGCTGCGGGCGTTGAGGTCAGCGCCCGCAGCAGGCCTTGTGCTTGCGTCCCGAACCGCAGGGGCACGGATCGTTGCGGCCGACCTTCACCACGCGGCGCGGCGGGTCCTTGGGGTTCAGCACGCTGTCGACATAGAGCCACCGTCCATCGACCCGGCGGAAGCGCGACCGTTCATGCACCGGCCACTCCTCCCCGTCGCGGCGGAAGGTCAGGAAGAACTCGACCACACCGTCGTCGCCGTCCTCCCCCGCCTTCATGACGGTCAGCGGTCCCCACTCGCATTCCTGCGCCACGCGGACCGCATCGTCACGGCTGAAGGCGGCGCGGGTTTCCGGGGCGCAGCTGCGTTCGATATGGTCGATGTCGTGGCGGACGAAGGCCGTGTAGCGCGACCGCATCAGCGCCTCCGGACCAGGCGCGGGCTCCCCCGCCAGGATCGGGCCGCAGCAATGGTCGAAGGTGCGGCCGGAACCGCAGGGGCAGGCGGACATGGACAGGCAATCCATAGCAGAATTCGGAACCGGCTATCGTGTAGCAGGTGCCACGCCGTGCAGGAACAGGTCGATCGCCTTGTCGACGAAGGCGTAGCGCTCCTCCTCCGTCGGCTGGGGGCAGAGGCCCAGCACCAGCTGGCAATATGAGCCGCCCTGCAGGACCGCCAGGAACTGCCGCGCGACAAAGGCCGGATCGTCGGTCGCGATCACGCCGCGTTCGGCCAGCCGGGTGAACAATGCGACGAAGTTGGCGATGCCCTGCTCCGGTCCCGCCCGGAAATAGAGCTGTGCCGCCACCGGCATCCGCGTCGCCTCCCCCGCCACCGATTGGTGGACACGGATCGCCGCTTCCGACCAGATCAGGTCGACGAAGCGCCGCCCGACCTGGACCAGGAGTTCGCGCAGCGGCATGTCGTCGAACATGTCCGGCGCGAAGCGTAGGCCGCGCCGTTCGCACTCGGCGGAGATGACCGCCGTGTACAGTTCCTCCTTGGACGGGAAGCGCGTGTAGAGCGTTGTCTTCGATACGCGCGCCTGCTGGGCCACCTGATCCATCGAAGTGGCGGCGTAGCCGAGTTCCAGAAACACCTCGCGCGCGGCGGCAAGGATCTGCTCCGCCTTCGCATCGTGGGACGCGGGCGGCTGAGACGCTGTTTGCTCCAATGACTGCACTGAACTGTACCGTTCACTCTTGACGTTGCGCGGATGCCGGAGTAGGACGGTAGCAGTACGATACAGTCCAGTCCAGTGGGGAGACGTGGTATGGCTCGATTCCGCGAAAGACGGTTTGCGTCCACCTTCATGGGGACCGCCGCCATGCTGACGGTGGCGGGCCTGCTGACCGGCTGCAACGAGACTCACTCCGCCTCCTCCCCTGCTGAGGCTGAAGTCAGGCCGGTGCGCGTGGCCACGGTGGCGCTGGAGCCGCTTGTCGACAGCGTGCGCTACCCGGCGGTGATCCGACCGCGGGTGGAGGCGGATGTAGGCT
This sequence comes from Alphaproteobacteria bacterium, assembly GCA_046570145.1. Lineage (GTDB taxonomy): Bacteria > Pseudomonadota > Alphaproteobacteria > Azospirillales > Azospirillaceae > Azospirillum. Next base: position 15,378 of record JBKHVJ010000202.1, read on the forward strand.
TCCGCGTCGGCGGCAAGGTCACCGCCCGGCTGGTGGAGGTCGGCACCCGCATCGAACCCGGCATGCCGCTCGCCCGCCTCGACCCCACGGACCTTCAATTGCAGATCCGCGCCGCGCAGGCGCAACTCGCGTCGGCGCAGGCCGATGCGGCCAACGCGCGCAGCGACTTCCAGCGCTATGCCAGCCTGCGCAACGGCGAATGGACGACGCGGCAGGAATACGACCGCCGCAAGACGACCCTCGACAAGGCCGACTCCAAGGTGCGGGAGGTGGAGGCGCAACTGCGCGTCCTCAACAACTCCGCCCACTATGCGACGCTGGTGGCGGACGAGGCCGGAATCGTCACCGCGACGCTGATCGAGCCGGGACAGGTGGTGGCATCCGGCCAGACCGCCCTGCGCGTCGCCCGGCTGGGGGCTCTGGAAGCGGTGGCCAACATCCCGGAACAGCAGGTGGGCGCCCTGCCCCGGCACAAACTGTCGGTGGAATTGTGGTCCCACCCCGGCCAGAGCATTGCTGGAACCTTGCGCGAAATCTCGCCCAGCGCCGACGCCAGCACCCGCACCTTCCAGGCGAAGATCGCGCTGTCCGATCCGCCGCCGACCGTCCAACTCGGCATGACGGCGACCGTCACCGCCGCGGCCGATCACGGGGCGCCCGTCGCCCGCCTGCCGCTCAGCGCGCTGACCCAGCGCGAACAGAAGCCGGCGGTCTGGGTGCTGTCCGCGCCGGACGACCGGCTTGAACTGCGGCCGGTCGCCGTCGCCGCCTATGCCGGCGACCTCGCGCTGATCGGCGGCGGGCTGATGTCGGTCTTCTCAATAAGCTTAACTCGCGAAACGTTGATATCCAAATGCTTAGCCCGGCAGCAATATTGTTAACTGGATAACAATAACGCAAACTGAAGCACGAGCCTGACCTCAATAAGGTTAACCGGAGCGCACGCTAATGTCGACCGACCGCTCCGGAGGACGACTGCGGTTTCTAGACCAGTCGGATGCGGAAGCGGCTCAGCAGCGCGCGCGGCTTGATGCCGTGACCCGGTTGGCGGGACTGACACAGCGAACCCGCCAGGATGTCGAACGGGAGGCTGCGGCACTCGGCGTCAGCGCGGTGACACTGTACAAGCTGCTGCGTCGGTACCTGGATAATCCAAAGCCAGAATCCGTCCTGGAATTGCGTCGAGGCTGGACCAAGGGCCGGTCCCGGCTGAACACCCCGACAACGGACATCATCTCAGCGGCTATCGACGACACCTAGCTGACGCGCGAGAAGCCGCCGGTCTCCAAGCTGGTACGGGAGATCAACGGTCGTCTGCGACGGGCCGGTTTGAAAGAGGTCATGGCAACGACGGTTCAGCGGCGTGTGAAGAGCTTGCCGGCCGATCTTGTTCTCAAACGGCGTGAGGGGTCCAAAGCGGCCCGTGACGAGTTCGGGCCGCACACCTGCCGGTACGAGGTCGAGCATCCCCTCGACGTGATCCAGATCGATCACACGCTGGCCGATGTCATCGTCCTCGACGACATCCATCGTCAGCCTA
>JBKHVJ010000203.1:0-3733 GCA_046570145.1 Alphaproteobacteria bacterium
TGTATTTCGAGCAGGGGCAGCTGTTCCGCACCGATCATAAGAGCCTGTTGTCGCTCGCGACCTTCGTGGTGATCGGCATCCTGCTGCTGGCGGAATACCGGACCGGCGTGCGCGGGCGGACAGCGGCGCGGACGATGCTGATCGTCTATCTGCTGGCGACGCTCGCCTATCCCGGTGTCAAGTTCGTGTCCAACGTGCTGATCGGGCAATGGACCTGGTAGCTGGGAAGACTTGGTAAGCGGTGCGTAGCCGCGTCCGCGGGCTTCGCCCTTGCGCCGCGCCGTGCCCGCGTGATAACTTGCTTAAAATGTTGGCACTTTGTTGTTTTGCCCATCAATCGGGCAGGTGAGAATGACCATACAAATCGGACCCATCACGCTCGCCGGACCGGTGATCCTGGCGCCCATGTCGGGTGTCTCCGACCTGCCGTTCCGCCGGCTGGTGAAGCGCGCAGGCTGCGGTCTCGTGGTGTCGGAGATGATCGCCAGCCAGGCGATGATCCGCGAGAACCGCCAGACCCTGCGCATGGTGGAAACCGAGCCAGAGGAATTCCCGATGGCCGTCCAGCTCGCCGGCTGCGAGCCCGAGGTTATGGCCGAGGCGGCGAAGCTGAACGAGGACCGCGGCGCCGCCGTCGTCGACATCAATTTCGGCTGTCCGGTGAAGAAGGTGGTCAACGGCCATGCCGGCTCCTCCCTGATGCGGGACGAGGCGTTGGCCGGACGCATCCTGGAGGCTGTGGTGAAGGCCGTACGCATCCCGGTGACGCTGAAGATGCGGCTGGGCTGGGACGAGACCAACCGCAACGCCCCGAACCTCGCCCGCATCGCCGAGCAGTGCGGCATCAGGATGGTGACGGTCCATGGCCGCACCCGCATGCAGTTCTACACCGGCACCGCCGATTGGACCTATGTCCGCCATGTGAAGGACGCGGTGTCGATCCCCATCGTGGTCAACGGCGACATCGCCAGCTTCGAGGCGGTGGACCGGGCATTGGCGGAGTCCGGCGCCGACGGCGTGATGATCGGCCGCGGCAGCTACGGCCGCCCCTGGTTCCCGTCACAGGTGATGCATTACCTGCGCACCGGCGAAAGGCTGCCCGGTCCGCCGCTGCACGATCAGATGGACACTCTGCTGGAGCATTTCGACAGCATGCTGAGCCATTACGGCACGGACGGCGGCATCAAGGTCGCCCGCAAGCATGTGTCCTGGTATTCGACCGGCCTGCGCGACTCCAACGAATTCCGGCAGGAGGTCAACCGGCTGGGCGATCCCGACGCGGTGCGTGAGCGCATCCGTGCCTTTTACGAACCGGCAATCGAAAGGATGGCCGCCTGATGGATCCCGTACCGATGACCGCCCCGGGCCAGCGTGGCCGCAACCGGTCGGGTGCCTCGCGGGCGCCGCGGCTGGAGTCCCTGGTGGTGCTGAACAGCCTGCCCGACCCAGTGCTGGTGGTGGACGGCAACGGAGAGATCCGCTTCGTCAACCTGGAAGGGCAGGAGTTCTTCGACCTGTCCGCCAACGCCATGGAAGGCATGCCGCTGCCCGACCTGCTGCCGCCGGACAGCCCGGTGATGGGCCTGATCGAGCAGGTGCGCCGCGGCAGCCGCCGGGTGTCGCAGGACGGCGTCGTCATCGACACCCCCCGCATCGGCCCGCACCATGTGACGGTCCAGGTGGCGACCATGGGCGATCCGCCCGACCATGTGGTGCTGACCATCCATGAACGGTCGCTGGCCCGCAAGATCGACCATTCACTGACCCACCGCCATGCCGCGCGTTCCGTCACCGCCATGGCGGCGATGCTGGCGCATGAAGTGAAGAACCCGCTGTCGGGCATCCGGGGTGCGGCCCAACTGCTGGAGGAAAATGCCAGCGACCAGGACCGCGTGCTGACCCGGCTGATCTGCGACGAGGCTGACCGCATCGTCGCGCTGGTCAACCGAATGGAGGTGTTCTCCGACGAACGGCCGCTGGAGCGGGCCGCAGTGAACATCCACACCGTGCTGGAGCATGTGCGCAAGGTGGCCCAGAGCGGGTTTGCCCGAAAAATACGCTTTGTCGAGCGTTACGACCCGTCACTGCCTCCCGTTTACGGCAATCGCGACCAACTTGTGCAGGTTTTCCTGAATTTGATCAAAAATGCGGCAGAGGCTGCACCGGAATCAGGCGGCGAGATCACGCTGACCACCTCCTACCAGCATGGTGTGCGTATGGCCCTGCCAGGCGGCGATACGCGCAGGCATCTGCCGCTGCTGGTGACGGTTCAGGATAATGGCGACGGCATTCCGGAAGACCTGCAGTCGAACCTGTTCGATCCCTTCGTGACCAGCAAGGTGAACGGGACTGGCCTTGGTCTTGCATTGGTGGCGAAACTCATAGGCGACCATGGCGGAACCATCGAGTTCGACAGCCAACCTCGCCGGACAGTCTTCAAGGTGTCGCTGCCGATGTACGATGATTCGAAATACGAAGACTCGAAACTTTCCGGGAATTCGAAGATTTCTGACGCTGGCTCGCAGTCCAAGGGCGGCCGGGGGAGTCGTTGATGAGCGCGGCGACCATTCTCATCGCGGATGACGACCGGGCCATCCGCACCGTCCTGACGCAAGCCCTCGCCCGCCTGGGGCACGAGGTACGGACCACCGGCAACGCCGCCACCCTGTGGCGCTGGGTTGCCGACGGGCAGGGTGATCTGGTCATCACCGACGTGGTGATGCCGGACGAAAACGGCCTGGACCTGATCCCTCGCATCAAGAAGCTGCGGCCGGAGTTGCGCGTCGTCGTGATGAGCGCGCAGAACACGCTGATCACCGCGGTGAAGGCGGCGGAGCGCGGCGCCTTCGAATATCTGCCCAAGCCCTTCGATCTGAAGGAGCTGGTGTCGGTCGTCGAGCGCGCGCTGAACGCCAACAACGCTCCCGCCGCCATGCCCGGCGGCGATCAGGAGAGCGAGGAACAGCTTCCCCTGATCGGCCGTTCGCCGGCGATGCAGGAAATATACCGGGTGCTGGCGCGCCTGATGGGCACCGACCTGACGGTGATGATCACCGGCGAGTCCTGTACCGGCAAGGAGCTGGTTGCCCGTGCGCTGCACGATTACGGCAAGCGGCGCAACGGCGCCTTCGTCGCCATCAACATGGCGGCCATCCCGCGCGAATTGATCGAATCAGAACTGTTCGGGCATGAGAAGGGGGCCTTCACCGGCGCAACCAACCGGTCGACCGGCCGGTTCGAGCAGGCGCAGGGCGGCACCCTGTTCCTGGACGAGATCGGCGACATGCCGCTCGACGCCCAGACCCGGCTGCTGCGCGTGCTGCAGGAGGGCGAGTACACCACGGTCGGCGGGCGCACCGCGATCAAGACCGACGTCCGCATCATCGCCGCCACCCACCGCGACCTGCGCACGCTGATCCGCCAGGGCCTGTTCCGCGAGGATCTGTTCTACCGCCTGTGCGTGGTGCCGATCCGCCTGCCGCCGCTGCGCGAGCGCACCGAAGACATCCCGCTGCTGGTCCGCCATTTCCTGAACATCGGAATCAGCCAGGGGCTGCCGGCCAAGAGCATCGATCAGGCGGCGATGGACCGGCTGAAGCGCTACCGCTGGCCGGGGAACGTGCGCGAACTGGAGAACCTCGTCCGCCGGCTGGCCGCCCTCTATTCGCAGGAGGTCATCGGCCTGGACGTGGTCGAGGCGGAGCTTGCCGATGCCACCCCCGCCGCCCAGCCG
>JBKHVJ010000204.1:0-11023 GCA_046570145.1 Alphaproteobacteria bacterium
CCGCCAGGCTTCCGTTTATTCGGATCGGAAGCCTGGCTATTTGATGAAGGTGCGATCCTGCCGGGTGTTTCAATCAGGCCTCGGTAAGCTCCATCGGCTGCCGGGCCTGGGTGTCGCGCTCGCGGTCCTGGCGGCTCGGCGCCTCGACCCAGGCGATGCGCAGGATGTTGGTCGATCCCGGCATGCCGAAGGGAACGCCGGCGGTTATGACCAGCCGCTGCCCTTCCTCGGCCAGCCCATGGACGAAGGCCAGACGGGCGGCCTTGTGCACCATGTCGGAGAAGTTCTGCACGTCCTCGGTCAGCACGGCATGGACGCCGTAGGCCAACACGAGGCGGCGGGCGATGGCGGCCTTTTCGGTCATGCAGAGGATCGGCACCTCCGGCCGTTCGCGCGCGGCCCTGAGCGTGGTGGAGCCGCTGGTGGTGTAGGTCGCGATGGCCGCCGCCTTGATGGTGTGGGCGACCTGACGGGCCGCGGCGGTGATGGCGTCGGAGGCGGTCTGCTCCGGATCGGCGTGCTGCGCGTCCATCATCTTGCGATAGAGCGTGTCGCCTTCCACCCGCCGCGCGATGCGGTCCATGATCGACACCGCTTCCACCGGATACTCGCCCGACGCGGTTTCCGCCGACAGCATGACCGCATCGGCGCCGTCGAACACCGCCGTGGCGACGTCGGAGGCCTCCGCACGGGTCGGGGCCGGGGCGGAGATCATCGATTCCAGCATCTGGGTGGCGACGATCACCGGCTTGCCGGACAGCCGGGCGGCGTGGACGATGCGCTTCTGGATGGAGGGCACGTCCTCCGGCGGCATCTCCACGCCCAGGTCGCCGCGGGCCACCATGACGCCGTCCGACATCTCGACGATGCGGTCGAGGTGCTGGATCGCCTGCGGCTTCTCCAGCTTGGACAGCAGGGCGGCGCGGCCGCCGATCAGCTTGCGCGCCTCGGCCACGTCCTCCGGCCGCTGGACGAAGCTCAGCGCCACCCAGTCCACCCCCTGGTCGAGGGCGAAGTCGAGGTCGGCGCGGTCCTTGGCGGTCAACGGCGACAGCGGCAGCACCACGCCGGGGACGTTGACGCCCTTGCGGTCGGACAGCTTCGTGCCGGAAACCACCACCGTTTCGGCGAAGTCGGCGCCGCAGGCGGTCACCCGAAGCCGCACCTTGCCGTCGTCCAGCAGCAGTTCGGCATCGGGCACCAGGGCGGCGAAGATTTCCGGATGCGGCATGCCGACCCGGCGGGCGTCACCCGGCTCCGACAACAGGTCGAGGCAGAAGGACTGGCCGGCGGTGAGCGTCACCGGACCGTCGGCGAAACGGCCGAGCCGGAGCTTCGGACCCTGCAGGTCGGCCATGATGGCGATGGGGCGGCCGGTCTCCTCCTCCAGCGCGCGGATGGCGCGGACGCGCGCGCCATGGTCCTCGTGGCTGCCGTGGCTGAAGTTCAGGCGGAAGACGTCGACGCCGGTTTCGAACAGGCGGCGGATCATCGCGGGCGAGGAGGAGGACGGACCCAGCGTGGCGACGATTTTCGTCTGCCGGTAACGGCGGATCGGCTTGGCAGTGCTCATGGGGTGACAGGCTCCGAAGAGAAGATGGTGGCCGTGCGGGACAGGTGGGGGGCGGGCGGCGTCGCCGCCTCAGGCCACCCCGAACCGGTAGACGATTGACCCGGCATACCATTGGCCGGGGCGCAGCACGGTCGAGGGGAAGGAGGGGATGTTGACGGAGTTCGGGAACTTCGACGGTTCGGCGCAGAAGGCGCTGTGGCTGGTGTAGAGCGTGCCGCCCTTGCCGACGTCGCGGGGGGCTTTGCCCTCCAGGAAATTGCCGGTGTAGAGCTGAAGGCCGGGCTCGGTCGACAGCACCTCCAGCGTCCGGCCGCTGCCGGGGTGGAGGATGCGGGCCTGCAGTGCCGGTGCCGGACCGGCCGCCGGCCTGTCGATCACGTAATGCAGGTCATAGCCCTTGCCGAGTGACAGCATGCGGTCGTCGTCGGCGATGCGGTCGCCGAAGGCCGCCGGGGTGCGGAAGTCGAGCGGCGTGCCGGTGACGTCTACCATCTCGCCCGTCGGCACCGCGGTGTCGCTGAGCGCCAGATAGCGGCCGGCCTGGACGGTGGCGACATGGTCGAGGATGGACGATCCGAGTTCGCCCGACAGGTTGAAGAAGGTGTGGTCGGTGAAGTTGGCGACGGTGGTCTTGTCGGCCGCCACCGCGGTCCAGGCGATGGTCAGGGCGTTGTCGTCGCCGACCGAATAGACCAGCCGCACCGGCAGGGTGCCGGGGAAGCCTTCCTCGCCGTCCTGGAAGACGTAGGTCAGTTCCAGGCTGGATTCGTCCGGTTGTCGGGCGTCGAAGACGCGGAAGCGCGAACCGCGCTGGCCGCCATGCACGGTGTTGGGCGGGCTGTTGACCGAAGTCCGGTGCTCCACGCCGTCCAGCGTGAAGCGGCCGCCGTCGATGCGCCCGCAATAGCGCCCGATGAAGGACCCCATCGAGGGCTGGCCGCCCATCGCGCCATCGATGTCGTCATAGCCCTGGACGACGTCGCCCAGGGTGCCGTCGCGGTCGGGAACCAGGATCTGTTCGATCTTGGCGCCGTAATTGGTGATCCGCACCACCATGCCCCGGCCGTTGCGCAGGGTGAACAGGTCCACCGGCTTGCCGTCGATGGTGGCGCGGTAGTCGTCGCGCTTTAGGTCGGTGTAGGTCGCCATTGTCCAGGCATCCCCATGGAAGAGGTTACAGAAAACCGACAAGCAGCAGCCCCAGGATCATCACCACGCGCAGGAGCAGCGCCGTTTCCAATGGGTCCGCGGTCATGGTTTGGGCCTCACCGGAAGCATCGTGGCATTATTATACTAATATATTAGAACTGAAGGCAAATCGCTTCGGCGTTTCCGGGCCCGGACGGACAGTATGCCGCAGGGGATGGCGGCGGGACGGGGAACTGCGCGAAATCGCGGGGCTTCCGGCGGGAGGATCGGGCCGGCCGGCGCCGTGGCCGGCGGCCAGCCGATCCGCATCGAGGGATCCGCGTCAACCGGTACCGGTTAGGGCGTTCATGCCCGGCCCAGCACCGTCGCGATGGCGCTTTCCAGCGCGGTCAGGTCGGGTTCGATGTGCGTGCCGGCGGGGAAGACATTCTCCGCACCGGGGCGGACGACGCCGATGAAGGGAAGTCCGTTGCTCTGCGCCGCCTCCAGGTCGGTCAGGGCGTCACCGACGAAGACGCTGCGGCCGGTGTCGATGCCGTGGCGGTCGATCAGGTCGGCAACGACGATCGTCTTGTGGCGGGGGCTGCCGGCGACCTCTGCGAACAGCGGGGTCCAGCCGCGGCGCTCCACGATCCGCCGCAGCTCCGTCTCCGGCGTGCCGGATGCGATGAACAGCGGGTGCCGGCCGCCATGGCGGCGGATGAAAGCGAGCGCGCCGGGAATCTCCTCGCAGGCGGTGACGGCGTCTTCCACCATCCCGCCGACGCGCCGGACCATCTCCTCGATCCGCCGCTCGTCCGGCGGCAGGCCCAGCAGCGCTTGGTCGAAGTGCTGCAGCATCTGCCCCCGCGGCAGCCCGCCGTTGCGGTGGTAGAAATCGGCGACCGCCCGGTCCACCTCCGGGCCATGCCCGCGGTACAGGCTGAGAAAGGCTTCAAGCTTGATCGCGTTCGAGTCGACGATCACTCCGTCGAAATCGAACAGGACCGCTTGGCAGGGCAAGGTCATGTCCAGGTCCCGTTTGCAGGTCTTGATAAGAGGGGAGTGTCCGCAGGACGGAAAAGCAAGCCGCCGGCCAAACTGGCACGGCGCGCCTCGCGCCCGAGGGGAGCATCCGGAAACCGCCCCCATGGAACGGTCACAGGAAGCGACCACCCGGCAAGACATGAGGCAGGCTGCGGCACCGGCTGCAATATATTAGTATGTCCAAGCCTTGGAAAGCCCGTTCGTCGCCTTTCGCCCCTTCGCCGCAGGCGCTACCCCGAACGGGGTCGGCGGCCGGACAACCGCCTCGTTATCCCGCCGGCATGCGATCATGCTCATGCGCTGCCGTGCCTGGGGCGTAGCGCCATTTCGGCACTATCCCCGGACCCGCCGGCGCCACTGCTCCTCATAGCGCCGACGTTCCGCGGCGGCGTTTGGGTCGCTGTCCATGGCGAAGCTCCAATAGCCGATCTGGAAGGCGATGTAGCAGGGCAGGAGGAATTCCAGCAACCGCTGATCCAGTTCCACTGCGGCGTCCACCGCGCGGCGCAGGGAGCCGGCCTGCGCATCGGACAGGTCGAACTCCACGATGCCGCCGGCCACGTCCCAGGCGATGTCCTGGCAGCCGATCAGGTCGTGCGCGGCGGCATGGTCCAGCGCATCCGCCTTCATCAGGCGTCCGTCCGGCAGCCGCAGCCATTCCCAGCGATGCAGCCGGTTGTCGGTGACCACACGCCGTACGGCGGTCTCCAACCCGGCGAGCCGGTCCGGCGTCCAGCGGTCCAGCACTGCGGCGGCACCGCTGCCCAGCGCCTCAGCGACATTGGTGCGGGCCATGGTCAGCAGGTCGGGCAGGGCAGCTCCGGAGTCCGCAGGAGCCGGCAGATGCCGGGCGCGGAAGGCGAGATAGCCGGCGAGACGGTTCACGCCGTCCAGCGTCACGTCTGTCAGCGACTGGGCCAGCGGGCGGGCGCCCTCCAGCCAGCGTTCGGCGAGGAAGCCATGGCGCAAACCCATCGGTTCGGCGGTGAAGCCCGCGGCATGGAGCGCGTGGGCGCGTTCGAGCAGTTCCTCTCCGGCACGACCCAGGCCGGCGAACTTCAGCAGCCAGAGGCCGCTGCCGGTGCGCAGGAGGAATTTCCGGCGTTCCTGCTGTGGATTGGCCGGCAGGGCGCCGGTGGAGTCGTTCAGCCGCCGCCACGCCCCGCCCGACAGATCTTCCGGGGGTGCCAAGGCCGGGCCGAGCAAATCTTCGAACCAGCGCTCCAGCGGCGGGAACGGCGCGTCGCCCGACCGGAACAGCGAATCGAAATCGGCCGCCGGGCGCACTGCCGCGGCCCAGCGCCGGCGGTGCGGCTCGGCCGCCTGGGGGCCGAGGTCTTCGCCATGACCGGGCAGGAAGGCGATCCGGTCGGCGGCGACCCCCTGTGCTTCCAGCCAGTCGGCCACGGCGCCGAAGGAACTGCCCGACAGCCCCGGCCCCTCGTCCACGATGACGTAACCGGCGCCGGGATCGGCCAGCATCCTGGCGCGCAGACGGTTCGAGATCCGCAGTTCCCGCCGGAAGGGATGCCCCACCGGGCGCAACGTTATCGGCAGCCCGGCTTTTGGCGCCACCGACTTCAGCGCCACTGCGGCCAGGGCCGCCAACCCGGTTCCGATGCTGCGCAGCCCGATCACCACAGGGGCATCTGCAAACCGCGGTGGCAATCTTGTTGCGGCCTCCAGAAAGGCTTCGGGATAAAGGCTGTAGAAGGCATAGCCTTCGGCGCGCCGCATGCGGATCATGTCCGGCAGGGGGCAAGCGGCCAGATTCTCCAGAGGATGCAGGTCGAGCTGAACCGCGGCTTCCTGCTGGTCCACCGGCCGCCAGGACCGGGCGACCCGATGCGCGAGGTCCATGACGACCGCCATGGCCGCTTGCTGCAATGGCGTGCAATCATCCTCGCCGACACTGTGGAATTCCCAGTCCGCAAGACCCTGCGCCAGTTCCGCCGCTTCGATGAACAACGTCACCAAGGCGCCGTGCCGCTGCGTTCCGGGGCTGAGCCGGTCGGCACCGCCAAGCCCCTGTTCCAGCCGTGCGATGGTGCGACGGGGATCCTCGCAGGTGTCCCGGTCGCCGAAGACCAGCATGGCGTATATCCCCGCCGGCAGTGGTCACCAGGTCGGGAAGAACAGCAGCAGCAGGGCCATGACTGCGAGGATGCCCAGAATAGTCCACATGGCGGGACGACCCAGGCCCCGAGAGGTGCCGGCTTTCGGGAGTTCAGTTCCTACTTTCCGGAAAGGGCCAGCCATTGTGTGCGCTCCTGAATTTGTCGATCTGTCGGTAATCAACAGGGCGGGGCCGGCAAAGTTGCCGGTTCCGGACGCGGTTCCCCATCCGGCGCAGGTTCCGCCAGGGTGCACCGAACGAGGTCGCCGGAGGAGCTTTCCGCTTTAACGCCAACGGGTTGATTGGGATTTGCGTTTTTCCCGCGGGTGGAGGCGAAAAAACCACTTCCCAAGCGCACCGCCAGTGGGCAAACTCTACACAAGAAATAGAAAAGACGGCACGGATACCACGAAAGAAGTTCGTGCAATTCAGGAGCTACCCAAGGAGAGCCTCGCCATGTCGCTTCGCCGCCTGACCCTCCTCGCCGCCGGCCTGACGCTGGCCTGGCTGGGTGTTGCCGCCGCAGATTCCAAGGACGCGCTGCTGAACGTTTCCTACGATCCCACGCGGGAATTCTATGTTGAGTTCAACAAGGCGTTTGCCAAGAAGTGGGAAGCGGAAACCGGCCGCGCCCTGACCGTTCGCCAGTCGCATGGCGGCTCCGGCAAGCAGGCGCGTTCGGTCATCGACGGGTTGGACGCCGACATCGTGACCCTGGCGCTGGGGTACGACATCGATGCCATCGCCGATGCCGGCCTGCTGCCGAAGGATTGGCAGAGCCGCCTGCCGAACAACAGCGCCCCCTACACCTCGACCATCGTGTTCCTGGTGAAGAAGGGAAACCCGAAGGGGATCAAGGACTGGAACGACCTGGTGAAGCCGGGCGTCCAGGTCATCACCCCGAACCCGAAGACCTCCGGCGGCGCCCGCTGGAACTATCTGGCGGCCTGGGCCTATGCCCTGCAGGCCAACGGCGGCGACGAGACCAAGGCCAAGGAGTTCGTGTCGCAGCTGCTGAAGAACGTTCCGGTTCTGGACAGCGGCGCCCGCGGTTCCACCGTGACCTTCACCCAGCGCGAGATCGGCGACGTGCTGCTGGCCTGGGAGAACGAGGCCTACCTGTCGCTTCAGGAATTCGGCGCCGACAAGTTCGAGATCGTGGTGCCCAGCCTGTCGATCCTGGCCGAACCGCCGGTCGCCGTCGTCGACAAGGTCGTCGACCGCAAGGGAACCCGCAAGGTTGCCGAGGCCTACCTGCAATTCCTCTACACCCGTGAAGGCCAGGAGATCGCGGCGAAGAACTATTACCGTCCGCGTCTTCCGGAGTTGGCGACCCAGTATGCGGGACGCTTTGCGGATGTTAAGCTGGTCACGATCGACCAATTCGGGGGCTGGCGTGCCGCGCAAGAGAAGCATTTCTCCGACGGTGGTGTCTTCGACCAGATCTTCCAGAAGGGGCGCTGACCCATGGTCGCCGCTGCCGACAGCGACGGCGCTCTGGCAGGAAAGGGGGGCGCGGTGACGGTCCGCGCCCCCGTCCCCCTCTTCCGGAAACCCAGCGTCATCCCGGGCTTCGGGCTGACGCTGGGTTTCACGCTCACCTATCTCAGTCTCATCGTGCTGGTTCCGCTGGCCGCCCTGATCGTCCGGTCCAGCAGCCTCGGCTGGGGCGGCTTCTGGTCGGCGGTGACCACGCCCCGGGTGATCGCCGCGTTCGAGGTCAGTTTCGGCCTCTCCTTCGCCGCGGCGCTGACCAACGCGATTTTCGGCTTCCTGGTTGCCTGGGTGCTGGTGCGCTACGATTTTCCCGGCAAGCGGCTGGTCGACGCGCTGGTCGATCTGCCCTTCGCCCTGCCGACCGCGGTGGCCGGCATCGCGCTCAGCGCGCTCTATGCCCCGAACGGCTGGCTGGGCAAGCCGCTGAACGAGCTGTTCGGCCTGAAGGTCGCCTTCACGCCGTTGGGCATCGCCATCGCTCTGACCTTCATCGGACTTCCCTTCGTCGTCCGCACCGTCCAGCCGATCCTGCAGGACCTGCCGGCAGAGGAGGAGGAGGCCGCGGCCTCCCTCGGCGCCTCGCGCTTCCAGACATTCCGCAGCGTGATCCTGCCGGCGGTCCTGCCGGCGCTGGTGACCGGCTTCGCGCTGTCCTTCGCCCGCGGCGTCGGCGAATACGGGTCGGTCATCTTCATCGCCGGGAACATGCCCGGCCTGACCGAGATCGTCCCCCTGCTGATCGTCATCAAGCTGGAGCAGTACGACTATGCCGGTGCCGCCGCGGTCGGCACCGCGATGCTGGGCGTCTCCTTCCTCATGCTTCTGATCCTCAACCTTCTGCAGCAGTGGATGAGGTCGCGCCATGCCCGCTGATACCAGCATTTCCGCGCCGGCCTCCATCCCGGTGCCGCCCGCGCAATCGGCCCTGACCGAACCCGCCTGGGTCCGTGCCGCCCTGATCGGCGGAGCCCTGCTGTTCCTGGCGCTGTTCCTGCTGCTGCCTCTGGTCGCGGTGTTCGTGGAGGCGCTGCGCCGCGGGGTCGACGCCTATTGGACGGCGCTGATCGAACCGGATGCCGTCGCCGCGATCAAGCTGACGCTGATCGTCGCCGCCATCTCGGTGCCGGCCAACCTGGTGTTCGGCGTCGCCGCGTCCTGGTGCGTCGCCAAGTTCGACTTCCGCGGCAAGAACCTGCTGATCACGCTGATCGACCTGCCTTTCTCGGTGTCGCCGGTGATTTCGGGCCTGATCTATGTGCTTCTTTTCGGCATGAACGGCCTGTTCGGCACCTATCTGCGCGACATGGGCATCCAGATCATCTTCGCGGTGCCGGGGCTGGTGCTCGCCACCGTCTTCGTCACCTTCCCATTCGTGGCGCGCGAACTGATCCCGCTGATGCAGGAGCAGGGCTCCGACGAGGAGGAAGCGGCGCTGGTGCTGGGGGCCTCCGGCTGGCAGACTTTCTGGCGCGTCACGCTGCCGAACATCAAGTGGGCCCTGCTTTACGGCGTTCTGTTGTGCAACGCCCGCGCGATGGGCGAGTTCGGTGCCGTGTCCGTCGTCTCCGGCCATATTCGGGGCGAGACCAACACGATGCCGCTGCATGTCGAGATTCTCTACAACGAATACAATTTCGTCGCCGCCTTCGCGGTCGCCTCGCTCCTGGCCATGCTGGCCCTGGTCACGCTGGTCGTGAAGACCGCGCTGGAGTGGCGATTCGGGGACGAGCTGGCGGCGGCCCGGCACTGATCGCCGGACTCTGGAGAGGAATACGCGACCCATGGCGATCCAGGTTTCAGGCATCACCAAGCGCTTCAACGATTTCACGGCGCTGGACTCGGTCGATCTGGAGGTGAAGTCGGGCGAGCTTCTCGCCCTGCTCGGCCCCTCCGGCTCGGGCAAGACCACGCTTCTGCGCATCATGGCCGGGCTGGAAAGCCCCGATGCGGGCGGCCTTCTGCTGAACGGGGAGGAGGCGCTCGGGCTGAAGCCGCGCGACCGGCAGGTCGGCTTCGTCTTCCAGCATTACGCCCTGTTCCGTCATATGACGGTGTTCGACAACGTCGCTTTCGGTCTGAAGGTGCGGCCGCGCGGCCAGCGCCTGGGCAGCGTCCAGATCCGCCAGCGGGTGACCGAACTGCTGGAGCTGGTGCAACTCTCGCCCTTCGCCGGCCGCTACCCGGCGCAGCTGTCGGGCGGTCAGCGCCAGCGCGTGGCACTGGCGCGCGCGCTGGCCATCGAACCCAAGGTGCTTCTGCTCGACGAGCCTTTCGGCGCGCTCGACGCCAAGGTCCGCAAAGAGCTGCGGCGCTGGCTGCGCAAGCTGCACGACGACATCCACATCACCTCCGTCTTCGTTACCCATGACCAGGAAGAGGCGCTGGAACTGGCCGACCGCGTCGTGGTGATGAACCAGGGCCGGATCGAGCAGATCGGCACCCCGGCGGAGGTCTACGACCATCCGGCCTCCGCCTTCGTCTATGAGTTTCTCGGACAGGTGAACCGCTTCGACTGCACGGTGGAGGGCGGCGTCGCCCATGTTGGCGATGGCACCCTGGCGATCCCGACCGAAGGCGGCGTACAGGGACCGGCGGTGGCCTATGTCCGGCCGCACGATCTCGGTGTCACCCCGGCCTCGGCGGGGCCGGGGCGCATCTCCGGCATCCATGTCGTCGGGCCGGACGCGCGGATCGAGATCGACCTCGCCGGCTTGGCGCTGGAGGCCGAAATGGACCGCGAGCGGCTTGCCACGCTCGGCATCGTCGCCGGCGACCGCTGCGCCGTGCACATCGACCGGGCGCGCGTCTTCGCCCGGTAAGGCTCAGTCAGTGCTTTTCCGGTCGGCGAGCGCCCGGTAATTGCCGTCGCGGTAAGCCTTCAGGCTGAGGTCGACCGCAGCGCTCTCGACCCCGGCACTGCGCAGCACGAGACCGGCGAGCTGCAGGCTGGCCTCCATCGTTTCCGGGACGATGGCGGTTGCGCCGGCGCCGGCCAGGGCGGCGCTCTGCCCCAGATCATGGGCGCGGGCGATGATCGGCAATGTCGGGGCCGTTGCGTGGATGGCCTCCACCGCGCGGTGCGCGGCGTCCGGCCGGTTCAGCGTGATGACGGCGGCGCGGGCGCGCTCGATCCCGGCGGCCCGCAGGACGCTTCCCTGGCTGGCGTCGCCATAATAGACCGGCAGCCCATCATGCCTTGCCGTGGCGATGCGCTGCGGCTCCAGGTCCAGCGCCACATAGGCGATGTTGTGCTCGGTCAGCAGCTTGGCGACCGCCTTGCCGACGCGGCCGTAGCCGCAGATCAGCACATGGCTTTTCAGATCGCTGGTCTCGATGCCGAAGGCTTCGGCACCCATACGGGCTTCGATGAACTGGGCAAGCCGCTGGGCCAGGGCGCCGATGGCCGGGGTCACCGCCATGCTCAGCGCGACGGAGGAGGACAGCAGCAGGCCGGTGTGACCGTCCAGCACCGACAGTCCGACCGCCTTGCCGATCAGCACGAAGGCGAACTCGCCGCCCTGCGACAGCAGCAGCCCGATCCGCAGCGACGTCGCCAGCCCCAATCCCGACAGACGGCAGAGCAGGAACAGCAGCAGGCTCTTGCCCACCAGCAGTGCAGCGGTGATCGCGGCGATGGTCTGCGCCTCCGCCATCATCGCCGG
>JBKHVJ010000205.1:0-34674 GCA_046570145.1 Alphaproteobacteria bacterium
GCGCGGCCGACGGCGGTCATGCCCATGGCGCCGAACAGGTAGGGCAGCAGACCCCCCACCAGCAGGCCGACGACGACATAGGGGTCGTTCAGCCTGAACTCCACCGGCACATTCGGGAAATAGTGGCCCAGGTCCTGGACATAGGCCGCGAACAGGACCAGCGCCGCCAGTCCGGCGGAACCGATGGCATAGCCTTTGGTCACGGCCTTGGTGGTGTTGCCGACGGCGTCCAGTGCGTCGGTGGTGACGCGGATGTTGGCGGGCATGTCCGACATCTCGGCGATGCCGCCGGCATTGTCGGTGACCGGCCCATAGGCATCGAGCGCCACCACCATGCCGGCCAGCGCCAGCATCGTCGTGGCGGCGATGCCGATGCCGAAGACGCCGGCCTGGCCATGGGCGATCAGGATACCGGCGCAGATGACGATCACCGGCAGGGCGGTCGATTCCATCGACACGGCCAGACCCTGGATGACGTTGGTACCGTGCCCGGTCTCCGATGCCTTGGCGACGCTGCGCACCGGGCGGAAGACGGTGGAGGTGTAGAACTCCGTGATCCAGACCAGCAAACCGGTGACGCCCAGCCCCACCAGGGCCGAGACGAACAGGTTGAAGCCGGTGATCGCGGTGCCGTCAGACATCGGGATGGCGCGGGTGAAGCCGAACAGGATCGCGGTGACGATCAGGATCAGCACCAGCGACAGCCCGGCCGCGACGATCAGCCCCTTGTACAACGCCTTCATGATGGCGTTGTCGGCCCCGAGCTTCACCGCGAAGGTGCCGGCGACCGAAGCCAGGATGCACACCGCGCCGATCAGCAGCGGATAGACCAGCATCAGCCGCAAAACGCCCCCGGAAAAGAAAATCGCCGCCAACAACATGGTGGCGACGATCGTGACGGCGTAGGTTACGAACAGGTCGGCGGCCATACCGGCACAGTCGCCGACATTGTCTCCGACATTGTCCGCGATGACCGCGGGGTTGCGCGGGTCGTCCTCCGGGATGCCGGCCTCCACCTTGCCGACGAGGTCGGCGCCGACGTCGGCCCCCTTGGTGAAGATGCCGCCGCCCAGCCGCGCGAAGATGGAGATCAGCGACGCGCCGAAGCTGAGTGCAACCAGCGCCTCCAGGATCGTGCGGACCTCCACCGGATCGCTGACGCGGTAGATCAGCGTCAGGACGCCGAAATAGCCGCCGACGCCCAGCAGTCCCAGCCCGACCACCAGCATGCCGGTGATCGCCCCCGACTTGAAGGCGATATCCAGCGCCGGCGCCAGCCCGTTGGTCGCGGCCTGCGCCGTGCGGACGTTGGCGCGGACCGACACGTTCATGCCGACATAGCCGGCGCTGCCCGACAGCACGGCGCCGATCAGGAAGCCCAACGCCACCGGAAAGCCCAGCGTCGCCCACAGGATGACCAGCAGGACGGCGCCGGCGATGGCGATGGTGGTGTATTGGCGGTTCAGATAGGCACGCGCCCCTTCCTGCACCGCTGCGGCGATGGCCTGCATCCGCTCCGACCCCGGCGATGCGGCCATGACTTCTTTTCCGGTGCGAAAACCGTAGGCCAGCGCGAGCAGGCCAGCGGCGATGATGACGATGAACGCTAAAGCCATCGCATCCCCCGATTGATTTCAAGGTCGCGCCCAGGAAAGGCTGTCTCCCGACCGTAATCAAATGGGGGAGAAGTCGGGCGCAAGTATTCCCGGAAAAAGCATGCTCCCGGTGCAGCCGCTTTGCAACCGCCGCCCGGTCAGAGTCGGCGCGGCGAAATGGCCGCGGGGGACCCTGTCCTTTGTGGGTAGTGCCGGTCTTCTGCGCTGCACAATAGGCGGAGATTTCAGGCAAACAGGCGGCAGGTCAGAGATTGCGTTGCGTAACCGCCTGAACCAGAACGTCCTGCACAGCGTCCTTGCCGATGACTTTGCCTGCCGCCTCGACCAATTTGGCCTTTACGGCAGGAATATTGACCAATGCGCCGTTCAGGATCGACTGGTCGGCGATGCCGCCGTAAAGCGCGGTCAGGAAGGCATCGGTCAGGCGCGGCTGGTTGGCCTGTGCCAGCGGTTGCTTCTCCAGAATCACCTCGACCGCGACGACGACGGTCACGAATTGCTCGACTCGGGACGGGCCGATCATCGGCACCACCAGCGGCGGCAGGCGGACGAAGGCGGTGGGGGGCTTCGGCGGCGGCTCCACCTTCTTCGGCTGGTCGGGCTGCTCGGCGAAGTATTTCTGGTAGACGAACCAGCCGCCGAAGCTGGCGCCGCCGAGCAGCACGATGCCCAGGACGAGAACGATCAGGGCCTTGACCACCGCAGCACACCTTCACAGACACCGAACCGCCGCACCCTGCGCCGGCCATGCTTTCGATTGTCTTAAGGGCTAGGAGTGGAAACCCGGTCAGAAGTGATCCCAACCGCGGCGGGTCAGCGGCAGGGCGGCTTCGGCGGCGTCCAGCACCGTGATCTCGCCGGGCGGGCCAGGGTTGAGTTCGCCGATCTCGGTGATGGCCACCCCGCTGTCCGCGGCCAGGGCGGCGAGCGCATCGCGTGCCGACGGCGGGGCGGTGAACAGAAGTTCGTAATCGTCACCCCCGGTGATGGCCAGGGCCAGCCGGGCGGGATCGCCGTCGATGCCGCCACGCGCCGCGTCCGACAGTGGTACCGCATCGGCCCGCAGCAGGGCGGCGCAGCCCGACTCCTCGCAGAGATGCCCCAGGTCGGCCACCAGGCCGTCCGACACGTCCATGGCGCCGCTGGCGAGCCCGATCAGGCGTGGCCCCACCGTCGTGCGCGGGTCCGGCCGCCGCAGGCGGCGCAGCAGATGGGCGCGGGTTTCCTCGTCCGGAATGTCGAGCCGGCCATAGGCGATCTCCAGCCCCAGGGCGGCGTCGCCGATGGTGCCGGTGACGAAGACACGGTCGCCCGGACGCCCTCCCCAGCGCGGCAGGGCGCGCCCGGTGGGCACCAGCCCGAAGGCGGTGACCGAAAGGGTGATCGGACCGGTGGTGGAGACCGAATCGCCGCCGGCCAGCGCGATGCCGAACTGCCGCTGGTCCTCGCCCAGCCCGGCGGCGAAGCCTTCCAGCCAGGACTCGTCCAGCCCGCGGGGCAGGGCGGTCACCAGCGTGTAGGCCAGCGGTTCCGCCCCCATGGCAGCGAGGTCGGACAGGTTGCTGCGCATCAGTTTGGCCGCGATGTCGGCCGGCGCGTCGTCGGGGAAGAAATGCACCCCGGCCACCATGGCGTCGGTGGTGACCACCAGTTCCCGCCCCTCCGGCACGCCGAACACGGCGGCATCGTCCCGCAGGCCGCGGGCACCGGAAAACCCGGCGGCCAGCGGCTTGAAGAAACGGGTGATGCGGCCGAACTCGCCGAGGGGGGGAGAGGGGATTTCTTCCAGAATCACTCCTCGGCCGTGCCGCGGCCGGGGTCGGGCTTGGCGAGGTCGTCGGCGCGCAGTGCGCGGGCGACATGGTCGAGCACGCCGTTCACCATCGCCGGCTCGCGGCCGGAGAAGAAGGCGCGGGCGACGTCGACATACTCGCTGATGAGGATGCGGGGGTGGGTGTCCATATGGACCGCGATCTCATAGGCGCCGGCGCGCAGGATGGCGCGCAGCAGCAACTCCAGCCGGTCGAGCGGGAAGCGCGGATCAAGCGCGGCGCCCAGCACCCCGTCCACCTCGGCCCGGCGATGGATCGCGCCGCGGACGATGTCGGCGAACAGCTGCGGATCGCCGGAAACGAACTTGTCGCCGTCGATTTCCTCGCCCAGCCGATGGGCGACGAACTCGCCGACGACATTCTCGACCGGGGCCTGGGCCAGATCGATCTGATACAGCGCCTGGGCCGCGGCCAGACGGGCGGCCTTGCGGCGCGCCTTGGCGGAGCCGCCGCCGGTCTTGTTCTTGCGGGACTTCGATTTGCCCTTGGAGTCGCCGCCCTTGGGGGCGTGATCGGGTGTCACGGGGCTGCCCGCGTCGTCGTTGCTCATGATCTGCAGTCGCTAAAAGAGAGGAGATGTCGGGATCAGCGCGGATAGAGGCGGAATTTGCGCTTCAGGTCAATCATGTCAAGACAGGCCCGCGCGGCACGCCCCCCCATATTGACCGATCCGACATTGGCGCGCGCCCAGGCCTGCTCGCGGTTTTCCACTGTCAGGATGCCGTTTCCGACCGCCAGACTGTAGCGAAGGGCCAGATCCTGCAGTCCGCGGACGCTTTCGGCGCAAATCGTTTCGTATCGCGTCGTCTCGCCCCGGATCACGCAGCCCAGCGCGACGTAGCCGTCGAAGCGCTTGCGGGCAGTGAAGAAGTCCATGGAGCGGATGGCGTACATGATCGCCGCCGGCAGCTCCAGACAGCCGGGCACGCCGTAGCGGATGTGCGTGGCGCCGGCGCGGTCAAGCTCCGCGACGGCGCCACGCGCCAACTCATCGGCGATGTCCTCGTGGACGCGGGCGTCCACGACCATGATGTGGGGCGTGTCGGTCATCCGGCGGCGTTCGGCCCCCTGTTCAATCGTCGCCGGGGTCGGCGGCACCCGGATTGATGGCGCGGTGGCCGACCACGGTCAGGCCGTAGCCCTCCAGCCCGATGATCGGCTTCTTGCGGTTGGACAGCAGCACCATCTTGCGCACGCCGAGATCCAGCAGGATCTGCGCGCCGATGCCGTAGTCGCGCAGTTCGGGCGCGCTGCTGGACTGGCCCTCCAGCCGGGCCTTGAGGACAGTGGACAGGCCATTGGGGTTCGGCTCGCGCAGCAGTACGACGACGCCGCGGCCTTCCTTGGCGATCAGCTCCATCGAGGCATGGAGGTCGGCGTCGCGGCCGGAGTTGCGGTCGCCCAGCACGTCGTCGAGTACCGATTGGGCATGCATGCGCACCAGCACCGGCTCGTCGCCGGAGATGTCGCCGCGCACCAGCGCGATGTGCTCCGCATACTGGATCTTGTTGATGTAGACATAGGACTGGAAACGGCCGCCGAAGCGGCTGTCCAGCGTGCCGGCCAGCACCTGCTCGACGATGGTCTCGGTCCGGCGGCGGTAGGCGATCAGGTCGGCGATGGTGCCCACCTTCAGCCCGTGGAACTGGGCGAACTGCACCAGATCCGGCAGGCGGGCCATGCTGCCGTCGTCATTCATGATCTCGCAGATCACGGCAGAGGAGGAATGGCCGGACAGCCGGGCGATGTCGACCGACGCCTCCGTATGGCCGGCGCGGACCAGCACGCCGCCGTCACGCGCCAGCAGCGGGAAGATGTGGCCGGGGGTGGCGAGGTCCTGCGGGCCGGAGGACGGATCGATGGCGACCGCGATGGTGCGGGCGCGGTCGGCGGCCGAGATGCCGGTGGTCACCCCCTCGCGCGCCTCGATCGAGACGGTGAAGGCGGTCTGGTGGCGCGAGGCGTTCTGCTGCGCCATCAGCGGCAGGCGCAGCCGTTCGATGTTCGGCCGGTCCATGGTGAGGCAGATCAGGCCGCGCCCGTGCTTGGCCATGAAGTTCACCGCTTCCGGCGTGGCGCAGGAGGCGGGGATCACCAGATCGCCCTCATTCTCCCGGTCCTCGTCGTCGACCAGGATGAACATCCTGCCCTGACGCGCCTCTTCGATGATCTCTTCGGCCGTCGACAGGTATTTGTGAAACTCGGACGTCATTCCTGCCCCGCGAGCCGGGCGACATAGCGCGCCAGCATATCGATTTCGAGATTGACCGGATCGCCCTCCTTCAGCCCGCCGAAAGTGGTGGCGGTCTGGGTGTGGGGAATGATGTTGACGCCGAAACGGCTGCCGTCGACCTCGTTGACGGTCAGCGACACGCCGTCGATGGCGACCGAACCCTTCGGCGCGATGTATTTGGCGAGAGTGGCCGGCGCCTCGAAGGTCAGGCGCAGCGACTCGCCTTCGGGGCGGATCGACAGCAGCCGGCCGACGCCGTCGACATGGCCGGACACGATGTGCCCGCCCAACTCGTCGCCGACCTTCAGCGCGCGTTCCAGGTTGACGCGCGTGCCGGGCTCCCACCCGCCGAGCGTGGTCTTCGACAGGGTTTCCCCCGACGCCTGGATGACGTAGGTCCCCGGCCCCTTTTCGATGACCGTCAGACAGACGCCGTTATGGGCGATGGACGCCCCGATCGCGATCGTCTCCGTGTCGAAGGCGGTCTCGATGGTGAACCGGGTGTCGCCCTGCCGCTCCACGGCCTGGACGCGCCCGACATCGGTGATGATTCCGGTGAACATGGCGGGGAATTTAGCAGGTTTCGCGGCCAGGGGAAGCGCGCGCGACACCGCGGCGGACGCAACGGTCTGTTGCGTGGCCGGGACCGGTGGCGAAACCGACGGTCAGGACGGAAGACGGCGGTAGCTTTCGGCGAGATCGGCGCCGGCCTTGCGGACGGCGGTGCGTTCGAAGCGGGGCATCGCCGATAGCGCCTCGACTCCGAAGCCGGCGACCGCCGGCAGCCCATCGCCGCCGATCAGAGATGCGGCGTGGAACCACTCCAGCCGGTCGACCAGCCCGTCGCCGAGCAGGGCGCCGGCCATCGCCGCGCCGCCCTCCACGAGGACGCGGGTGATGCCGCGGGCGGCGAGGGCGGTCGTCGCGGCGGCAGGATCGACGCGGCCGTCCCCACCGGCGGCGACGGGGAGCACCTCGACGCCGAGCGCGATCAGCGCCTGCGCGCGTCCGGGGTCGGGGGTGGGGCCGGTGACGACCCAGGTCGCAATGCGCTTGGCACCGGTCGCGAGCTTCGCCGCCGGCGGCAGGCGCAGGCTGCTGTCCACCACCACGCGCACCGGGCTTCGGTCGCCGAGGCCGGGAAGGCGGCAGGTCAGTTCGGGATCGTCGGCCAGTGCGGTGCCGATGCCGACGAGGATCGCATCGTGGCTGGCGCGCAGCCGGTGGCCCCAGGCGCGGGCGGTCGGGCCGGTGATCCATTGCGACTCGCCAGTGCAGGTGGCGATGCGGCCGTCCAGCGTGCTGGCGACCTTCAGCGTGACCAGCGGGCGGCCCAGCGTGATGCGGTTGAAGAATCCCTCGTTGAGGGCAAGCGCCTCGGCCTCGCAGACGCCGGTGACCACCTCGATCCCGGCATCGCGCAGGCGGGCCAGCCCGCCGCCGGCCACCCGCGGGTCCGGATCCTGGCAGGCGACGACGACGCGCGCCACCTTCGCCTCCACCAGCGCCAGGGCGCAGGGCGGTGTCTTGCCGTAGTGGTTGCAGGGTTCGAGCGTGACGTAAGCGGTGGCGCCTGCGGTGGCGCCCTCGGCCCCGCCGGAGAGGGTGCGGGCGCGGGCCAGTGCTTCCGTCTCGGCATGGGGGCGGCCGCCGGGCTGGGTCCAGCCGCGGCCGATCACGGCACCGTCGCGGACCAGCACGCAGCCGACCGCCGGATTGGGCCATGTCCGCCCCAGCCCGCGCGCGGCGAGCGACAGGGCGGCGTGCATATGGCGCAGGTCGGTGTCGGGTGAAACGGGCATGGAAAACTGCCCCAAAGGTCAGGCGATCAGCTGCCGGGGCCCTTGCCCTTGGTGTCCTTGGCAGAGAAGCGGCCGACGTTGCCCATCATCTGTTCCAGGAAGCCCATCTCGCGGCCGGCGGTGGGCGTCGAACGTTCGACCAGATCGATGTCCTGGCCGTTCGACTTGTCCAGCGTCTTGATCTCGCGAAGGACGCCGACATCGTCGAAGCGGGCGATGACGACGCGGCGCTCCGTCACCTCCGGCTCGAAGAAGGCGGTCTTCTCGGTCTTCTGGCCGATGTAGTACCAGACATTCTGATCGAAGGTGCCCACCGAGGTCGGCGTGCCGAGAACCGCGGCGACGTCGTCGCGCCGGCTCTGGCCGGGCTGCAGCTCCGCCACCAGCTGCGGGTCCGTCAGGTTGCCGCGGGTGGCGACGACGGGGGAGCAGCCGGTCGCGGCGAGGCCGGCGAACAGGACGCTTCCCAGAAGGGCGGTGCGAATGACAGCGGGCGGGGCGGAAAAGTTCGATCTGGTCATGGTGCTCGGGCTATGATGGAGCCGGCGGGGCATAGGACTGCCCGCTGACGCGGATAGTCGCTAAGGCGGGACAATCGCACCGGGCGCTTCGCCCTGTCAACGGGACTCCGAATCGGGGAAGGGCTGCCGTTCGTGTCTGAGAGCTTCATGGATCGTCTGCTGGGTCCTCTGCTGAATGGTCTGGGTGGCGGCGCGCGCGTCCGCAATGCCGAGGCGGTGGGCGGGCTGTTCACCGGCATCGTCGCCCAGGCCCGCCAGCCGGGCTTCTACGCCGCACTCGGCGTGCCCGATACGCTGGACGGCCGGTTCGAAATGGTGGCGCTGCACCTGTTCCTGGTCATGCGCCGGCTGAAGGGGCAGGGGGCGGCGGCGGCCAAGCTGTCGCAGCGCCTCTACGAGACGATGGTCGACGATTTCGAGAAGTCGATCATGGAGCTGGGGGCCGGCGACAGCGGCATCGCCCGGCGGGTGAAGACGATGGCGCGCGGCATGGCCGGGCGGATCCGCGCCTATGACGAGGCGTTGGCCGAATCCGACGACGGCCGGCTGGAGGTCGCGCTGGACAACAACCTGTACGGCACGGTCGATCCGGTGCCGGACGGGGCGCTCCCCGCGATGGCCGCCTATGTGCGCGCCTGCGCCACGGCGCTCGATGCCCAGCCCTTGGAGTCGCTGATGCGCGGCGAGCTGCGCTTCGACCCTGCTCCCGCCTGACGGCACACTATATATACATCGCCTGACGGGCCGGCGGCATCGCAGAAGGCTTGCCTTTCGCGGCCGGCGGCTGCATGTGACCTGTGGGGGGGCGGGCAGGCACCTGTCGTTCCCCCGCCTGTTCTGACCGCCGCCTTTGTTTCATCAGAGAGTCTTTCGCCATGAGTCCTGTGAACGGTGCCCTGCCGGCCCCGGAATTCTCGCGCATCGTCAATGCCGACGCGGTGCGCCGCGCCGACGTGACCGAGACCGTCGAGGCGACGGAGACGGAGCGCCGCGCGCTCGCCGAGCGGCTGGAGCTGGAGGCGATCGGCAGCCTGACCGCCACGGTGAGGCTGCGCGCGGTGCGCGGCGGCCAGATGATCCGCGTGTCCGGCACGCTGGAGGCCGATGTGGTCCAGACCTGCGTCGTCACGCTGGAGCCGGTGCCGGCCCATGTCAGCGAGAGTTTCGAGGCGCTGTTCGCCCCGTCGTCGATGGTCGAGGACCAGGGGCTGGAGATCGATTTCGACCCCTCCCTGTCGGACGAGGACATTCCCGAGCCGATGGAGAACAACCGAATCGACATCGGCGAGCTGACCGCGCAGCACCTGTCGCTGGGTCTCGATCCCTATCCGCACGCCGATGGCGTGGAATTCGAGGGCTATGACGAGGGTGATGACGGGGATCCGGTCGAAGAAGAGGTGGCGGAGGAACCGGAAAAGCCGAATCCGTTCGCCGTTCTGCAGCAATTGAAGCAGCGGAAGTGACTGCGGTCTTGCGTCCCCCGCGGTTCCTTGTATAAGGGCCGGCGTTTCCACCCCCTCCAATGAGCGGCGCGGGGTTGCGAAATGGGGGTTGTTCGGGCTTGCCCTTCGGGAGCATTTGCCTTATTGAATGCCGCTCGCGCTGGGCGGCCCCTGTTCGGGCCGCCCTTTCCAATGAAGAGAGTTTACGGTCATGGCTGTTCCGAAGAAGAAGACCTCCAAGTCGCGGCGCAACATGCGTCGTTCGCACCACGCTCTGCCGACCTCGGCCTACAACGAGTGCCCGAGCTGCGGTGAGCTGAAGCGTCCGCACCATGTCTGCGGGTCTTGCGGCCAGTACGACCAGCGCGAAGTGGTTCAGAGCGGCACCGCGGCCGCTTGATCGCGATCGCGTTGTCTGAGGTCCCGATGATCAGGGGCGTAGTTCGCCCCTGCCGGGGTCGTAGCCGGGGAGCCTGTTCGCGGTGAGCCAGCGCCTGACCATCGCCCTGGATGCCATGGGTGGCGATCTCGGTTCCGAGATGGTCATTGCCGGGGCGGACATCGCGCGGGAGCGCCATCCCGATGTGCGCTTCCTGCTGTATGGCGACCGGGAGCGGATCGAACCGCTGCTGAACCTGCGGCCTGCGTTGAAGGCGGTGGCAGAGATTCGCCATACCGCCGACTTCGTGGCCGGGGACGCCAAGCCCGCAGTTGCGTTGCGCGCCGGACGCCAGTCCAGCATGAGGCTTGCCATCGACGCCGTGGCGTCGGGCGAGGCCGCCTGCGTGGTTTCGGCCGGCAATACCGGCGCCCTGATGGCGATGGCGAAATTCGTGCTGAAGACGTTGCCGGGCATCGACCGGCCGGCGATGGCGTCCTTCTTCCCGACGCAACGGGGCGAGAGCGTGATGCTGGACCTCGGCGCCAACGCCGAATGCCAGCCGGAAAACCTCGTCCAGTTCGCCGTGATGGGGGCCGTCTTCGCGCGCGCCATCCTGGGCCTGCCGGAGCCGTCGATCGGCGTGCTGAACATCGGCTCGGAAGACATGAAGGGCAACGAGGTGGTGCGTGCCGCGGCGGCCAGCCTGCGCGACATGCCGCTGCCCGGCCGCTTCCACGGCTTCGTCGAAGGCACCGACATCGGACTGGGCACGGTGGATGTCATCGTCACCGATGGCTTCACCGGCAATGTCGCGCTGAAGACGGCGGAGGGGACGGCCAAGCTGTTCTCCGAGTTCCTGCGCCGCACCTTCGCGACGTCCGTCCTGGCACGGATCGGCTATCTGCTGGCACGCGGCGCCTTCAAGCGCTTCCGCGAGCGGATCGACCCGCGGCGCTACAACGGTGCGATGTTCCTGGGCCTGCGCGGCGTCTGCGTGAAGAGCCACGGCGGCACCGACCCGGTCGGCTTCGCCAATGCCGTCGCGGTCGCCATCAATCTGGCGACTCACGGTTTCAATGAGCGCATCAAGGAAGAGATGGGGCGCATAGCCGACGCGAACCCTCTTCCCGACACGAAGGCGGCGGCGGGCTGAACCATGGTCATGCGTTCCCGAGTTCTTGGTTGCGGTACCTTCCTGCCGGCCAACGTCGTCACCAACCAGGATCTGGAACAGCGGGTCGACACGTCGGACGAGTGGATCGTCCAGCGCACGGGCATCAAGTCGCGCCATATCGCGGCCGATGGGGAGAAGACCTCCGACCTTGCCATCGCCGCGGCGGCCCGCGCGCTGGAACATGCCGGCGTGCCGGCCGGCAGCATCGACTGCATCGTTCTGGCGACCACCACGCCCGACAACACCTTCCCGGCCACAGCCACCAAGGTTCAGGCTGCGCTGGGAACCGTCGGATTCGCCATGGACATCCAGGCGGTCTGCGCCGGGTTCGTCTATGCCATGGCTGTCGCCGACAATTTCCTGCGCAACGGCCAGGCGCGCCGCGCCCTGGTGATCGGGGCGGAGACCTTCTCCCGCCTGCTGGACTGGAACGACCGCACCACCTGCGTGCTGTTCGGCGACGGCGCCGGCGCCATCGTGCTGGAGGCCTATGAGGCCAAGGGCGATTCGACCGATCGCGCCGTGCTGTCCACCCATCTGCACTCCGACGGCAGCCAGTACGACCTGCTCTATGTCGACGGCGGCGCGTCCTCGACCGGCACCATCGGCCATGTCCGCATGCATGGGCAGGAGATCTTCCGCCACGCCGTCTCGAAGTTGTCGGCAGTGGTGGAGGAGGCGCTGGCCGCCAACGGTCTGGAGGCCAGCGACATCGACTGGATGGTTCCGCACCAGGCGAACCGGCGCATCATCGACGGCCTTGCCCGCAAGATGAAACTGTCGCCGGAGAAGGTCGTGCTGACCGTGGACCGCCACGGCAACACGTCGGCTGCTTCGATTCCGCTAGCCTTGGGCGAGGCGGTGGCCGACGGCCGGGTCAAGCGCGGCGACCTGATCCTGATGGAAGCCATCGGCGGCGGCCTGACCTGGGGTTCGGCGCTGATCCGCTGGTAGGCGGACGCTCCTTTTCCCGCACCCGCTTCAATGCTGCGGCGCACGCCCAGCCCGGCTTCGGCCGGGCTGTATGCGGCTGCCAAGCTTTTGAATTGACGGACCTTCTTTCCCCGGATTACCGTCTTCGCAATGGTTGCGGGGGGAGGTCGAACCATGTCTCAGAACACCGTCACGCGCGCCCAATTGAGCGAGGCCGTCTACCAGGAAGTCGGTCTTTCGCGCAACGAATCGGCCGATCTGGTCGAAACCGTCCTGGACGAGATTTCCGATGCGCTCGCCCGGGGGGAGATGGTGAAGATTTCCTCCTTCGGCAGTTTTCAGGTTCGCCAGAAGGGCGAGCGAATCGGCCGGAACCCCAAGACCGGGGAAGAGGTGCCGATCCTGCCGCGGCGGGTGCTGGTCTTCCGTGCCAGTCATGTGTTGAAGAACCGCATCAACGATGTCCAGGAGGGTGGGGCGCCGACGCCTGCGCGGGCTCTCTCCTGACGCAGGCTATCCGTTATGACCCCGACTTCCCGTCCTCCGCCGTGCCGGGGCTGTCTGCGGATCGCCGCCGCATCCGGCCGCTGCCGGGGAACGGCCTGATCCCGCCATGAAATCCGCCACGGCCTATCGCACCATCAGCGAGGTTTCGGCCGACCTGAACGTGCCTCAGCATGTGTTGCGTTTCTGGGAGACCAAGTTCCCCCAGATCCGCCCGTTGAAGCGCGGAGGAGGCCGGCGCTATTACCGGCCGGAGGACGTGGAGCTTCTGCGCCGTATCCAGGCGCTGCTGTATGAGGACCGCTACACCATCAAGGGCGTACAGCGCCTGCTGAAGGAAGGGCGCATGTCCGACCCGACGCCGCCGTTGCCCGAGGATGCCGACGAGCTTGGCGACTCCGCTGCTGGAGCGGGAGAAGGAGGCGCGTTCGACGAGAGCATCGAAGGCGGTCTGGATGACGGATCGCATTACGGTGCGCATCCGCCTTTGTCCGCCGCCCTGCGCCACGAGATCACCATGGTGGTGGACGAGCTGAAATCGCTGCGATCGGTGCTGTCGCGCCTCTCCGAAATCGAGGACAAAAAAAGCTGAAAAATCATCACGGGAGATGTTGCATCGGCAAAAGTCCGCGGCTATAGTCCCGTTCCCTTCCGGAGCCAAGCCGCAAGCACTGCGGTGAAGTTGACGGAGCGTAGCGCAGCCTGGTAGCGCATCAGACTGGGGGTCTGGGGGTCGCAGGTTCGAATCCTGTCGCTCCGACCAGTTCCGGAAGGAGTGAAAAAGCCTCGAAGTCCTTGGACTTCGGGGCTTTTTTATTGCGCGCGATTTGCCCTGTCTCCAGAGCCGACCGGTGGTGGTGCGGAGCGCCATGCGCCAATAACATTGCGCACAATCAAATTGCGCATGGCTAAATACATTGCGCACAATATGATTGTGAGCGATGTTTGGTCTCACGAAATCAACGGCGGTTCCTCCCGCCGCCCCACCATTCAAACCCCGATTTCCAGTGAAGGAGTGCGCACGATGAAGACCCTCTATTCGACGAAGGTTTCCGCGACCGGCGGCCGCGACGGCAAGGCTGTGAGCGAGGACGGGCTGCTCTCGGTCGCACTGGCCGCGCCGAAGGAACTGGGCGGGCAGGGCGGGGCGACCAACCCCGAGCAGCTGTTCGCCGCCGGCTATTCCGCCTGCTTCATCGGCGCCATCAAGTTTGTCGGCAACCGCGACAAGATCGCCGTTCCGGCCGACCTGTCGGTGACCGCCACGGTGGGCATCGGTGCCCGCGACGATGGCGAGGGCTTCGGACTGACCGTCGATTTCGTCGTGTCGCTGCCGGGCATGGACAAGGCCTCGGCCGAGGACCTGCTGGCCCGCGCCCACAAGGTCTGCCCCTACAGCCATGCCACCAAGGGCAACATCCCGGTCACCACGACCGTTGCCTGAGGGCGTTGCATAGGGTGATTGCCTGGGGCGAAGTGCCTTCAGGATTGCGCCGCCAGGCTGTTGCGCGCGATTGTGCCGAACGCATGATCGACCGGCGCGCCTCAGCCCGGCGGCGCGCGCCGTTTCGAAGGTTTCGCAAAGCCATGACCACCGACAGGAACGATCCGCTTCTGCTCTCCAACCAAGCCTGCTTCGCCCTCTACTCGGCGAATCTGGCGATGACCCGTGTCTATCGTCCGCTGCTGGAATCGCTCGGCCTGACCTACCCGCAATATCTGGCGATGTTGCTGCTGTGGGAGGAGGACGGGCAGTCGATGAAGGCGCTGGGCGAAAGGCTGGGGCTGGACAGCGGCACGCTGACCCCGCTGCTGAAGCGGATGGAAGGGCAGGGGCTGGTCACCCGCGCCCGCGATCCTGAGGACGAACGGCTTGTCCGCATTAGCCTGACCCCTGACGGCGCTGCGCTGCGCAGCAAGGCCGCATGCCTGCCGACCCACATCGCCGCCGCCGCCGGCTGTTCGGTCGAGGAACTGACCTCCCTGCGCGAGGCGTTGCTGAAACTGCGCGACGATTTGAACCGGGCCGCTGACCACAACTGATCCGGCGCCGTCGAAAGGGGCTGGAAATCGGCTGCCGGAGGGACTTTCCTATGCGGCCGATCTCCGGAAGGAAGGTGCCTGCCGTGACCTCTCATATCATCGACGACCGTCTCCGCATCCGTGCGGCAGATGCCGACGACGCACCGGATCTCGCCCGGTTGATCGACATTGCCGGCGGCGGGGTCTACGGCTTTCTGCTGGACGGGCTGATGCCGGGCCTGACGGCGGCGGAGATGCTGATGCCGGGCCTTGCCGGGCGCAGCGGTTCGCTGTCGCATCGGCAGAGCGGGGTTGCCGAACTGGACGGGCGGGTCGTCGGCGTCGCCCATGGATATCCCACCGACTGGATCCGGACAGAGGATTACAGCGGTCTGCCGCCAGACCGCATCGCCCATATGGCCGCATTCTCGGAAACACTGGACTGGGGCAGTTATTTCCTGTCGGCCCTGGCGGTCGATCCGGAGCAGCGGCGCCACGGTATCGCCGGGCGGTTGCTCGGCTGGTTCTACGAGCGGGCGCGGACCGGCGGATTCGACCGTGTCACGCTGCATGTCTGGGCCGACAACGATCCGGCCCATCGCCTCTATGCCGGCGAGGGGTTCGAGGAGATCGGCCGCGCCGATATCCCCTGGCACCCCCGCCTGCCGCACCGGGGCGGCAGCATCCTGATGCGGCGCTATCTCTGAGCGGCGACCCGCAGCGGCGCGCCTTCTGTTGCCAACTCGTCGATGCGGCGCACCACCAGGTCCGGGTCGGCATGATGCACCATATGCCCGCAGTCCGGCACCCAATGCAGGGTGCTGTTCGGCAGCACGTGATGCAGGCGGCCGCTCTGCTCCTCCTGCGAAACGATGCGGTCCTCATGGCCGGCGAAGATCGCCACCGGGACGGCCAACTCGGCGTAGCGGTGCTGCAGCCGGTCGGCGGCCGGTGCCATGGTGACACCGTCCTGGGCGTTGGCGCGCAACTGGCCGGGGCGGGTGGTCAGGGCGGCCGGGAAGGTCTCCGTCAGATGCTCGGGGACCGGGCGGGGCGAGAACAGCGTCTTGATCATCAGCGGCATCACCGCCTTGGAAAAGGGCGGCGAGACCGTGTGGCGCAGCAGGTCGCCCAGGACCGGTGCCGCCACCGGCGCCACCATCGCCGCGTCCACCCGCCTGGTCGGGAAGTAATAACCGGCCAGCAGAACCAGACCCTTCACCGTCCGCGGATGGTCCAGCGCCAGGGCCAGCGCCACCAGTGTCGCATAGGAATGGCCGGCGACCACCGCGTTCTCGATCCCCAGCACCGCGAAGGCCTCGGCCAGCAGATCCGCCTGATCCTCCGGCGTCCAGGCGCGGTCGCGGGGACGGTCGCTGTGGCCCATGCCGGGGCGGTCGAAAGCGATGACCCGGTGGTTCCGCGCCAGCCGGTCGAACAGCCCGCTCGCCAGCCAATCGCCCAGCGCGGAAACATTGCCGTGCAGCAGCACGACCGGCGGTCCTTCTCCGGCCTCCATATAGTGCAGCCGGACGCCGTCGACGGTCACGAAGCGCCCGTCGGGTGGATAGCGCCGCTCCGCCGCACGGGCCGCCAGCGTGTTGGCGACGGCCAGCCCGCCCAAGGCCAGCGCGGTGATGCCCAGGGACTTGAGGATGGTGGATTGGCGGTCGGTCATGGTGGTCGTCCTCTCAAGCGGCTGCTGCGATGCAGCATCGTCGAGAGGACAACCGGGGGGAGGGGGGAAGGGTTCCCGGTGGTGGGCGTTTACCCCCTCCCTGGCTCTCTTACTTCCCCGCCTTCAACTGCTCGCGAGTCAGCCAGAACACCTCGCCGAAGCTGTTGGCGGTCTGCAGCCACAGGAAGTCCAGGTGGGGGTACTCCGCCTCCAGGATCTCGCGGCCTGTGCCGAATTCGCAGAGCAGGCCGCCCTCCGGGGTCAGGTGCTTGGGCGCCTCCTTCAGGATGCGGCGGACGATGTCCAGCCCGTCGTCGCCGCCGGCCAGCGCCATCTCCGGCTCAGCGCGGAACTCGGGTGGCAGGGCGTCCATCGCTTCGGCGTCGACATAGGGCGGATTGGTGATGATGACGTCGTATTTCCGTGTCTTCAGCGGCGCGAACAGGTCGCCCTGATGCAGGGCGATGCGGTCCCCGAACCCGCTGTCGGCGACGTTGCGCTTGGCCACCTCCAGCGCGTCGGGCGACAGGTCGACCGCGTCGACCTGGGCTTCGGGGAAAATGCGGGCAGCCAGGATGGCGAGGCAGCCGGAACCGGTGCACAGGTCCAGAACCCGCTCCACCGAGGTCGGGTCCTCCACCAGCGTGAAGTCGTCGCCGCCGAACATGTCGGAGAACAGCAGTTCCCCGATATAGGAGCGCGGGACGATCACCCGCTCGTCCACATAGAAGGGGATGCCCTGGATATAGGCCTTGTTCAGCAGGTAGGGCGCCGGCTTGCGGGTGTCGATGCGGGCGTGGAGGATGCCGGCCACCGCCTCGCGCTCAGCCGCGGTCAGCCGGGCGTCGAGATAGGGGTCGAGCTGGTCGACCGGCAGGTGCAGCGACTCCAGCACCAGGAACACCGCCTCGTCGAAGGCCGTGGTGGTGCCGTGGCCGTAATCGAGTTCGGCCTCGTTGAAGCGGCTGACGCCGTAGCGCAGGAAATCGCGGATGGTCGACAGCTCGGCGGCGGCTGTGGCGGCGGTGTGCTTGGCAGTCACGGGCGGCAGGCTCCGGTCAGGGACGTGAATGGGATCAGAGAAGGTCCAGCACCGATTCCGGCGGACGGCCGACGCGGGCGCGGTCGCCCTTCACCACGATGGGACGCTCGATGGCGGACGGATTGGCGGACAGGGCGGCGATCAGCGCCTCGCCGTCCAGATCCTTGGCCAGGCCGGCCTCCGCCGCTTCGTTGACGCGGGTGATGTCGCGCGGACCCTTGCCCAGCTTGGCGAGGATGGCGGACAGTTCC
This sequence comes from Alphaproteobacteria bacterium, assembly GCA_046570145.1. Classification (GTDB taxonomy): domain Bacteria; phylum Pseudomonadota; class Alphaproteobacteria; order Azospirillales; family Azospirillaceae; genus Azospirillum. Next base: position 17,433 of record JBKHVJ010000205.1, read on the forward strand.
GCCGGGCTGGGCGGGGTCTTCAGATACTCCACCACCGCCGGCTCGACGCCGCGGGAGCGCAGGAGTTCCAGCGTCTCGCGCGATTTGCTGCAGCGCGGGTTGTGATAGATCGTCACGTCGCTCATGGCGGGTTTCCAGATTGGAAGGTCGATCCGACTGATACACCCAACCCGCGTCCCGCGCCAATCCGGCATGCGGAAACCACTGCGGCGGCGCAACATCCGTCAGGTGACAAGGGTTGCCTTTGGTATTATTTTGCGCGCTCGCTTTTCCGTGGCCCGACGCGCCGTTTCCGGCAGGCGGGCTGCCGATCAGTCCCGATGCCCAGATACGGATGCCGGCCGTGACCAAGCTCTCGCTCTCCAAGGACAAGATCAACATCCTTCTTCTGGAAGGTGTCCACGACAACGCCATCGACGAGCTGGCCCGCGGCGGCTATGCCACCGTGGAGCGGCTGCCGCGCGCCCTGGACGAGGATGAACTGCTGGAGCGCATCGGTTCGGTCCACATCCTGGGCATCCGGTCGCGCACCCACCTGACCGCCAAGGTGTTCGAGGCGGCGACCAAGCTGATCACCGTCGGCTGCTTCTGCATCGGCACCAACCAGGTCGATCTGAAGGCGGCGCGCCGCTCCGGCATCCCGGTGTTCAACGCCCCCTATTCCAACACCCGGTCGGTGGCGGAGCTGGTGATCGGCGAGATCATCATGCTGATGCGCGGCATCTTCGAGAAATCGCAGCTGGTCCATGGCGGCGGCTGGATGAAGTCGGCGAAAGATTCTTATGAGATCCGCGGCAAGACGCTGGGCATCGTCGGCTATGGCCATATCGGCACCCAGGTGTCGATCCTGGCCGAAGCGATGGGCATGCAGGTCCGCTTCTACGACGTCGTGCGCAAGCTGGCCCTCGGCAATGCGCGGGCCTGCGATTCGCTGGAGGAGCTGCTGTCGGTGTCCGACGTGGTGACCCTGCATGTGCCGGACACCCCGCAGACCCGCGACATGATCGGCGCTGCTGAACTGGCGGCCATGAAGAAGGGCAGCCATCTGATCAACGCCGCCCGCGGCCAGGTGGTGGACATCGAGGCGCTGGCCGCCGCGATGAACAGCGGCCACATCCTGGGTGCCGCCATCGACGTCTTCCCGGTCGAGCCCGGTTCGGACAAGGAAGAGTTCCAGAGCGCGCTGCGCGGCATCAAGACCGCCATCCTGACTCCGCACATCGGCGGTTCGACGATGGAGGCGCAGGCCAACATCGGCACCGAGGTGGCGCAGAAGCTCATCGAGTATTCGGACAACGGTTCCACCGTCGGCGCGGTCAACTTCCCGCAGGTCGCGCTGCCGGTGCAGGCCGGCTGCACCCGCTTCCTGCACGTCCACGAAAACCGTCCGGGCATCCTGCGCAAGGTGAACGAGGTGTTCTCCGGCCGCGACCTGAACATCGCCGCCCAGTATCTCCAGACCGATCCGGAGCTGGGCTATGTGGTGGTCGACGTCAACGGCGACGTGGACGAGATGGAGGTCGCCAACGACCTGCGCGCCATCGAAGGCACTCTGAAGGCACGCTTCCTGTTTCCGTCGCAGCATTGAGGAGGCGTTAGGGGAGCGCCGGCGGTAACGCCCCCTCTCCCTCGAAGAGGGGGAGGGGGCAAGGCCGCAACTAGCCCACGCCACCCCCTCCATGTCTCTTGTCCGCGGACGGTTTCCTGATATCTGTATCGGGATGACCGTTCGCCTCCTGTTCCTCTTCCTTTCGGGTGTCCTGCTCGGCCCCCTGCCGACCGCGTCGCCGGCCGCGGCGCAGTCCAATGGCTGCAGCGGATTTCCGCCGACGAAGCTCGTGTTCGACAGCGTGCTGGCGCCGATCCAGCGTGACGACGGGCGAACGATCGCGCAGCTCACCCGCCTGCCGGGACGCACGCCCGGACCGGCGGGAAGCGCCGGCGGCCATGTGCTGGGGCTGACCCTGGCCCGCTATGGCGAGCAGTCTCAGGTCTCCGCCCTGTTCAGGACAATGGGCGACGGCACCTATTGCGCGTCGGCCAGCACGGTGACCATCAGCTTCGGCTTCCAGCAGCGCATCGTCCATGTCGCCAGCGAAATTCCGGTGAACTCCTGCCTGCATGGCGAGGTGCTGGCCCATGAGATGCGCCATGTCGCGGTGGACGAGGCGTTGCTGCGCGAGATGATGCCGATGATCCGCATCCGGCTGGATCAGGTGCTGGAGGGCATGGCGCCGGTGCGTTCGCGCAGTCAGGCCCAGGCGATGGCGGCGATCCGTCGGCCGCTCGAATCGGCGATGCGGCGGATCATGCAGGAGTTCGGCCGCGAGCGCGACCGCCGGCAGGCCCAGGTCGATACGGTGGAGGAGTATGAGCGGGTCAGCCGCGTCTGCAACGGCGAGGCCCGCAACTATCTGCCGAAGCCCGCCCAGCGGCAGACCGTGCGCCGGGGGTGAGTTGGCGGGCCGACCAGTCCTTCAGCGCTTGCGCCGCCGCCGGTCGGTGGCGTGGCCGTCGGTGAACTCCGGCGGCTTGCGGCGGACCCAGCGGATGAAGGCGGCGATGTCGGGATGGCCGCGCAGCGCCTCGATCTCGTGGTAGTGGTCGCGCAGTTGCTGCTCGCTCAGCACCGCGTGGATCTTGGCGTGGCAGATGCGGTGCATCGTCACCGTGTGCCGTCCGCCGTAGGTGCGCGGGACCATATGGTGCTCGTTCAGGCTGGCACCCGGCACCATCGGCCGGCCGCAGAGCGGGCAGGCGGGACGGTCCTCCTGTGGGGCGGCGGGGATGGCGATTGGCGGTGGCGGCAGGCGGCGCATGGTGTCCGGGGCAGAGGGCGGGGCATGCCGGGGTCCTGGATGATATGGCGCGGTACCGACGTCGGAAAAGCCGCCTTCAATTTCCTGCGCCGGCCGTCGCGGTCGTTGGGGCGACGGGTGCAGTCTGCGCCCGCTGGCCGACCCAGACGCTGCCGAGCGCCAGCACGATTCCGGCGATCTGATAACCGGTCAGCGATTGGTCGAGCAGCGCCCAGCCCAGCACCACCGCCATCACCGGGCTGAGGAAGCCCAGCGGCGCCACGGCCGAGGGCTCCAGCCGCGACAGGCCGCGGAACCACAGGATGTAGGTCAGCGCCGCGCCGATCAGGCCGAGATAGACGAAGCCCAGCAGGTTGGCCGCCGTCGGCACCGGCAGGGCCGGCTCCAGCAGCAGCGCCACCGGCACCAGCAACACCCCGCCCGCCGTCAGTTGCCAGGCGGTGAAGGTCAGCGGCGACACCGGCGGGCGCCAGCGCCGGCTCAGCACCGTGCCCGCGGCCATCGATCCGGCTCCGGCCAGCGCCGCAAGCACGCCGATGCCGTCCAGCGCGGCGCTGGGCTTCAGGACCAGCAGGGCGACCCCGCCGATGCCGGCCATTGCGGCGGCGACCGCCTGCGGGCGGATCGGGGTGCCCAGCAGCGGGAGGGACAGGGCGATGACGATCAGCGGCTGGACCGCCCCCACCGTGGCGGCGACGCCGCCCGGCAGGCGGTAGGCCGATACGAACAGCATCGCCCAGAAGAAGGAGAAGTTCAGCGCCCCCAGCACCAGCGAACGCCCCCACCAGCATCCCCACGGCAGCCGGCGGACCAGCAGCAACAGCAGCAGACCGGCCGGCAGGGCGCGCAGCAGCGCCACCGTCATCGGGTAGCCCTGCGGCAGCAGTTCGGTGGTGACGATGTAGGTGCTGCCCCAGATCGCCGGGGCGATGGCGGTCAGCAGCAGGTCGGTGGACCGGGCCATGATCCGGCGTTCCATTGAAGAGGGGTGTCAGCAAAAAGGGCGCCCCACCGGGACGCCCCTTTGTGCGGGTTGGTTCCGCTCGACCGTCAGGCCGCCTTCTTCTCGGCGATCAGTTGGACGAAGCGGTCGAACAGATAGTGGCTGTCCTGCGGGCCGGGCGAGGCTTCCGGGTGGTACTGCACCGAGAAGACCGGCTTGCCCTTCAGGCGGATGCCCTCGTTGGTGCCGTCGAACAGGCTGACATGCGTGACCTCGGCGTCGGCCGGCAGGGTTTCGGGCACCACGACGAAGCCGTGGTTCTGGCTGGTAATCTCCACGCGACCGCTTGCCAGATCCTTGACCGGATGGTTGGCGCCGCGATGGCCCTGCTGCATCTTGGTGGTCTTGGCGCCCAGCGCCAGCGACAGCATCTGGTGGCCGAGGCAGATGCCGAACATCGGCACGCCGGTGTCGAGCAGGCCCTTGATGGTCGGCACGGCATACTCGCCGGTGGCGGCGGGGTCGCCGGGGCCGTTGGACAGGAAGACGCCGTCCGGCTGGTGGCGCATCACGTCCTCGACCGTGGCGGTCGACGGCACCACCGTCACCTTGCAACCGGATGCCGCGAGGCAGCGCAGGATGTTGCGCTTGGCGCCATAGTCGATGGCGACGACATGGTACTGCGGCTTGTCCTGGGTGGCGTAGCCGCCACCGATGGTCCAGCCGGCCTCGGTCCAGTCATAGGTCTGGCGGCAGGACACGTCCTTGGCCAGATCCATGCCCTCCAGCCCCGGCCAGCCCTTGGCCTTGGCGATCAGCGCCTCGATGTCGAACTTGCCGTCCGGCGCATGGGCGACGACGCCGTTGGGCGCGCCCAGGTCGCGGATGCGGCGGGTCAGGCGGCGGGTGTCGACGCCGGCCAGCCCGACGAGGCCGTAGCTCTTCAGCCAGTCGTCCAGGTGGCGGGTGGCGCGCCAGTTGGACGGGTCGGTGATGTCGGCGCGCAGGATCAGGCCACGGGCGGCCGGGGTGATCGTCTCGATGTCTTCGGCGTTGGCGCCGGTGTTGCCGATGTGCGGGAAGGTGAAGGTGATGATCTGGCCGGCATAGCTGGGATCGGTCAGGATCTCCTGATAGCCGGTCATGGAGGTGTTGAAGCACACCTCGCCCACCGAATCCCCCGTGGCGCCGATGCCTCGGCCGCGGAACACCGTGCCGTCGGCCAGAACAAGCACGCCGGTGTGAACCGCATTGTCGGAGGGGGGAGTGGCGAGAGTCATTCCTGTGAACCTTCCCAAAAACCGCGGCCGGCGACGGATCGGGTGATCGGCGGAACGGCGACGGCCTAGCGTCCCGCCGGGCGCGCACACGGAACCGCTCGCACCCCACCTCCGCCGGTACGGGCAGTGACGTGGGATCGAGTGGGCTTATCGGGTGGGCCGGACATCCTATATGACGATTGGATGCAGGATTTCCAGCAATAGCTTTGCAAGGCGGCCTTGAAGCCGCGGCAAAGTCGGCCGGCGGCAAGGCCGGGCGCTTTCCTGCCGGGCTTTTGTATGGAAATTGGCAGGCACTTTCCGGATAGTCGCCAAATCCGGCCGGATACGGGGCTCGGCCGCATGCCGGGCACGATGAACAAGGAAGACAGGACATGACTCTGCGCACGCAGTTCAACGACTCCCTGAAGGATGCGATGCGCGCCAAGGATACGCGCGCGGTGTCGACCATCCGCATGATCCTCGCCGGGCTGAAGGACCGCGACATCGCCGCCCGTCCGCGCGGTGTCACCGATGGCATCGACGAGGCGGAGATCCTGTCCATGCTCCAGGCGCTGGTGAAGCAGCGCAACGAGTCGGCGGCGCTCTACGAGCAGGGCGGCCGCCCCGAACTGGCCCAGCAGGAGCGCGAGGAGATCACGGTCATCGAACGCTTCCTGCCCAAGCAGATGACCGACGAGGAGTCCGCCGCCGCCATCGACGCCATCGTGACCGAGCTGGGGGCTGCCAGCATCAAGGACATGGGCAAGGTGATGGCCGAGCTGAAGGCCCGCCATGCCGGCCAGATGGATTTCGCCAAGGCCGGCGGTCTGGTGAAGGCCCGGCTGTCGGGCAAATAGGCGGCCGGGCAGGAAAGTGACAGGTGCGGATGACGTTCGGCTCGATCGGGAGCCGGACCGGCGCCGCATCCGGTCTGCGCCATCTGCCCCCTTGGGGCCGGCGGCGCCGGTTCCCATACTATGCCTCTGCTATAGCCTCGCGCCCGTCGCGCCCCTCCTACGTTCCCCGGTGACCGTTCGACCATGGCCTTCCCGCCCCAATTCCTGGAAGAACTGCGCACCCGGCTGACCCTGTCGGAAGTGGTCTCCAAACGCCTGCGCCTGATCCGCGCCGGGCGGGAGTACAAGGCCCCCTGTCCGTTCCACAATGAGAAGTCGCCGTCCTTCTACGTCAACGACCAGAAGGGCTTCTTCCATTGCTTCGGCTGTGGTGCCCATGGCGACATCATCGGCTTCGTCATGCGCCACGACAATCTCGGCTTTCCCGAGGCGGTCGAGCATCTGGCCGGCGAGGCCGGCTTGCCGGTGCCGCGCCCGACGGAAGAGGACCGGCAGCGCTACGAGCGGCGCAAGACCCTGCACGACCTCGTCGAGCAGGCGGCCCGCTGGTTCGAGCAGCAACTCCACACCTCAGCCGGCCGGGCGGGGCTGGACTACTTCATGCGGCGCGGGGTGGACGGCGAAACCATCGCGCGCTTCCGGCTGGGCTATGCGCCCGGCGACTCGAACGCGCTGCGCACCCATCTCGGCAAGCAGGGCTTTTCCGACGAGGACATGGTCAATGCCGGGCTGCTGAAGCGGCCGGACGACGGCAGGTCGCCCTACAGCTTCTTCCGCAACCGGGTGATGTTCCCGGTCACCGACCGGCGTGGACAGGTGGTGGCCTTCGGCGGACGCATCCTGGAGGGCGACGGCCCGAAATACGTCAACACCGCCGACACGCCGCTCTTTCACAAGGGCACGCTGCTCTACGGCCTGTCGCGGGCGCGGCAGGCGGCGGCGGACGGAAAGCCGGTGATCGTCGCCGAAGGCTACATGGACGTGATCGCCCTGGTGCGCGCGGGGTTCGAGGGGGCGGTGGCGCCGCTGGGCACCGCGCTGACCGAGACCCAGGTGCAGGAGCTGTGGAAGCTGATCCCGGCGGCGGAGAAGGTGCCGTTCCTGTGCTTCGACGGCGACAATGCCGGCCGGCGCGCGGCCTGGCGGGCGGTGGAGCGCATCCTGCCGCACCTCGCCCCCGGCCAGTCGGCCCGCGTCGCCTTCCTGCCGGAGGGCGAGGACCCCGACAGCCTGATCCGCGCCCAAGGCGCCAAGGCGATGGGTGCGGTGCTGGAGGCCGCCATCCCGCTGTCCGACGCCCTGTGGCGGATGGAGAGCGAGGGCCGGCAGACCGACACGCCGGAGGCCAAGGCCGCGGTCAAGGCGGCGCTGGAGGCCCGCGTCGCCACCATCGCCGACCGCGACGTGCAGGGTTTCTACCGGACCGAGATGCGCCGCCGCGTCGACGAGGCCTTCGCGCCCGCGCGACCGGCCTACAACCGCGGGCCCTGGGTGCCGGGACAGGGGCGGGGGCGTTTCGGCGAACCGCCGCGCCGCCATGTGCCCGGCGTTCCCGGTCGCCTGACCTCCAAGCCGGTGGGGGAGGGGCGCGGCCGCGCCTCCCGCCTTGCCTCGATGCGGGAGCGGATCCTGCTGGCGACGATCATCAACCATCCCGAACTGTTCGGCGAATTGGCCGAGCCGCTTGGGCTGTTGCCGTTCGGTGACCCGGAGCTCGAAAAACTGCGCTGGGCGGTGATCGAATGCCTTTCGGACGATCGCAACCACGACTCGACACTTGACGCCGCAGCGCTTTGTCGCCACTTGTCATCCGCCGGCCATGAGACGATGGTCGGTGCTTTGCTAGGCGAGTCGACCTATGTCCATGCCGGCTTCGCCCGTCCGGATGCCTCCACGGAGGACGCCCGGAAGGGGTGGTGGCCAGCGTGGCGGCATCTGCATCAAGAGCGGGTGCTCGACGATCTTAGGGAAGCGAAGGCGGCTTTGACCCGTGACAACAGCGAGGCGAACTTCGCGAGGGTCGTGGCTCTTCAGCAGGAAGTCATCAGGTCCGGGCTGGGTATGACGGATGATGGTGACTCTGACGATGTCTGACGGTTGATGGCTTGTGCCGTCGGCGGTTCGACACAGGCTGACGGGCACCGGGTAACAGGAAGCAGTGATGGGACAGGGCCGCATGACAGTTTCTGTGATGGCGGGTTCTGGGTAGATACATGGTTGGGGGTGGGGCGGACGGGCCGGGCAACCGGGACCGGGCGCTCCTTTCGTCTTTTTCAATGGGGTAATGCGGGGGCACCGATCGCATGGCCACGAAAGCTGCGAACAGCGTGGAAGTTTCCGAAACGCGGGAGGAATCCGCAGACGGTCCTCTGATGGACGGCATGGGTTTGGCCGTCAAGAAGATGATCGCCCGCGGCAAGGAGCGCGGGTATGTCACCTATGACGAGCTGAACGCAGCGCTGCCGCAGGATTCGTCCTCGTCCGAGCAGATCGAAGACACGATGGCGATGCTGTCCGAGATGGGCATCAACATCGTCGAATCGGAAGAGCAGGATTCGGAGAACAGCGGCGAGGGGGCAGGCGAGGGCGAAGGCCGTTCGTCGGGCAATCTCGACGACGACGACATCGGCCGCACCGACGACCCGGTGCGCATGTACCTGCGTGAGATGGGGTCGGTGGAGCTGCTGTCGCGCGAAGGCGAAATCGCCATCGCCAAGCGGATCGAAGCCGGCCGCGAGATGATGATCGGCGCGATCTGCGAATCGCCCCTGACCATCCGCGCCATCCTGGAGTGGCATGATTCCCTGATGGAAGGGAAGATGCTGCTGCGCGACATCATCGACCTGGACGCCACCTATGGCGGCGGCCCGGACGGCGAGGAGATGCCGGAAGGCCTGGCCGAGGTGGTGGAAGCCGCCGGCACCGGGCCTGCGGCCGCGCCCGCCGCCGATGCACCGGCCGGCGAGGACGGCGACGAGCCGCGTCCGCCGCGCGCCGAGGGCGAGGGCGAAGAAGGCGAGGAAGGCGAAGAGGGCGACAACAGCCTGTCGCTGTCCGCGATGGAAGCCGCGCTGAAGCCGCAGGTCATCGAGACCTTCGAGAACATCAAGGCGACCTACGACAAGCTGCACAAGCTGCACGAGGCCCGCATGGCCGCGATGCAGCGCGGCGAGGACATGGGCAAGCAGACGGACAAGAAGTACGAGAAGCTCAAGACCGAGATGGTCGAGCTGATGAACACCGTCCGCCTGAACAACCAGCGCATCGAGCAGCTGGTCGAGCAGCTCTATGGCCTGAACCGCAAGCTGACCGGATTCGAAGGCCGCCTGCTGCGCATGGCGACCGACTGCCGCGTGAAGCACGAGGACTTCCTGAACCAGTATTTCGGCCACGAGCTGGACCCGAACTGGCAGGAGCGCATCCGCGGCCTGAACCCCAAGACCTGGGGCAAGTTCGCCGAGAAGTACGACGGCGACATCCGCAAGACGCGCGAGTCGATCGCCCAGGTGGCCGAAGAGGCCCGCCTGCCGATCAACGAGTTCCGCCGCATCGTCTCCACCGTCCAGAAGGGCGAGAAGGAAGCGAGCCGCGCGAAGAAGGAGATGGTCGAGGCGAACCTGCGTCTCGTGATCTCCATCGCCAAGAAGTACACGAACCGCGGTCTGCAGTTCCTGGACCTGATCCAGGAGGGCAACATCGGCCTGATGAAGGCGGTGGACAAGTTCGAGTACCGACGCGGCTACAAGTTCTCGACCTACGCCACCTGGTGGATTCGTCAGGCCATCACCCGCTCCATCGCGGACCAGGCGCGGACCATCCGCATCCCGGTCCACATGATCGAGACGATCAACAAGCTGGTCCGCACCAGCCGCCAGATGCTGCACGAGATCGGCCGCGAGCCGACCCCGGAGGAGTTGGCCGAACGTCTGATGATGCCGCTGGAGAAGGTGCGCAAGGTCCTGAAGATCGCCAAGGAGCCGATCTCCCTCGAAACGCCGATCGGCGACGAGGAGGATTCGCATCTCGGCGATTTCATCGAGGACAAGAACGCGGTCCTGCCGCTGGATGCCGCCATCCAGGCGAACCTGCGCGAGACGACGACCCGCGTGCTCGCCTCGCTGACGCCGCGCGAGGAGCGTGTGCTGCGCATGCGCTTCGGCATCGGCATGAACACCGACCACACTCTGGAAGAGGTCGGCCAGCAGTTCAACGTGACCCGCGAGCGTATCCGCCAGATCGAGGCGAAGGCGCTCCGCAAGCTGAAGCACCCGTCGCGGTCGCGCAAGCTGCGCAGTTTCCTGGACACCTGATCGGGTAGCGCGGTCCGGTTCGAGACGAAGCGGGGGCCTTGCGGCCCCCGTTTTCGTTTTCGGGCTTATGCGTCGGAACGATGAACGAGGGGTTGCATTTCCACAAGGCTTTGTCGCAAAGTGCGCCCCGCGGTAGGGCCTGTAGTTCAGCGGTTAGAACGCGCCGCTCATAACGGTGTTGTCGTCGGTTCAAATCCGGCCGGGCCCACCACTCCAATCCTTCCTGCCGATTTCCCGCCATGCTTGAGCGCCCGGTTCCCCGGTGGCGTCATCGATGTCGTATGGGATCATCGACGCAGGCCTCCTGAAGCCTTTTCGGCACAAGCTTGGCGGTTCCCCATAAATTTTGCTGCAAGCCTGAGAAAGTCTGGAATAAAGGATGCGCGGCGCGCGTTCGCACCCATATGCATCGGGTCTCCGCTTCGGTTGAAAGGCCGAACGGGCCGGCCCGGCCCTGGACATGCGACGCCGTGTCGTCCCGTCCGGCCTTGCGGCCGGAGGGTGAGGCCATGGCGTGAGCCGTGGCGTGATCGGTAAGGATCGGGTGCGCGGTTGAGCAAATTCGGGGTCGATCTGGAAGTCCACATCGCGTCCTTGCGGCGCTACGCGCGTGCGCTTATGCGCAACAGCGCCGATGCGGAGGATCTGGTGCAGGAAGCGCTGACGCGCGCGGTGGCGCGCGCCGACAGCTTCCAGGCGGGGACGAACCTGCGGGCATGGCTTTTCACCATCCTGCACAACGTCCACGTCAATCAGGTCCGTTCCAAGGCCGCCCGACCGCAGGAGGTCGACGTCGACGACGTCGAATCGAAGCTGGTCACCCCGGCCCGGCAGGAAGAGCGTGTCGAGTTGCGCGAAATGATGAGCGCGGTCGGCGAGTTGCCGGAGGAACAGCGAAAGGTGCTGCTTCTGGTGGCGCTGGAGGGCCTGAAATACGACGAGGTCGCCGACATGCTCGGCGTGCCGATCGGGACCGTCATGTCGCGCCTGTCACGGGCGCGTGAGGCGGTGCGGGCGAAACTGGCGAACGAGGGTGGCGTCACCCTCCGGCGGGTGAAGTGATGAACGCGCATCAAGGCATAGGGCGGGTCACCGAGGACGAACTCCACGCTTACGTGGATGGACAGCTGGACGGCAGCCGCCGTCTGGCGGTGGAGCGATGGCTGGCCGAGGATCCCGACGCGGCGCGACGGGCGGATGATTACCGCGCCCAGGCGATGCTTCTGCACGAGATGTTCGACACCGTCCTGCGCGAGCCGCCGAGCGACACGGTTCAGGAACTGTCCGACAAGCTGAAGGGGCGTATCGCCTTCAACGACAACCGTCCGGCCTGGCACGCCCGCCCGCTGGTCCGGTTCGCCGCTGCGGTGATGCTGGTGGTCGCCGGTGCGGCCGGCGGCTGGACGGGCCGCGGCGCCGAACAGCAGGCCGGCGCTCCCGTCGCCCAGCAGCGCCAGACGCTCGCCACCTTCGCCCAGGAAGCCACCCAGGCGCACCGCTTCTACACGTCGGACGAACGGTTCCAGGTGGAACTCGGCGCCGACAACCAGGACGAGCTGAACGGCTGGCTGTCGAAGCGGGTGGGCCGCGACGTGTTCGGCCCCGATCTGGGTCGCGTCGGCTACCGGCTGATCGGCGGCCGGTCGCTGCCGACCGACATGGGCGCCGGCGCGCAGTACATGTACGCCAACGACGCCAACAAGCGGATTACCCTGTTCGTCGGCGCTCCCCAGAGCGGCAACCAGTCCAGCTTCAGCTTCACCCAGAACGGCGACGTCGCCACCTTCTACTGGGTGGAAGGGCAACTGGCCTATGCGCTGGCCGGCCGCCTGTCGAAGGAGGAGTTGCTGGAGATCGCCAAGGCCGTCTACCAGGACGTCAAGGCCGGTCCGCCGCGCCGCGAGCCGCCGCCCGACCAGCAGCAACAGCAGCAACCCCAGCCGCAGCAGCAGGAGCAGCCGGCGGGTGTGCAGCCGGTCAGCGACACGCACAAGCCGAAGGAAAGCTGAGGACAGGGGGCGGCGTTCCCGCGTTGCCCCCTATCGCTGCAGCAAATACGCCTTCAGCCAGTCGCGCACCTCGCGACAGACCGCTTCGGAGGCCTCGTCCATCGCGTGGCCGGTGCCGGGGACCAGGACCAGCTTCTTGGGTTCCCGTGCCTTGCGGTGGACGTGGATGGAGCAGTTGGGCGACAGAATCTCGTCCGCTTCGCCATGGACCAGCAGGATGGGGCAGGCCAGGTCGGTCACCGGGTCGGTGCCGTAGCCCTGGGTTGCCAGAGTCACCACGGTGCAAACGGCGCCGCGGTTGGAAGCCGCCGCCTGGATGACCACGGCGCCGCCGAAGGAATGGCCGACCAGCGCCACATGGTGGATGCCCTGGCGACCGAGGAAGCTCAACCCGCACAGCACGTCGTACACCGCCTGTTCCAGGTCGCGCGCATCGCGGAACCGCAGCCGCAGCGACGCGATGCCGTCGGCTGTCAGGTCGGCGGCCAGCCGCGGATAGAGCCCGCGCGCCGGCGTGTCGAAGCCGCCGCCGATCCCGCCGACCCACAGCACCGCCAGCTCCCCATCCGGAACCGGGTAATAGCGGGCCTCCACGGGGCCGCGGTCGGTTTCCAGGGATGCCGGCCGGAACCCTTCGGCGTCGGCGATGCCCACGGTGGCGTCCAGAAGTGGCACGGCCATCCTCCCTTCCGATCTTTGCTGCCGATGGTAACAGCCGGGACGCCGCAGGGTTGCCGCGCATCAGGTCATGCGTAAGGCAACGAAGCCGCAACCCGGCTGTTCTCTGTCCACAGGCATTGCACAGACGGGAAAGGAGCGGCGATGGCGTCGAACAGTTTGACCGGGCAGGGCCGTTGGCCCCGGCCGGACTCCCGAGGGTCGGGCATGGGCCTGATCGGATCGGGCGATGCCGCGACCGGTGGCCGCTGGCTCGCCATCGTGGGCGGCACCGCGCTGGGCGTACTGGGACTTCGGCGGGCAGGGTGGAGCGGGGCAATGCTGGCGTTGAGCGGCGCCGGCCTGTTCGTTGCCGGTGCCCTGGATCTGAAGCCCTTCGGCGGCCGGACCCTGCACGCACCCCCCAATTCCGGCGCCTGGCGCAGCCATGATCCGGCGTCGCGACGCCGGTCCCTGACGCCGGAACGCACCCAGGCGGTGGTGACCATCGCGTCCGAGCCGGCGACGGTCTTCCGCTTCTGGCGCAACTTCGCAAACATTCCGAAGCTGATGCCGCAGTTGGAACGGGTCGACGTGCTGTCGGCCACCGAAAGCCGATGGCTCTGCAAGAGTGTCGCCAAGCACGGCAAGATGCCGGACGGAGAGGGGGTGAACTGGCATTGCGTGCTCGACCGCATCGACGAGGACCGGCTGCTGACCTGGCACACGGTGGGTGAGACGGCGCTGCCGCACCGTGCCTCGCTGATGCTGACCCCGGCACCGGGCGACCGCGGGACGGAGGTGCGGCTTACGCTGGTCTACCGCGTCCCGGCCACGGAGGTCGCGGCGCGCCTCGGCGTCAGTCCGGAGGCGCAGGCGGAGGAGGCGTTGCGCCGGCTGAAGCAGCGGGTGGAGACGGGGGAACTTTCCACCATCGACCGCCAGCCGCGGGGTGGAACCTCCGGCACTTTCCGGGAGGCGATGGAATGAAGGCGCTCTGCTGGAACGGAACCAACGACCTGCGGGTGGAGCGCGTGCCCGACCCGGTGCTGGTCAATCCGCATGACGTGATCGTGAAGGTGGCCCTGTCGTCGGTCTGCGGATCCGACCTGCATCTGATCGACGGCTATGTGCCCACCATGCGGCCCGGCGACATCATCGGCCACGAGTTCCTGGGCGAGATCGTCGAGAAGGGGCCGGAGGTCCGCTATCTGAACCGCGGCGACCGGGTCATCACCATCTCGGTGATCGGCTGCGGCCATTGCGGCCATTGCCAGCATGGCGAAAGCTCGCTGTGCGACAACTCCAACCCCAACCCGGACTATGCCCGCACCGCCTACGGTCATTGCGGCGCCGGCATCTTCGGCTACAGCCACGCCTTCGGCGGCTATGCCGGCAGCCATGCCGAATATGTCCGGGTGCCCTATGCCGACTTCAACGCCATCCGCGTGCCCGACGGGGTGAGCGACGACAAGGCGCTGTTCGTGTCCGACGCGGTGCCGACCGGCTACATGGCCGCCGACATGGCGGGCATCAAGCCGGGCGACGTTGTGGCGGTGTGGGGCTGCGGCGGCGTCGGCCAGATGGCGATTCGCAGTGCCTATCTGCTGGGAGCGGAGCGGGTGATCGGCATCGACCGCTTCCCCGACCGGCTGCGCGCCGCCCAGATGAAGGCGGGGGCGGAGACGCTGGACTACAGCCGCGTCGACATCTTCGACGCGCTGCAGGCGATGACCGGCGGGCGCGGTCCAGACGTCTGCATTGACGCCGTCGGCATGGAGGCCGACAGTGCCTCCAACCCGGTGGAGGACCTGTACGACCGGGCCAAGCAGGCGGTGGGGCTGCAGACCGACCGGCCGGCGGTGCTGCGCCAGATGATCGAGAGCTGCCGCAAGGGCGGCACCCTGTCGATCGTCGGTGTCTATGGCGGGCTGATCGACAAGTTCCCGATGGGGGCGGCGATGAACAAGGGCCTGACCTTCCGCATGGGCCAGCAGAATGGCCAGCGCTATGCCGAGCGGCTGTTCGAGCACATCCGCAAGGGCGAACTGGACCCGTCATACCTGCTGACGCACCGGATGCCGCTGGACGAGGGGCCGCAGGGCTACCGTATGTTCAAGGAGAAGGCCGACGACTGCCTGCGCGTCGTCTTCGCCCCGCAAGGCTAGAGAGAGAAGGGAGAGCGCGATGGAACTGGTCTACGCCTATCCCGCCGAACGCGGCCGGGGTGTGGAGGCCGAGATCGTCGGCAGCCTGCGCGACCGCTTCGGCAACGTGGTGCAGACAGGGCGGGAGGAGCGCGATGCCGAACGCGGCGACCGCTCGGACGTGCTGGTGACGCTGGAGGTCACCGACGACAAGGTCGAGGCGGCGCTGACCGCGCTGCGCGCCCACCCGCTGGTGATCGACGCCGCCGCACGGAGCTTCGGCGAGCGGGTTTGAGCGGGGGGCCGTTGCCCCTCCCTCCCTCTCCCGCCCGTGGCGGGAGAGGGAGGGGGGTCGGAAACCGACACTCTCCCGAAAACCCATAGACCTCGAGACAATTTCCCCATCCCCCGCGTGACCACGCCGCCCCGTCCCTGTTGACCGTGACCGTAAGGCAAGTCCGCCTCACGTCTTCGGGGGCAGTCGCTGTGAGAATCTCCGCCGCCGTCCCGCCTGTCGAGCAGGCGCGGTCCACCGTCGAACGCCGCTGGCCCATCGGTGTCGAACTGCTCTCCATCGGCGCGCACGCGCGCGTCTGGGCGCCCAAGGCCAAGCAGGTCGAACTTGTGGTCGAGCCGCACGGAACGGCGACCGTGCTGGAGAGTGAGGGGAACGGCTATTTCTCCGGCGCCGTGACGGGGCTGGAGGCCGGCGGACGCTACCGGTTCCGGCTTGATGGCGGCGAGACGCTCTATCCCGACCCGATGTCGCGCTTCCAGCCCGGCGGGCCGCATGGTCCCTCGCAGCTGGTCGATCCGCATCGATTCGCCTGGACCGATGCGGATTGGCGCGGCCGACCGATCAAGGGTCAGGTGATCTACGAGATGCACATCGGCACCTTCACGCCGGAGGGCAGCTGGGACGCGGCGTTGCGGGAACTTCCGGCGCTGGCCGATCTCGGCGTCACGGTGCTGGAACTGATGCCGGTGTCGGAGTTTCCCGGCCGCTTCGGCTGGGGCTATGACGGAGTCAACCTGTTCGCGCCGACCCGGCTTTATGGCGATCCCGACGCCATGCGCCGCTTCGTGGGCGGGGCGCACCGGCTGGGCTTCGCCGTCATTCTCGACGTCGTCTACAACCACCTGGGACCCGACGGCAATTACCTGAAGTGCTTCGCCGACGACTATTTCACCGACCGTTACAAGAACGAGTGGGGGGAGTCGATCAACTTCGACGGTCCCAATTCGGCACCGGTGCGGGAGTTCTTCCTGTCGAACGCCGCCTTCTGGATCGAAGAGTATCACTTGGACGGTCTGCGGCTGGACGCGACCCAGTCGATCTTCGACAGCGGTGAACCGCATATCCTGACGGAGATCTCCCGCACCGTGCGCGAGGCCGCCGGCGACCGCGCCGCGATCCTGGTGGGGGAGAACGAGCCGCAGCATGCCAGCATGGTGAAGCCGGCGGACGAGGGCGGTTGCGGGCTCTGCGCCATCTGGAACGACGATTTCCATCATTCGGCCATGGTGGCGCTGACCGGCCGGATGGAGGCCTACTACACCGACTATCGCGGCACGCCGCAGGAATTCGTGTCGGCGATGAAGCATGGCTTCCTCTATCAGGGGCAGTGGTATCGCTGGCAGGGCAAGCGCCGTGGCATGCCGGCGTTCGGCCTGCCGCGGCCGGCCTTCGTCACCTTCCTGCAGAACCATGACCAGATCGCCAATTCGGCCCGAGGGCTGCGCGTGCACGCGCTGGCCGCGCCGGGCCGATTGCGCGCGATGACCGCGCTCACCCTGCTGGGCCCCGGCACGCCGATGCTGTTTCAGGGACAGGAGTTCGCGGCCGGCACGCCTTTCCTCTATTTCGCCGACCACAATCCGGAACTGGCCGGTCTGGTGGAGAACGGACGGGCGGAGTTCCTGGCCCAGTTTCCCAGCATCGCCTCCTCGCCGATGCGCGACGGCCTGCCCAAGCCGCATGCGGAGGAGAGCTTCACCCGCTGCAAGCTGGACCATGGGGAGCGGGAGACGAACGCCCATGTCTGGGTGCTGCACCGCGACCTTCTGCGCCTGCGCCGGGAGGACCGGGTCTTCGCCGCCCAGCGCGTCGGCGGGCTGGACGGGGCCGTTCTGGGGGAGGAGGCCTTCGTCCTGCGCATCTTCGGCGAGGAGGAGGGCGACGACCGGCTGCTGCTCGTCAATATGGGGCGCGACCTGACCTTGAGGGTTCTGGCTGAG
>JBKHVJ010000206.1:0-3885 GCA_046570145.1 Alphaproteobacteria bacterium
GGTTCCTGGTTCCGGTTCTTCGGACCGTGGCCACCGGCACCGCTTCAGGTGCTGACCGGCCACGGACCCGGGAACGGGACGCGCCTTCTCGATTTTCCTCCGCCCCGGACAAGCCGCGATGCCCTTCGATCTGCTCGATGTCAAAGCCTCCGTTTCGGATGCGGTGAAGGCCCACACGGTCGGCACCCACCGGGTCATGGCCCCCGAACAGACCCTGGCTCGGGTCGCCCCGTTCCTGCCGATCATGGGGATCACCCGGGTCGCCAACGTCACCGGACTGGATGCCGTCGGGATTCCGGTGGTGATGGTGACGCGGCCGAACTCGCGCTCGATCTCGGTGTCGCAGGGCAAGGGGGTGACGCTCGCCGCCGCCAAGGCGTCGGGGGTCATGGAATCGATCGAGAGCTATCACGCCGAACGCATCACCCTGCCGCTGAAGTTCGCCAGCTTCGAGGAGCTGCGCTGGACCCACCCGGTGGTGGACGTCGACCGCCTGCCCCGGCTGTCGACCGGCTGCTTCAATCCCAACAGCCCCATCCTGTGGATCGAGGGGCAGGACCTGCTGAACGGCGGCCCGAAATGGGTTCCGTTCGAGATGGTCCACCTGAATTTCACCGTGCCGATGGCCCCCGGCCATGGCGCCTTCCTGGCCGGCTCCAACGGGTTGGCTTCGGGCAACCACAAGGTGGAGGCGATCAGCCACGCCGTCACCGAACTGGTGGAGCGCGACGCGACCACCCTCTGGCGCCTGCAGGACCCGATTGCCCAGGCGGCGACCCGCATCGACCTGGACAGCATCGACGATCCGGTCTGCCGCTCGCTGATCGACCGGTTCGAGGCCGCCGGCGTCGCCGTCGGCGTCTGGGAGACCACCAGCGACGTCGGCCTGCCCGCCTTCCTCTGCCGCATCGTCGAGCGCGAGGAACTGCCCCAGCACTCCATCCGCCCGGCCACCGGCATGGGCTGCCATGTGGCGCGCGAGATCGCCCTGTCCCGCGCCCTGACCGAAGCGGCGCAGAGCCGCCTGACCTTCATCGCCGGCGCACGCGACGACATGCCGCGCACCGAATACGAGCGCCACCTCGACCCCGCCCATCACGCCCGCTGGAAGGCGATGATCGTCGACGGCACCGGCCGGCGCCCCTTCCATCACTGCCCGACCAGCACCGCCCCCACCATCGAGGCCGACCTCGCCCACCAACTCGATCGGCTGCGCGCCGTCGGCATCGAGGAGGCGGTGGCGGTCGACCTGACCAAGCCCGAGTTCGGCATCCCCGTCGTGCGCGTCGTCGTACCGGGGCTGGAGGGTGCCGACGAATCCCCCGATTACCTGCTGGGCGAACGCGGCCTGCGCGCGCTCGGCACCCAAGCCATGGAGAAGGCGGCATGAGCGGCGTCTATGTCTTCCTCGGCCCCACCCTGCCGCGCGAGGATGCGGCGCGGGAGCTGGACGCCACCTACCTGCCGCCGGTCGCCCAGGGCGACGTGCTGCGCCTGTGCGCGGAGAAGCCGGCGGCCATCGGCATCATCGACGGCTTCTTCGAAAGCGTGCCGTCGGTCTGGCACAAGGAAATCCTCTACGCCATCCATGCCGGCATTCCGGTGTTCGGTGCCTCCAGCATGGGGGCGTTGCGCGCGGCGGAGCTGTATCCCTTCGGCATGATTGGCGTCGGCGCCATCTTCGAGGCGTTCCGCGACGGCCGGCTGGAAGACGACGACGAAGTCGCGGTGATCCACGGCCCGGCCGAACTCGGCTACACCGCCCTGTCGGAGGCGATGGTCAACATCCGCCGCACCCTGTCCGACGCGGTGGCCGACCGGGTCCTGACCGCCGGCACGGCCTTGCGCCTGGAATCCATCGCCAAGGAGTTGCCCTACCGCGAGCGCGGCTATGGCCGGATGCTGCGGCTGGGTGGCGATATCGGCCTGCCGGCGGCCGAATTGGCGACCTTCCGCGGCTGGCTGCCGCAAGGCCGCTTCGACCAGAAGCGCGACGATGCCAAGGCGATGCTGCGCAGCATGGCACGAAGCCTGGGCCGTCCCGCCGGCGACGATGCGGTGCCGGAAGCCCGTTTCCATTTCGAGCGAACCGTCCTTTGGGAACGCGCCCTGCGCGATGCGGCACCTCTCGCGATGTAGGTGAGGTTTCGGTAGACTGATCGCGCCGGGGTGGCGGTCGTCGTCACTGCGGCGTGAAACGGTGCCGGGACGGATGGATGAACGCGCCCATGGATGTGGCGGCGGTGCTGAGGCGCAACCGCCTGCTCGGAGAACTCGACGCCGGGCAAATGGCCGAAATGCTGGGGCTGGGCCGTATCGTCCGCTTCGATGCCGACCAGATCATCTTCGACAAGGGCGATCCCGGTAACAGCCTGTTCGCCGTGCTGAAGGGCCAGATCGCCATCCGGACATCCTCGGCGGATGGCAAGACCATGCTGCTGAACATCCTGGAGGCCGGCGACGTCCTGGGAGAGATCGGCCTGATCGACGGCCGGGAACGCACGGCCGCCGCCGTCGCCCTGCGGCCGGTCGAGCTTTACCGCATCGACCGTGCCGATTTCATCCCCTTCCTGGAACGCCATCCGCGCCTGTGCACCAGCATGATGGTGGTCCTGTGCGACCGGCTGCGCTGGGTATCCGAGAACATCGAGGATGCCGTCTTCCACGACGTCCCGCGCAGGCTCGCCCGCAGGTTGCTGCTGCTGTCGGACAGCTACGGACAGCCGACGCCGGCCGGTCTGCGCCTGACCTTGCCACTGTCGCAGGAAGCACTCGCCAACATGCTGGGCGTCACCCGCGAAATGGTGAACAAATGTCTCGGCGCCCTGCGCAGGACCGGCGCAGTGACATATGCCAAAGGTTTTATCGTCATCAACGACCTGGCCTTGCTCAAGGACATGGCCGGAGATCCCGAACGGGCACCCTAGGGAGAATCCTTACCTGCCGAAAGTTTTGTTCCCAAAGCTGGTTGTAGTCGCGTTATAGTGAGCGCGCGTTGGGGGCAATCGCACGGGCAGGACGAGGATTTAAGAGCATGTCGAGCGACGGGAACAACAGGTCTCGCACTGGTCAATTTGCGGGTGTCGCCTCCCTAGTCCCCCGCACGCTGAAATTGTCCGGGCGCGATGTCTCCATCCGTCTGGAGCCGTCCTACTGGGAGGGGCTCGAAGAGATCAGTCAGCGGGAAGACCTGACGGTGGAAGAGCTGTGCGGAGATGTCCGCGACCGCATGGAACAGCAAGGCCGCCGCGCCTCCCAAGCCGGCGTATCGCTCGCGAATGCGCTGCGCGTGTTCGTGGTCGGCTATTTCCGACAGGCTGCGACCGAGCGCGGCCACGCCCGCGCCGGCCATGGCAAGGGCCGCCCGTTCATCGCCACGCCCTTCGATACGGTTCCCGCCACCAGCGAAAGCTGAGAAGACCCGGGCTTCCAAGAAGGGGCAGGCGCTTCGGCCCACCCCCCGAGGTATTGGAAGGGCCGCCTTACTGGGCGGTCCAACCGCCGTCCATGGTCAGCGCGGCCCCGCGCATGTTGCCGGCAGCTTCCGAGCATAGGAACACCGCCAGTTCACCCAACTGCTCCGGAGTGACGAAGGATTTCGACGGCTGCTTCTCGCTCAGCAACTCGCGTCCGGCCTCCTCCACCGACAGGCTGCGCGAGGCGGCCAGCGCGTCGATCTGCTTCTGCACCAGCGGCGTCAGCACCCAGCCCGGGCAGATGGCGTTGCAGGTGATGTTGGTCTCCGCCAGTTCCAGCGCCGTCACCTTGGTCAGGCCTGGTGCCTGGGCGGAGGGCGCACTGCTGTTGTTCCTTTTCAGCCTGGGGCATTCCCTGGAAAGCTACGCGATGGGCACGGCCAAGAAAGCCATCGAGGCCCTCTCCAAG
>JBKHVJ010000207.1:0-9229 GCA_046570145.1 Alphaproteobacteria bacterium
TGCTCGGCCAGCTCCTTGGGATCGCTCAGCAGGTCGGCGGCCAGCGCCTCGTCCTCCGCCGTGGTGGCGCCGCGCTTGCGCGTGCCGGCAATGGGGCGGACGGTGACCTTGCCGTCGCGCACGCGCACCAGGATTTCCGGGCTGGAGCCGACGATGGTGAGGTCGCCGAAGTCGCAGTGGAACAGGAAGGGCGACGGGTTCAGGCGGCGCAGCGTGCGATACAGCGACAGCGGCGACGGCTTGAAGGGGAAGCGGATGCGCTGGGACGGCACGACCTGGAAGATGTCGCCGGCGCGGATGTACTCCTTCGCCTTCTCCACGATCGCGTGATACTCCTCGCGCGCCGTGTTGGAGGTCCAGGCCAGCGGCAGGCCGTTCTCGGTCCGCGGTTCGCGCCGGTAAGGCAGGGGGCGTTCCAGGTCGGCCAGCGCGTCGGTCAGCCGTTCCCGTGCATCGGCAAAGGCCGTGCCGGCGTCCTTGCCCGGCTTCGGCCAGACCGGCGTCACCAGCGTGATGGAATCTGTATGGCTGTCGAAGATGGCGACGATGCTGGGCCGGGTCAGGATCGCATCCGGGATGTTCAGCTCGTCCGGATTGTTATCCGGCAGCCGTTCCATCAGCCGCACCATGTCGTAGGTCATGTAGCCGAACAGCCCGGCGGCCATCGGCGGCAGCTCCTCCGGCAGTTCGATCCGGCTTTCGTTGATCAGCGCGCGCAGCGCGTCGAGCGGTGCGGACCCGAGCGGCTGGAAGGCGTCGCGGTCATGCAGGGCGTCGCGGTTGATCTCCGCCCTGTTGCCCCGAGACCGCCACACCACGTCCGGCTTGAAGCCGATCACCGAATAGCGGTCGCGCCGCGACCCGGCCCCGCGTTCCGCCGACTCCAGCAGGAAGCCGAAGGGACGCCCGTCCGCCAGCTTCATATAGGCGGAGACCGGCGTCTCCAGGTCGCTGACCAGCGTGGTCCACACCACCTGCGGCCGACCGGCGGCGTAAGCGGCGTCGAAGCTGGCGATATCGGGCTGGACCTTCACGGCACGAGACCTCTTGCATGGCTGTCGGCTAGGCCGGAGCCTCAGTTGCTGGCGAAGAACTGGTCGATGCGCTGGCGGTAGATCTGCACCGGATACTTGTCGCGCAGCGCGTTGGTGAACTCTGCCACCAGATCGTTTTCCAGCCCCTGCTCGACCGAGGCGCGGACCGGCGCCAGATCGGCATCGGCAGCCTTCGGATCGGCCGGAATGACCTCTTTCAGGCGGGTGACGACCTGGGCGTCGGCGGTGGTGCCGCTGACCACCTCGTTCGGCTTGGCGGCGAACAGCCTGGCGACCATGTCGCCCGGCAGGCCCTGGACCGACTGGGCATCGCGGGTGAAGGGCGCCGTCATGGCGAAGCTGGCGCCGGCCTGGGTGGCGACGTCCTGGGCCGCGGCCTCCGCGCCCTGCTTCAGGCGGGCGGCGATCTCCTCGGCCTTCTTGGCGGCGCGCTCGGCGCGCTGTTCCTGCTGCCAGTCGGCGATGACCTGATCGCGCACGTCGGCCAGCGGACGGACCGCGGCGGGGATCACGCTGTCGACGCGGACGGCGGTGAAGACGCTGCCCTCACCCTCGGTCAGGTTGGAGCTGGCGCCGGTCTTCAGCTGGAATGCGGTGGGCAGCAGTGCATTCAGGCCGGGCAGGTCCGGAGCGGCGTCCTTTCCGTCCGGCGCCTTGCCGGTGCTGTCGATAGCGGCGACCTTGGTCAGGGCGAGCCCCTGGGCCTGCGCCACCTCGTCCAGCGACGCGCCGCTGGCGAGCTGGTCCTCGACGCGATTGGCGATGGAGAAGACGGCATCGAGCGCCTGCTCCTTCTTCAGATCGTTCGCCAACTGGTCGCGCACATCCTCGAAGCTGCGGGTGGTCGCCGGGGTCACGCCGGTGACGGCGATGACGTGCCAGCCGAGCGAGCTCTTCACCGCATCGGAAGTCTTGCCCGGCTCCAGCGCGAAGGCGGCGTCGCCGATCTCCGGCAGGTCGGTGCGGGCGATGTTGTCGAGCGTCACCGGTTCCTGGCCGGCATCCTTCGCGGCTTCGGCCAGACCCTTGGACTTGGCGGCTTCGGCGATCTGCTTCGCCTTCGCCTCGTCATCGACGACCAGCATCTGGACGGTGCGCTTCTCCGGCGCGCCGAACTCGCTCGCCCGCTCCTCGTACGCCTTGTGCAGTTCGGAATCGTCGATCTTGATGTCCTTGGCCAGCGCGTCGGGCGACAGACGGGCCACGGTCAGCGACCGGTATTCCGGAGCGGTGAAGCGGACCTGATGGTCTTCGTAGGCCTGCTTGATCGCCGCGTCGTCGGGCACCCCGACATCGCCGATGGCGGCGTTGGGCAGGGTCACGACCTCCGCCACGCGCTTTTCGCCACGGAAGCGGTAGAGATCCTGCACCAGCGGCTGGGGCGGCGTCAGGCCGGCGGCGACGGCGCCGGCGACCAGCTGCCGCGCCGTCTCGCGCTGGATCATCGCGACATAGGCGTCCTCGGTCAGCTGGCTGTTGCGCAGCACCGAACGGAAGACGTTGGGATCGAACTGGCCCTGCTGGTTGCGGAAGGCCGGCTCGTCCGCGATGCGCAGCCGCACCACCTCCGGGCCGACGGAAATGCCCATGTCGGCCGCGGCGAGGTCGAACAGGGTGCGCTGGATCAGCGACTGCAGCGACTGGTCCAGGAGGCCGAAGCGCTTTGCCTGCTCGGTGGTCAGGGAGCCGCCCAGCATCGGGCGCAGTCGTTCCATCTGCCGGCGGAATTCCTGGTCCAGCGTCTGCTGCTCGATCTCCACCTTGCCGACTTCGGCGACGGTGGTGGGCGTGGAGGCACGGAACACGTCGCCGATGCCCCAAACGCCGAAGCTGAGGATCAACAGCACGAACAGGATCTTGACGACCCAGGAGCCGGCGAAATTGCGGATGAACTGGAGCATGGGACCCGAATCTAAGCGCGTCGTTCGGCCATCCGGCCGGGGCGGCGCATCATAGATAGGGGAGGGAGGGGCGGCAACAGCCCTTTTCCGCGAGGTCCATTTCCGGGAAACCGATATGCGGAGGGCCTTTGCCCACGACAAGGCCCCGGCGCCGCATCCGATGCGGCGCCGGGGCTTTCCGTCACGCCGGCCCGATGCTTACTTCAGAGCGTCGCGGGCGGCATCCTTGGCGCCGCCCACCGTGTTCTGAACCTTGCCGGCGGCCTTGTCGGCCTGGCCTTCGGTCTCGGTCTTCTTGTCGCCGGTCAGCTTGCCGGCGGCTTCTTTGATCGAGCCCTTGACGGAGCGGGCGGCTCCCTCGATGCGGTCCTTGTCCATGGTGGCGACCTCCTGTGCGTTGGTTATGGCTGGACAACACACAGGAAGGAGAAAGGCTCCATTAAAAATAGTACACGATGGGCAAGCCTGGGCGGAGTCAGGCGCGGCGCGGCCCGTCGATGCCTCGGCCGGCCGACCGCTCCGAAGCGGGAACCGGAACAGGCATCGGACCGGCGCTGCGGCGTCGCAACGTGGCCAGCGTCAGTGCGTGATGGCTGATGCGGCTGCGGAACTCTCCGTCCACACGGCTGAAGGCGCTGTAGGCCAGTTGCACGGCCGCCGGGGACCCGGTCCGTCGCGCCTCCTGCAGCGCGTCGCGCAGGGTGCGCAGTTCCAGGATGCCCGGCACGAAGGCCATTTCCACGGCTTCCGCCAGGATTTCGATCGAGCAGAGCACGGCGTCGTCGTCGGGCACGCCAGCCTCGGGCGGGCGCTTTCCGGGCGGGAGGCTCATCGGCATGCCTCGGTCACGATGCTCAGGAACCGAGCAAGTCGAGAACGGCCATCAGGCAACGGCGACGGGTTACGCAGTCGTCACAGCAGCCTGTCGCCTGGAAATGCTGAGGGCAGTGCTGGCGGCGCAGCGCCTCCAACCCCAGGCACAGCGCATGCTTCTTCGCGTCCGAGATCACATCGGTGGCCCGGATGGTTTCGAAAGCGTCCTGCATGGGATTGGATGGGTCTATGAACATATCGCTAGGCCTCCATTCCTGGAAAATCTATGCCGCTCCCGTGTGCAAGTCCATGAACGCGCTGTAATATTAGCGGTGCAAATTGAAACGAGCTGTGGCGCAATGCGCCGCCGCGCAACGATTCGGCATTTCGGACCCGGCATCCCGGCCGTTGACGCCGGTCCGGCGGCGCCGCAGCATCGCCCTGAAAGAATGACGGCGGCGATGCGGGGATTGGATGGAGCGGGCGGTGTGGCCGACGCTGGCCTTGTACGGGGCGGCGGCGCTGGCGGAAATCGCCGGCTGTTTCGCCTTCTGGGCCTGGGCGCGGCTGGGGCGCAGCCTGTGGTGGGCGTTGCCGGGAGTGGCCAGCCTGTGTCTGTTCGCCTGGCTGCTGACGCGGGCGGACGCGGATTTCGCCGGCCGGGCCTATGCGGCCTACGGCGGCGTCTACATCGCGGCGTCGCTGCTGTGGCTCTGGCTGGTCGAGGGAGCGCGGCCGGACCGCTGGGATGCGGCCGGCGCGCTGGTCTGTCTGGCCGGAGCGGCGATTATCCTCGCTGGTCCTCGCGCGGGCTGAGGGCGGGCGGGACCGGCCGGTTGACCGACTGCCGCAGGGCAGGGCCGTTCACCAGGACAAGGCGTGGCCCGTCCAACTGCAGATATGCGCCGACACGCACCCTGCCGCGCAGGATGTCGTCGTTGAGCATGATTTGCGCTTCCGCCAGGGACAGGGGGGCGCCCTGGTAGTATGCACGGCCGTCGGCATGACGGATCTGGTTGAATGCATTGGTCATGTCACGGTGCTCCCTATCCATTTCTTGAGCGGCGGACCGCCGGCTTTCCCGATGCGTGACGGCGGCAGCCATTGCCGAAGCCGGTATCGGACGAACGCCCGGAGGGTCCGGTTTATTCCTCAATCGAATGCACGCGGGTCGAAAACCACTGGGGGAGCGCGTTGCAGCCAGTCCGGCCGACACGCCCACATCCGCGA
Source organism: Alphaproteobacteria bacterium (assembly GCA_046570145.1). GTDB lineage: Bacteria > Pseudomonadota > Alphaproteobacteria > Azospirillales > Azospirillaceae > Azospirillum. The sequence goes on from JBKHVJ010000207.1 coordinate 5,000, forward strand.
ATAGCCTGCGGAGAACACTGCCTCAGGTCCAGATGCAAGTGGGCGATGCCACCGAATTGTCGCAGATCACACGCGCAAAAGCTGTGTTGGTGCGTCGGGCCGCGGTCGATTATTCCCGGGAACTGTACCGCGCATTGAACCATGTCAATCGCGCATCCGACTTCAACCGTTAGAGTGCAAATGCATCACGGTCAGGCGGCCATGCGAATGATCGGTATGCCGCAGCTTGGCCGAACGTTGGAAAAGTCGCCGATCGGGGTCATAATACCTCCGGCGGGTGTTCGATTGACAATATGGGTTGCCCAATCCTGTTTCGGCAGGCCGGCAGACAGAGACCTGCAGAGAAGACGGATCGCTTCGTGAACCTACAACCGGCGGATCAGATGAACGGCTCCGAAGTCAGCGGTCCCGACGGCGATGATTCGGCTCGTGAAGGCGGTGCCGCCAGCTTGTCTTGCGATCCGGCCTTTCTGGCTTCGCTGGCTTCCAGTCTGCTGGCCTCCAGTCCGTTGACCACGAGCCCGCTCGACGGTGGCGGGGCGGTGCTGGTTTATGTCGACCGCGACGGCGTGCTCCGCCATGCCGACGCGCGGTTCGCCGCCGTATTGGATGCCAAACCGGCGGAACTCGTCGGCCGCCCGCTGGCCGACTTCGATCATCCGGCGATCGCAGCGCTGAGGGCGGCCATCGCGGCGGTCGGTGATCCGCCGTTGCGGTCGTCGGCACCGCTCGATTGCCTGATGGCCGGTTGCGACGGCCGCCGCTCGATTCTCAGCGGCAGCGTGCTGGCCCACCGCGACGCCGCGGGCGAGACGCTGGGGTATCTCGGCACCTTACACCAGACCGGCGACCCCGACCGCATCGCGGAATTCGTGACCTGCCGCGATTCCTTCATCGCGACCCTGCTGGACGCCGCGGTGGACGGCATCATCGTGTCCGACCGCAGCGGCATCATCCGCTCCATCAACCGTGCCTGCTGCCAGCTGTTCGGGTATGAAGAGGGCGAACTGGTCGGGCGGAACATGACCATCCTGATGCCGCCGCCCTTCTCGCGCGACCACAACCGCTACATCGACACCTATATGAAGACGGACCGGGCCAAGATCATCGGCATCGGCCGCGAGACGCTGGGCCAGCGGAAGGACGGCACCGTCTTCCCCATCCATCTCAGCGTCGGCCAGGCGCGGCTGGGGGAGGAGGCGACCTTCGTCGGCATCATCCGCGACATCTCCGAACGACTGGCGGCCGAACAGCGCGCCACATATCTGGCACGGCACGACCCGCTGACCGGCGTTCTCACCCGCACCGCCTTCCTGGAGGATTGCGAGGCGCTGTTCACCGGTCGCCGCACTGCGGACGCGAACGCGGCGGGCGAGGGGCTGTTCGCTCTCTTCTCCCTCGACGTCGATCAGTTCAGCGACGTGAACGAGGCCTTCGGCTTCCATGTCGGCGACGCGGCGCTGAAGGCCATGGTCAGCCGGGTGATGGAGGTCCTGCCGCCCAACACCATCATCTGCCGCATCGCCGCCGATGAATTCGCAGCGCTGTCACGGGTGACCGACGGCGAGCATGCGCGCACGCTGGCGGGAGTCCTGCACGACCGGCTGACCGCCTCCATCTATGCCGACCGCCATTGGGTGCGGCTGCGCCTGTCGGTCGGGGCGGCGGTACAGGACGAGTCGGTCAGCACGCTGGAGGATCTGAACGCCAAGGCGAAGCTGGCCCTGCAGGCGGTGCAGCACAATGGCGGCAACGCCGTCTGCTTCTACACGCCGGAAATGGCGGCGGCGGCGACGCGGCGGATGATGCTGACCATGCATCTGACCCATGCCATCGAACGCAACGAGCTGCATCTGGTCTATCAGCCCATCGTGGACTGCCACGGCCGCGTCCGGTCGGCGGAGGCGCTGCTGCGCTGGACCCACCATGCGCTGGGACCGGTCTCGCCGGGGGAGTTCATCCCGGTGGCGGAGGAAAGCGGACTGATCGTCCCCATTACCGACTGGGTGCTGGCCACCGCCGTCGCCCAGATGTCGCGGTGGGAGGATGAGGGCGTGCTGCCCGACCGCGTGTTCCTCAACATCTCCGGCCAGCCGTTCCTGCGTGGCAACCTGACGCTGCGGCTGGAGGAATTGCTGGGCCGGCATCCGTCGCTGCGCAGCCATCTGGGGCTGGAGATCACCGAACAGGCGGCGGTGCGCGATCTGAAGGTGGCGGTACGCACGCTGGGCGAGCTTGCCGACCTCGGCATCCAGGCGGCCATCGACGATTTCGGCTCCGGCTATTCCTCGCTCAGCTACGTCCAGCAGCTGCCGGTGGCGAAGCTGAAGATCGACCGCGCCTTCATCATCGACGTTCCGGACAACCCGAAGAACAACGCGCTGGTCCGCGCCGCCGTCGGCATGGCGGACGGGCTGGGCCTGACCACCGTCGCCGAGGGGGTGGAGACGGCGGAGCAGCGCGACTTCCTGGTGTCGGTCGGCTGCGACATGATGCAGGGCTATTTCTTCGGCCGGCCGATGATGCCGGCTGCGCTGGCCGATCTGGTGCGGGCGCAGACGGCACTCTCCTTAGGGTGATTCCCGTCTCGACAGCATCAGCTGCAACTGATATCCATTCTCACGACCTTGAGAGTCATTCGCAGTTCGGGAGTGTAGAATGTTCATCGACAAGTTTGCCGGAATCGCTTTCGCCGTCGGTGCCTTGACCGCCTTCTCCGTTCAGGCCCAGGAAGTGAATATCTACAACTCGCGGCATTACAACACCGACCGCGCGATCTACGACAACTTCACGAAATCGACCGGCATCAAGGTCAACATCATCGAAGGCAACCACGACGAACTGATCCAGCGGATGAAGTCGGAGGGCGCCAGCAGCCCGGCCGATCTGTTCATCACGGTGGATGCCGGCCGTCTGGCCGCCGCGGCGAAGGAGGGACTGCTCGCCCCGGTCACCTCGCCCGCACTCGACGCCATCAAGGTCCCGACGAACCTGCGCGACCCGAACGGCGCCTGGTGGGGGCTGTCCAGCCGCGCCCGAATCGTCGTCTATGCCCGCGACCGGGTGAAGCCGGACCAGATCAAGAATTACGAAGACCTCGCCAAGCCGGAGTGGAAGGGCCGCGTCCTGACCCGCAGCGGCACCCATCCCTACAGCCTGGCCCTGACCGCCTCGATGATCGAAGCGCAGGGCGAGGAAAAGACCGAGGCGTGGGTGAAGGGTCTGGTCGCCAACCTCGCCCGTCCGCCGCAGGGCGGCGACACCGACCAGATCCGTGCGGTCGCCGTGGGCGAGGGCGACGTCGCCATCGCCAACACCTATTACGTCGGCAAGCTGATCACCTCGGCCAAGCAGGAGGACCGCGAGGTCGCCTCCAAGATCGGCGTGATCTTCCCGAACCAGGACAATCGCGGCACCCATGTGAACCTCAGCGGCGCTGGTGTGGTGAAGACGTCCAAGAACCAGGATAACGCCCGCAAGCTGCTCGAATATCTGTTGAGCCCCGAGGCGCAGCGGCTGTTCGCCGACGGCAACATGGAGTATCCGGTGAACCCGGCGGTCCAGCCGCACCCGGAGCTGGTGAAGCTCGGCACCTTCAAGGCCGCCGACGTCAATGCCGCCGCGTTCGCCGCCTACACCCCGCAGGCGCTGCGCATCATGGACCGTGCCGGCTGGAAGTAAGATGACCGACGCCCCGTTCACCGCGAATTCGTCCGCCCCCTCTCCTTCGTCTGTCGTCCTGACGGGCATCACCCATCGCTACGGGCCGCTGACCGCCGTCGACGACGTGTCGCTGTCGGTCGCCCCGCGCGAGGTGGTCTGCATCGTCGGCCCGTCGGGCTGCGGCAAATCGACCCTGCTGCGCCTGATCAGCGGATTGGAGACGGTCCAGGCCGGCACGATCATGGTGGACGGGGTGCCGCTCGCCACCGCCGACCGCTCCCTGCCGCCCGAAAAGCGGCCGGTCGGCATGATGTTCCAGGATTTCGCGCTGTTCCCGCACCTGACCGTCGCGGGCAACATCGCCTTCGGCCAGACCGACCGTCCGCGCGCCGAGCGAAAGCGGCGGGTGGACGAGCTGCTCGAAACCATGGCGCTGACCCGCTACGCCGACGCCTACCCGCACACCCTGTCGGGCGGCCAGCAGCAGCGGGTGGCGCTGGCCCGCGCCATGGCGCGCGATCCGAAGGTCCGCCTGCTGGACGAACCCTTTTCCGCCCTCGACGAGCA
>JBKHVJ010000208.1:0-18167 GCA_046570145.1 Alphaproteobacteria bacterium
GGGGTGCCGAGGATATGCAGGAAGACCGGCGGCTCCTTGTCCAGCGCGTCGATCTGGCGCTGGACATGGTTGACCCGCTGTTCGGCGGCGGACAGGCGGCCCGTCGCCTCCTCAAGCCGGCAGGTCAGGTCGGCCAGCGCCTCCGCCTCCGCGCGCTGGCGTTCCTTCAGCGGCAGAACCGAGCGCCGCATCCGCTCCAGCCCGGCCGCCCGTTCCCAGCCGCGTCGGAAGCCGACCCAGCTCAGGTGGCACAGCACCGCCAGCGCCGCCACCAGCGGGACAACCGAGTCGAGGATCGTCCGCACCGCCTCCATCACCGCACCATCCCTGCGCCTTCATGCTTGCCTTTGGCACGTCCGTTGCTGAACCGCCGATGAGCACGCAGCAAGGAGCGTGCCGGAGGGACGGATGGGCAATAGGTTGCGCGCGCATGGCAAGACACGGGGGACGGAGCGATGACGTCGGACGCGCCGCTCCTGCTCGTTCTGGAGATGGTGATCCTGATGGCCTGCCTCAGTTGGATCACCGTGTCGATCATCCGGATCGGCCACCGGATCGCCACGGTCCAGCGCCGCAAGTCCCAGCTGCGCCAGGGCCGGACGGAGCTGACCCAGAGCACCGAGGCGCTGCGCCGCGACATGCGCCGCCATGAGGCGGAACTGCGCCAGACAGAAGATGCCATCGCAGTGCGCACCGCGCAGGCGGCGGAACTGCAGAGCCGGCTGAACGACCTTCGCCGCCACGGCCCCAGGGAATACACGCTGCTGAACGAACGGTTCGGCGACAAGGACCGGCTGTGGCTGCTCACCGTCCCGCGGCCGGACCGTCCGGAACGCTGGGCGGTGGCCGCCCCCGACAGCGGAACGGCGATGGCGCTGCTGTGCGCCAGGATCACCGTGCCGGAACGGCCGGTGCTGGACGACCAGCTCAACTAGTCAAAAAACGGAACCGGCCGCAGTTGCAGAATGCAACGCGGCCGGCAACGTGGTCGCGAAATGACGTGCAATTCGCGCTTACAGGACGCCCTTCGAAGCGACGAGGTCGCGCAGGTTCACCTCCGGACGGGCGCCGACATGGCTGATGATCTCCGCCGCGGCGATGGCGCCCAGTCGGCCGCAGACCGCCGGCGACAGGCCGCGGGTGTAACCGAACAGGAATCCGGCGGCATAGAGGTCGCCGGCGCCGGTGGTGTCGACCACACGGTCGACCGGCTCCGCAGCCACCTCGACCATCTCGCCGCCGGAGACGATGACGGCGCCCTTCTCGCTGCGGGTCAGCGCCGCGGTCTTGCCCAGCCGCTTCACCGCGGCCAGCGCATCCTCGAACCGGTCGGTGCCGTAGAGGGCGCCGATCTCGTGCTCGTTGGCGAACAGGATGTCGACATGGCGTTCCACCAGTTCGACGAACTCGGCATGGTGGCGGTGGACGCAGAAGCTGTCGGACAGCGACAGCGACACCTTGCGGCCGGCGGCATGCGCGATCTCCGCCGCCTTGCGGAAGGCCTCCTTGGCGCGGGGCGGATCCCACAGATAGCCTTCCAGGTAGGTCACCTGCGAGCCGGCGATCACCGCCTCGTCGATGTCCTCCGGTCCCAGCTCGACGCAGGCGCCGAGATAAGTGTTCATGGAGCGCTGGGCGTCCGGCGTGACCAGGATCAGGCAGCGCGCGGTCGGCGCCCCGGCAACCAGCGGCGCGCTGTCGAAGGCGACGCCCGAAGCGCGGATGTCGTGCCGGAACACGTCGCCCAGCTGGTCCTTGGCGACCTTGCCGATATAGGCGCCGCGGCCGCCCAGCATGGCGATGCCCGCCATGGTGTTGCCCGCCGAGCCGCCGGAGACTTCGACGCCCGGTCCCATGCGGCCGTACAGCTCCTCCGCACGGGCGGCATCGATCAGCGTCATCGCTCCCTTCTCGATGGTGTTGGCGGCGAGAAAGGCGTCGTCGGCGTGGGCGATCACGTCCACGATGGCGTTGCCGATTCCGGTGACGTCGTAGGCGGACGCGGCCATGGGTTCTCCTGACAAGTCGTACGGTGAAGGCGATGTTGCGGCGCGAGTATAGCTGCGGGCGCTCACATCACAAGTGCGGCTCCTGGAAGCACTCCCGATGTTTCCCGGTAGCGCCCGTGCCGGCGGTAGCTTGCATGATGAAAGTGACTATGCCACTGTCGCCGCCATGCGACGCACCCGGCTGACCGATGTCCCCTGTCCGATCGCCCGCGGCCTCGACGAGGTCGGGGAATGGTGGTCCCTGCTGATCCTGCGCGACGCGATGCGCGGCCTGACACGCTTCGACGAGTTCCAGCGCAGCATCGGGCTCGCCTCCAACATGCTGACCCGCCGCCTGCAGGCTCTGGTCGAGGCCGGGCTGCTGGAGAAGCGGCCCTACCAGGAACGGCCGCTGCGCCACGGCTATCATCTGACCGACAAGGGACGGGATTTCCTGCCGGTGCTGGTCGCCATGGCCGACTGGGGCAGCCGCTGGCTGCTGCCCGGCGGGGCGTTCCGGCTGGTCGACCGCGAGACCGGGCGGCCCGTCGACCCGGTGCTGATCGACCGGAACAGCGGCGAAGCGGTCCGGCCGGAGCGGCTGCGTCCGGAATTGACGATCCCTGCAAAGGACGAAACGGAATGAGACGAGTCGTGGTCACCGGTCTGGGGGCGGTCACACCGCTCGGTGCCGGCGTGATGCCGAGTTGGCGCGCCGTTCTGGACGGGCGAAGCGGCATACGGGCGATAGCCGGGATTGATGTCGCCGACCTGCCCTGCCGCATCGCCGGCCAGGTGCCGGAACGCGCGGATGGGGCCATTGGCGCAGCCTTTGATCCGGATGCGGTGGTGCCGCCGAAAGACCAGCGCAAGATGGACCGTTTCATCCTGCTGGCGCTCGCCGCCGCGGAAGAGGCGGTGTCCGATGCCGGCTGGCGTCCGACGGAGGCGGAGGCGCTGGAGCGCACCGGCGTGCTGATCGGCTCCGGCATCGGCGGCCTGCCGGGGCTGGCCGAGGCGGCGCTGACCCTGCACGAGAAGGGGCCGCGCCGCATCTCGCCCTTCTTCGTGCCGTCGATGCTGATCAACCTCGCATCGGGCCACGTGTCGATCCGCTATGGCTTCCGCGGGCCGAACCACGCCGTCGTGACCGCCTGCGCGACGGGGGCGCACGCCATCGGCGACGCCGCCCGGCTGATCGCCATGGACGATGCCGACGTCATGCTGGCCGGCGGCAGCGAAGCGGCAATCTGCCGTCTTGGGCTGGCGGGCTTCTGCGCCGCCCGCGCCATGTCCACGGGGTTCAACGACGACCCGGCCCGCGCGTCCCGCCCCTGGGACCGCGACCGCGACGGCTTCGTGATGGGCGAAGGAGCCGGCGTGCTGGTGCTGGAGGAGTTGGAGCATGCCCGACGGCGCGGAGCAACGATCTATGCCGAGGTCAACGGCTACGGCCTGTCGGGTGACGCCTACCACATCACCTCCCCGGCGGAGGACGGCAACGGTGCCTTCCGCGCCATGCGCGCCGCGCTGAAGCGGGCCGGCCTGGCGCCGGAGGAGGTCGATTACGTCGACGCCCACGCCACCTCCACCCCGGCCGGCGACCCGGTGGAGATAGCGGCGGTCAAGCGGCTGTTCGGTCCGGCGGCGGCCGGCCTTTCCATGTCCTCGACCAAATCGGCGACCGGCCATCTGCTGGGGGCGGCGGGTGCCGTGGAGGCGATCTTCGCCATCCTGGCCCTGCGCGACCAGGTGGCCCCGCCCACCATCAACCTGGACGCGCCGTCGGTGGGCTGCGACCTGGATCTGGTGCCGCTGCGGCCGAAGGAGCGGCGTATCCGTCACGTCCTGTCCAACAGCTTCGGTTTCGGTGGAACCAACGCCGCGCTGGTGTTCAGCCCCGTGGCGTGATGGGGGTGACGGAAGGGGGGACTGGAACCCGAGGCCCGGCCGCCGTAGATATGCGGGCGGCCGCACGCCCTTCCCCCCACCGCCTCACGGACCGTCGATGATCCGCGCCCTTTTTCTCGCCTTCTCCCAGTTGACCGATCCCCGCGTGCGCCGGGTGGTGTGGACCGGGATGTTCGTCTCGGCGCTCGCCTATGCGCTGCTGGCCGGCGGGACCTGGTGGGCGCTGTCGGTGACGCCGCTCAGCGGCTATGTCTGGCTCGACACCATCATCGACCTGCTGGGCGGGCTGGGGGTGCTGGTGGTGGCGTGGCTGCTGTTTCCAGCCACCGTCGGCATGGTGTCGAGCTTCTTCCTCGACGAGGTGGTCGAACGGGTCGAGGCGCGGCACTATCCCGCCCTGCCCGCCCCGCGCCAAGCCGGCTGGCTGGAGGAACTGGCGACGGCGCTGCGCTTCCTGATCCTGGTCCTGGCGATCAATCTGGTGGCGCTGCCGATCTACATCTTCGCGCCGGGCCTGAACCTGATCGTCTTCTACACCGTCAACGGCTACCTCCTGGGGCGGGAGTATTTCGAGATGGTCGCCCATCGGCGGCTGGACCGGACGTCGGCGCGGATGCTGCGGCGGGCCCGGCCGCTGAAACCTTTTTTGGCCGGGGTCGCCATCGCCTTTCTTTCGACAATCCCCTTCGTCAATTTGCTGGTCCCGGTCGTCGCCAGCGCCTTCATGGTTCATGTCCTACAGTCCATGTCGGCTCCCCTTGCGGCGGGCCGGACGACCGTGATACGCCGCTAGGCGGCACGGCCGCACACCGTCGCCTGCCCGGCGGCGCCCTTCCGGCACCGGGCTCCAGCCCTCCGGCCCATCCCGCCACCCGTATGTCCAGATTGGGGGAACCGCTCATGCTGTTCGGACGAAAGACTCCGCCCGCCGCTCCCAAGGCCGACAGCCCCGCCCCACCGCAGCCGGGTGCCCGTCCGTACGCACCGGGCGAGGCCGGCGCCGTCTCGTCGCCGCTCACCTCGCTGAACAATCCGGTTCCCGGCCAGTTGCCGGGCGGCGACCCGACGTCCGCCGTCGCTGCCGGAGCCGCCGCGCCCAGCATGGCCCATGCGCTGGCCGACGCGCAGCACGCCGCACCGGCTTATCCCGATATGCCTTCCGCCTCGAAGGGACCCGACATGAACAGCATTCCCAAGCCCCCGACCGCGCCGTCCGTGCCCGGCGCCGGTTTCAAGACCGATGTTCCGCGCCGCGTCGTCGACATGCCGGGCGCGGCCCCGCGCCAGCCGTCGATCCCCGTCGCCACCCCGGCGGCCCCGGTCGCCGCCGCTCCGGTTCCGGTCGCCCCGGCCATGCCGGAGCAGCGCCGCCTGACCGTCGGCCGCGACATCTCCCTGACCGGCGAGATCGGGTCCTGCGACGTTCTGGTGGTCGAGGGCACGGTGGAGGCCAAGCTGCGCGAAGGCCGGCTGGTCGAGATCGCGGAGACCGGCCTGTTCAAGGGCTCGGTCGACATCGAGGAAGCCGACATCGCCGGCCGGTTCGAGGGCGACATCGCCGTCCGCGGCCGTCTGACCGTGCGCTCCACCGGCAAGATCACCGGCTCGATCCGCTTCGGCGAGCTGGCGGTCGATGCCGGCGGCCAGCTGGTCGGCGACATCCAGCTCTACGGCGCGGGCATCAGGCCGGCCGCCGCGCCGGTCACGGCCACGGCGCAGGTCGATCAGGCTCCGACGGCCGAAGCGGTCTGAACCGCTCCAGACGCAAAAACGCCCGGCTGGCTCCCGCCATGCCGGGCTTTTTCGTGTCCCGGCTTCGCCCGTGGAACAGCCTTCAGGCGATGACCTTGTCCTTGAAGGCGCAGAGGTCGGCCACCGGACAGATCGGGCAGTCGGGCTTGCGGGCCTTGCAGACATAGCGGCCGTGCAGGATCAGCCAATGGTGGGCATGGCGGCGGTAGAGCTTCGGCACCGCCTTCAGCAGCTTTGCCTCCACCGCGTCCGGCGTCTTGCCGGGAGCCAGCCCGGTGCGGTTGCCGACGCGGAAGATGTGGGTGTCGACGGCGATCGTCTCCTCCCCGAAGGCGACGTTCAGGACGACGTTGGCGGTCTTGCGGCCGACGCCGGGAAGCTGTTCCAGCGCGTCGCGGTCGCGCGGCACCTCGCCGCCATGGCGTTCGATCAGCAGTTCCGACAGGCGGATGACGTTCTTGGCCTTGGTGTTGAACAGGCCGATCGTCTTGATGTACTGGCGCAGTCCTTCCTCGCCCAGCGCCACCATCTGTTCGGGCGTGGTGACGACCTTGAACATCGGGCCGGTGGCCTTGTTCACGCCGACGTCGGTCGCCTGGGCCGACAGCACGACGGCGACCAGCAGCGTGTAAGGATTGACGTATTCCAGCTCGCTCCGGGGCTCCGGGTTGGCGGCGGACAGGCGGCGGAAGAATTCCTGGACGGCGGCGGGCTTCATGGCCGCCACCATAGCCGCAACGGCCGGGGTTGCGCCAGCGTCGCTGGCGGTGGGCGGTGATGGCCGGGGGCGGGATCGGTCAGCTGACCCAAACTGCAGCGCTGCATCGCAGATTGCGACAGAAATAGAGAGAAATCACGCCAATCCAACAGAATTCGTCGCAGGAATGGCGCTTCTCCCCTGATCCGGCGGTGGCGTATGATTTGCTGATCGGCAAGACACCGGCCGAACGCCTAGGCTCGCACCATTGATCTTACTGGTTGTATTTCTCGGTCCAGATAAGGGTGTATGAATATGACCGCTTCTTATCTTGTGGAAGTCATGGACTGGGGATTGCACGTCAGGTTGCAGGGCCAGCTGTCGATCGACCAGCGCGATGCCGTCGCCCGGCAGGTGGAGGTTCAGTGCGCCAATCTGGGCGGCCGCGGCACGCCATGGAGCAGCCTGATCGAATTCGACCGTTTCGAAATCGATGACTTCCGGCCCGAGATCGTCGTCGCCCTGATGAAGCTGGCCCGGCGTTGCGGCCAACTGCGCTGCGCGGTGGTGATGACCGACTGGCACTGGGCGTCGGTGATGGCCGAGGCGATGATCGCCGCCGGCACCGACGATCAGGCACGGATCTTCGTTCAGCCGGCAGGCAATACGGCAAATGCGCTGGTGGAGGCCCCCGCCGACGGGATGCCCGCCGACGATTTCACCAAGATGGACAGTGCCATGGCCTGGGTGCTGCATGGCGGCGTGGTGCCGATGGTGTCGAAAGCGGCATAACCCACCATTCCATCACTTATTCGGCGGGGCGGTTTTCAGCGGCGCATGGGTCGTCTAGTATTGACGCCATGCCCATCGACATCTCCGACTTCCGGCCCGGCGATCAGCCCCACGGCCGGCCGGACGGTCAGGCCGGCGACGCTCCCCAAGGGGATCACGCCGGCAGCGGTCCCGTGCGCGTGTTCTTCGATGCCATCCTCCATCCCCACCGCAGCCTGGGCCGCAACGGCTACCGGACGCTGATGGGGGTGGTGATCCTGTTGAATCTGGTCGTCGCCGGCATCTTCGTCGCCAACGGCGCTTGGCCGGTGGTGCCCTTTTGCGGGCTGGACGTGCTGGCACTGTGGCTTGCCTTCCGCGTCAGCTACCGCTCCGCCCGCCAGTATGAGCGGGTGCGGCTGACCGAAACCTCCCTGACGGTGCAGCGGGTTCACTGGAAGGCGCCGGAGCGTCGCTGGTCCTTCCATCCCCACTGGCTGCGGATCACCCACACCGAGCGCGCCGACCACGACCGCCGCGGTCCAGCGGGTCAGGTCACGCTGACCTCACACGGCCAGTCGGTGGGCGTCGGCAGTTTCCTGACGCCGGACGAGCGCTCCAGCTTCGCCCGTGCGCTGGACGACGCGCTGCGCCGCTGGCGCCGCCCTCCCTGCCCGCCGGCACCGGCCGGGTAAGGATTGCACCACGGCCAAGACGGCGATGAAAGCGCCCGGCAGAGCCGGGCGTCTTCCTTTCCGTATAGTCTCGGAGCCCGCTCCTCACGACCCCTGGCTGAGCGCCTCCGCCAGCGCGCGGTCGTGCGGGTTCTGGCCGACGACCAGCTGCATCGACTGGGTCGGCATGGCGATGCCCAGCTCGTCGAACTTCTTCTTCAGCAGGCGGTTGAACTCGCGGCTCACCCCCCACTGGCGGGTCGGACGGGTCTTGAACTGGGCCAGGATGTTGATGCCGGTGTCCGACAGCTTGTCGACGCCCAGCACCTCCAGCGGGTTCAGGATGTCGGCGGCGAATTGCGGCTGGGACTGCACCTCGGCGCCCGTCTCCTTCAGCACGGCGATGATGCGGTCGGGATCCTCGCGGTTGGACACCGTGACGGTGAACAGCGTGACCGAGAAGTCCTTGCTCATGTTCTTCACGGTGGTGACGGCGCTGAACGGCACGGAATGGACCGCGCCGGCACCGTCGCGCAGGCGGATGGAGCGGATGGAGATCGCCTCCACCGTGCCGGAATGGCCGCCACCGACATCCACCACGTCGCCCACCGACACTGTGTCCTCGAACAGGATGAACAGTCCGGTGATGATGTCCTTGACCAGCGTCTGCGATCCGAAACCGATGGCCAGACCGACGACACCGGCGCCGGCCAGAAGCGGCGCGATGTTCACGCCCAATTCCGACAGCGTGATCAGCGACACCATCGTCACCAGCAGGATCAGGAAGGCATTGCGCAGCAGCGGCAGCAGGGTGCGCATGCGGGCGCTGCGCTCGATCTTCGCGCCGTTCCTGTCGGTGCTGGTCAGGAAATGCTCGATCAGTGCGCTCACCACCTCCCAGGCGACGATGGCGCCGGCCAGCAGCAGGCCGATGGAGATGACGCTGCCGACGATGCGGCGGCCCAGAGCGGATTCGACCAGACCCAGGGTGTCGATGCCCCAGCCGTTCAGTGCGACGCCCAGCGCCACCAGCCAGATGACGATCTTGCCGATGCGCTGGACGATGGGAAGGTAATGGAAGGCCCGCAGGTGCAGTTGCGGCAGATTGCCGGCCAGATCGCGGTTCATGGTCAGGCCGCGGCGCAGAGCCCGGTTCAGCCCGCCCACCAGCAGCCGGGCCACCACCACCGCCACCACCGTCACCGCGGTGCCGCGGGCCAGATACTCGAAGCCGCCATAGACGTTCAGCACCCAGACGCCCAGCGTGACCACGACATAGAGGATGGCAAGGACGTGCCAGATCTCGGCGAAACGGCGGCGCGCCGTGCGCAGGACCGCCCCCTGCCCTTCCGCCTCGCGCCGGGCTGTGGCCAGCGGGTCGCCGTCGCCCGACAGCGGGTTGCCGCGCATCCAGTCGGCCACGGCGGCGCGGTTCTGCAGGATCAGCAGGATGGTCATGACGGCGAGCACCACGCCCAGCAGCTTCAGCAGCGCGCCGTAGGCGCCCAGCGGCAGGCCCAGCACATAGGCGCCCTCCGCCAGGAAATAGCCGTAGACGGCGACCGCGATCAGGCGGCGCGACCAGACGTAACAGCGGCGCGCCCCGACGTCGCTGGTCTGAACGATCCGCAGGTTGGGAGCGTCGGGGGCGAAGGTCATCCGCACCAGGATCAGCAGCGCCTGGGTGATGACCGTGGCGTTCACCACCGCCAGCGCCACCAGCCGCACGCGCGGCGCCGGTTCGGTCACCGACAGGACGGTGTAGGCGACGACGATGAAGCCGACGATCGGCGCCAGTTCCAGCACCGCACGGCCGAGCAGCATGGGGACGCGCAGCAGGGTGGAACCGACATGGCGGGAAGCCAGCGCATGGCGCGGCCGGGCGAGCAGCCAGGCGATGCCACGGGCGGCCACGGCGCCGATGCCGAGGATCATCGCCAACTGGACGGCGATCTGCACCCAGCGCTCGCGCGCCATGTCGTCCTGCACCTGCCGCTGCACCCAGGACAGGGCCCCCGGCAGGTCGGCGAAGACGTTGGCGACCTGCACCAGCTGGCGGCTGACCACGTCCATGCGGGCTGCCAGGAAAGCCAGCGCCTGGGCGCCGATGGTCTGCGGCAGCGCCGATTCGCCTTCCGCCTCCTTGGCCTGCGCCAGCCCGCGTTGGGCGGTGATCAGGTTGCGCAGCTGCGTGACCAGCTGCGACCGGGCGTCCTGGTTCTCCAGCGTGCCGACCAGCGCCTCCAGCTGCTGTACGGTCGCCTCGTCCACCACCACCGGGGCCGCAGCCGCAGGTGCGGCAGCGCTGGCGGCGGGTGCCGGAGCGGCGGGTGAGGCGGCGGGCGCGGGCGAGGCCGCCAATGCGGCCGGCCCCGCCCCGGCGAGCAGGGCCGCGAGCAACAGGACGGCGAGGCCGCCGGACAGGAACAAACGCCAAGCGCGTGCCCAGACATGTGCAGGGGGGGATGCGGTGGGCGTTGCGAACCGGATCATCGGCAATTCACTCGGGTGGTCTCGGACATGGCGGCGGAAAACGGGGCCGGCGGAAAGCAGCCGGCCGGAACCCTGGCCTGGAACTGTGGCTCCAATATGCCGGGTTTCGGCAAATTAGTTCTCCCGCTTCCGCTTGCCAACCCGACTGCCTGTTCCTTTTTTAAGCGGGACCCCTGCCGGACGCCCCGAAAACGCAGAAGAGGACGAGCCATGAGCGATACACCCCCCAAACCGGACATGACCACCGGATCGGAACCGGACCAGGAGGTCGGACAGGAGGGTGCCGTCCGCGACAAGCTGGTCGCCACCAAGGAGCAATGGGCCCGCGACGGCCGTGCGCTGACCGGCCATTCCGCCGACCCGGCGCGCGACCGGCTGCCGCCCGGCCAGAGGCTGGTGACCGACTGGCCGGTTCTGGACCTGGGCATCACGCCCAAGGTGACGACGGCCAACTGGACGCTCGCGGTCGACGGGCTGGTGGAGAACCCGCTGTCCTGGAGTTGGGCGGATTTCCAGGCCCAGCCGCAGGAGAGTTTCGTCTCCGACATCCATTGCGTCACCACCTGGTCGCGCTACGACAACCGGTGGGAGGGCGTCAGCGCCCGCCGCCTGCTGGAACTGGCACGGCCGAAGCCGGAGGCGCGCTTCGTCGTCTTCCATTCCTTCGACGGCTACACCACCAACGTCGCCCTCTCAGACTTCGACGACGACGGCGTGCTGCTCGCCACCACCTGGGAAGGCCAGCCGATCGGCCGCGACCATGGCGGGCCGGTGCGCATCGTGCTGCCCAAGCTGTATTTCTGGAAGAGTGCGAAGTGGGTGAAGCGGATCGAGCTGCTGGCAAGCGACCACAAGGGCTATTGGGAGGTCCGCGGCTACAACAACCACGCCGACCCGTGGCTGGAGGAGCGCTATTCCGACTGACGCCGTGAAGCGGCTCTTCCGCCAAAAGCCACTTTCACCTTGGCAACGAAACCGTTAAGGTGCGGCGCAAGTGGCCCCGTAGCTCATCAGGATAGAGCGCGAGTTTCCTAAACTTGAGGCAGCAGGTTCGAGTCCTGCCGGGGTCACCACCAACATTCCGGTTTCAGCGCGCGACGGTCACTGTGCCACGATCACTGTGCCACGATGGCGCAAACGGTCGCCTTCGTCGCCTTCGCCAGATCGGCGGGCGCCAGCACGATCTGCAGGCCGCGCCGACCGCCGTTCACCACCATTTCCGGCAACGCTTCGGCGCTCGCGTCGATGAAGGTCGGCAGCGCCTTCTTCTGGCCCAGCGGGCTGATGCCGCCGACCAGGAAACCGGTGGTCTTCTCCGCCAGCGCCGGGTCGGCGAGGTCGGCCTTCTTCGCCTTGGCCGCCGTGGCGATGGCCTTCAAATCCAGCTTGGCCGCCACCGGAATGACGGCGCAGGCCAGCGCCTTGGGCTCCAGCTGGACGATCAGGGTCTTGTAGACGATGACGGGGTCGAGCCCGAGCGATTCGGCGGCGTGCAGGCCGATGGCGTCGGCCGACGGGTCGTACTCGTACTCCATCAGCCGGAAGGCGACGCCCGCCGCCTTCGCCGCATTGACCGCCGGTGTCACCTTCGCCGCCATGCCCAACACCCCGTATACAGCGCCGCTCACTCACAGATGGCGGCGGGAGCTTGGCAGGCGGCGGAAGGGGTGTAAAGACCTCTGGGCCTTACTCCATCCCGCGCGAGGACGGGTTGCCGATCATCGTCAGGAATTCGCGGCGGGTGGAGGGATCGGTGCGGAAGGCGCCCAGCATGCGGCTGGTCACCATGGTGACGCCGGTCTTGTGCACGCCGCGGGTCGTCATGCACTGGTGCTGCGCCTCGACCACCACGGCGACGCCTTCGGGCTGAAGGACCTCGTCGATGGTGTTCGCGATCTGGGCGGTCATCTTCTCCTGGATCTGCAGGCGCTTGCCATAGGCCTCGACCAGACGCGCCAGCTTGGAGATGCCGACGACGCGGCGGCGCGGCAGATAGGCGACATGCGCCTTGCCGATGATCGGCACCATGTGGTGCTCGCAATAGGACTCCACCCGGATGTCGCGCAACACGACCATCTCGTCGTAGCCGTCGGTCTCCTCGAAGGTGCGCGACAGGATCTCCACCGGGTCGATGCCGTAGCCGGCGAAGAACTCCTCGTAGGAGCGGACGACGCGGTCGGGCGTGCCGACCAGACCCTCGCGCCCCGGATCGTCGCCGGCCCAGCGGATCAGGGTCCGCACGGCTTCCTCCGCTTCGGTGCGCGACGGACGGGCGACCGTCTCCGGCCGGGGGCTGCCGGGGCCGCGAAGCACGTTGTCCACGCCCTGGGGCTTGGCGAGCGGGGTCTTGGAAGCCGTCACAGGAACATCCTTTCCGTTACTGGGTAGCGCACTTGCGCAGACCGGCGGCGACAGCCGGGGCCGGGATCGCGCAACGCGCCCATCATGTCTAGCTCGATACGGAACCTGAGCCTCGGCGGATCAACCGAATGGCTGACAGGACGAAAGGACCCATTCTACGGACGGAGTGGCCGCACCTGACCAGCGTCGGCCGCCTGCGCCCTTCGGAAGCCCCAAGATGGGATGGGTCCTATGGCCTTCAAGCAGGAAAAAAGGTACGGGCAGCCATGCGGCTTGTCAAAGCCAACTGTTGAAAGCCCCTCAATTCACACACATTCTATTGTATTATTTGCCTGCTTTTTTGATTGCCGGGATCGGTCTTGCCGCATCCGTCCTGCCCGATCCACTTGCCTGGATCAGTTCAGCTGCATCGGCTGGTGCGGGCTGTCGAGCGAGAATGCCGGGATCGTCACGTCGAAGGCACGGCCGTCCGCCCCTTCCATGCCGTAGGTTCCGGCCATGATGCCGGACGGCGTGCCGAGCGGCGTGCCGCTGGTGTATTCGAAATGGTCGCCCGGCTCCAGCACCGGCTGCTCGCCGACCACGCCGGGACCCCGCACCTCCTGCACGCGGCCCATGGCGTCGGTGATGCGCCAGTGGCGGGTGCGCAGTTGTACCGTCTCGCTGCCCTCGTTCTCGATGCGGACATGATAGGCCCAGACGAAGCGGCCCTCGGCCGGAGCCGACTGGTCTTCCAGGAACACGGGCTGGACGGTGACGCGGATGTCGTTGGTGACGGCGGTGTACATGTCTGGCGATCCTGGCAGACGATCCGAAGACGGCGCCGGCCGAAAAAGGGCAGGCGGCTGGGGAGTCCGGGTGGCTGGGCGGCGGTTCAGCGCAGAATAAAGTCGCCCTTCCCGACTGTCCAGAACCCGGCCGGACAATCCTCCGACATCCCTGTCCCGGGCCCGCATTGTGATGGATACAGTCATGCATCGTCGCCGGGTCTCCACGGTCTTGCGATGGGGGGGTGACGATGATATATGCGCAAGTCCCAGCAACGGCCGAAGAGCCTTGTCCATGTCTCGTTCGCACGCCCTTCGCATCCGACGACGGAGCCTCGCACCGCGCATCGCGGTTGCGGCCGTCCTTGGGTCGCGTGCGAACGCCAAAGGCACAACGGGGACCTGACACCCCCGGCCTTCCGGCGGCGGCGCGATCCGCCCTTCAGAAGCCTTCTGAGAAGACCTTCTTCCCGCCGGGAGCCCCACGCATGATCATCACCGTCGAAGAGCCGAAGCACGCCGCCGCCATCGAAGCCCTGCTGGACGCGTCGTTCGGCCCGGACCGCTTCACCAAGACCGCCTACCGACTGCGCGACGGCGTCGACTCCATCCCCGCCCTGAACCTCGTCGCCATCGAGCATGACGAGCATGGGCGCGAGGTGGTGGTGGGCACCATCCGTTACTGGCCGATCCTGGTCGGCGGCAGCACCCCGTCCATCCTGCTCGGTCCCATCGCGGTCGCCGCCCACCTGCAGGGCAGCGGGCTGGGCAGCAAGATGATCCGGATGAGCCTGAACAAGGCGGTGGCGCTGGGCCACAAGTCGGTGATCCTGATCGGCGACGCCCCCTATTACGAGCGGTTCGGCTTCTCCCGCGCCCTGACGCTGGGCATGGAGATGCCGGGTCCGGTGGACATGAACCGCCTGCTGGGCCTGGAACTGGTCGAGGGCGCGTTGTCGGGTGCCTCCGGCATGATCGGCAGGCCGGAACCGGCCGACGCGCGGGACTCCGCCGTCGGCGCCACGCCGGTGCTGGTGCAGGGCCTCGACATGCCGGCCGGCATCCAGACGGGAGACACCCCCGCCCCTTTCAGCGCGCTGTTCAGCCGGACGGCGGCGGAGCGAATCTGGACTGACCGCGTGCGGCGGACCGACTGGTTCTGGCGCGGCGGGCTGCAGGCCGGAACGGCGTGACCATCCCGGATTGCGGAAAGGCCCTGGTTGAAAATTCGTGTGGGGCGAAGCGGGATTGACTCGATTCGCCCCACACGCGATACCATCTTTTCAGGAGCGACGCCGAACGGACGGCGTGCCGCGCGCCACGCAGCATCGTGAGCGCGCTATTCGTTTTTGTTCCAAGCGGAAGGGTGCGGGTTGACCAAGAAGCTGTTCATCAAGACCTGGGGCTGCCAGATGAACGTGTACGACTCCGCCCGGATGGCGGACGTCCTGGCACCGCTGGGCTACCGACCGGTCGATGAGCCGGACGGCGCCGACATGGTGATCCTGAACACCTGCCACATCCGCGAAAAGGCCGCCGAGAAGGTCTTCTCCGAACTTGGCCGGCTGCGCCAGCTGAAGGACCGCAAGGCGGAGGTTGAGGACGGCCGGATGATCCTGGCGGTCGCCGGCTGCGTCGCCCAGGCCGAGGGCGAGGAGATCGTCGCCCGCGCCCCCTTCGTCGACATGGTCTTCGGCCCGCAGACCTACCACACCCTGCCGGAGATGGTGGCCAAGGCCAGCCGCGCCGCCGGCAGCGTGCTGAACACCGATTTCCCGGCCGAATCCAAGTTCGACTTCCTGCCGGAGGAAGCCGGCAGCCAAGGCGTGTCCGCCTTCCTGGCGGTGCAGGAGGGCTGCGACAAGTTCTGCACCTTCTGCGTGGTGCCCTACACCCGCGGCGCCGAGTTCTCCCGCCCCGCCCGCCAGATCCTGGCCGAAGCGAAGCGGCTGGTCGCCGGCGGCACGCGCGAGATCAACCTGCTGGGCCAGAACGTCAACGCCTGGCACGGCGACGGGCCGGACGGGACGACCTGGGGCCTCGGCCGGCTGATCCGCGAGCTGGCGGAGATCGACGGGCTGGAACGCATCCGCTACACCACCTCGCACCCGCGCGACATGGCCGACGACCTGATCCGCGCCCATGCCGAGGTGCCGCAGCTGATGCCCTACCTGCATCTGCCGGTACAGGCCGGGTCCGACCGCATCCTGGCGGCGATGAACCGCAAGCACACCGCCGACGACTACCGCCGTCTGGTCGACCGGCTGCGCACCGCCAAGCCCGATCTGGCGATGTCCGGCGACTTCATCGTCGGCTTCCCCGGCGAGAGCGACGCCGATTTCGCCGCGACGCTGAAGCTGGTCACCGAGATCGGCTATGCCCAGGCCTATTCCTTCAAGTACAGCCCGCGTCCCGGCACGCCGGCCTCGGTCGATGGCGCCCAGGTTCCGGAAGAGGTGAAGGAGGCCCGGCTGGCGGCGCTGCATCAGCTGCTGAACGCCCAGCAGGTTGCCTTCAACCACAGCTTCGTTGGACGCAGCGTGCCCGTCCTGTTCGACCGGATCGGCCGCCGCGACGGCCAACTGCTGGGCCGAAGCCCCTGGATGCAGTCGGTCCATGCCGAGGCGAACGAACGGCTGCTCGGCCGCATCGTCGAGGTGCGGGTGGATGCCGCGCTGGCAAACAGCCTCGCCGGCACCGTCGTGACCGGCGAGTACATCACCGCCTCTCCCTTCCAGCCTGCCGTAACCTTGGAGGCAAGCGCTTGAACGGTCTGCCCGAACGGCGTATCGACGTTCAATTCGATGACAACCGGCTGCTGCCGATGCTGTACGGGGAGCATGACCGCCACCTCGCCCGCATCGAATCCCTTCTGGGTGTGTCGCTGATCTCCCGCGGCAACACCCTGACCATTTCCGGCCCGCCCGATGCCGCCGAGACGGCGCAGGCGGCGCTGAACGGCCTGTACCGGCGACTGACCCGCGGCCAGACCATCGACGGCGGCGAGGTCGACGGCGCCGTCCGCATGGCGACCGCCGATCCCGGTTTTGCCGGCGTCGCGCCCGGCGAGGAGCAGCGCGCTCCCGGCCAGCAGGCCACCATCACCCGCGCCGAGATCGCGCTGCGCACCCGCCGGCGCGGCCCGATCACCCCGCGTTCGCCTACCCAGGCCGCCTATCTGCAAGCCTTGGCGGAAAGCGAACTGGTCTTCGGCCTCGGCCCGGCCGGCACCGGCAAGACCTATTTGGCGGTGGCGCAGGCTGTGGCTCTGCTCACCACCGGTCAGGTCGACCGCATCGTGCTGTCGCGCCCGGCGGTCGAGGCGGGCGAACGGCTGGGCTTCCTGCCCGGCGACCTGAAGGAGAAGGTCGATCCTTACCTGCGTCCGCTCTACGACGCGCTGCACGACATGCTGCCGGCGGAACAGGTGAAGAAGCGGCTGGAGTCCGGCGAGATCGAGATCGCGCCGCTGGCCTTCATGCGCGGCCGGACGCTGGGCAACGCCTTCGTCATCCTGGACGAGGCGCAGAACACCACGCCGATGCAGATGAAGATGTTCCTGACCCGTCTCGGCGAAGGCGGGCGGATGGTCGTCACCGGCGACATCTCGCAGATCGACCTGCCGTCGGGCACCCGGTCGGGACTGCGCGACGCGCTGGACATCCTGCGCGGGGTGGAGGGGGTGCGCTTCGTCCGCTTCACCGATGCCGACGTCGTCCGCCATCCGATGGTGGCCCGCATCATCCGCGCCTATGACCAGGCCGATGCCCGCGAGGCGGCGCGCAAGCAGGCCCGCCGCGCCGGTTCTGAACCCGGAACGACCGACCGCGAGGCCGGTATCGTTGGAGATCCGGAATGACCACCGCGGTCGATATCACTGTTTCACGTGAAGCCGGCGATTGGGCCGAGGATGCCGAGTGGCTGGCCGAACGCGCGGCGCTCGCCGCCCTGGGCGCCGCCTATGACGACGAGGAAGGACCGGCCGAGCTGTCGGTCGTCCTGGCCGACGACGCGCTGGTCCACAGGCTGAACCGTGAGTATCGCGGCAAGGACAAGCCGACCAACGTGCTGTCCTTCGCCCTGACCGAGGCGGAAGAGCCGGAAGCGCAAGACGGCATGCCCGTCATGCTGGGCGATGTCATCCTGGCGTATGAAACGGTCGCCCGCGAAGCCTCCGAACAGCGGAAAAACTTCAAAGACCACATGACTCACCTTGTGATGCATGGTGTTCTGCATCTGCTGGGCTATGATCACGAGACGGACGACGAGGCCGGGGAGATGGAAGCGCTGGAAACCCGGTTGCTCGCCAGCCTCGGAATCGACGATCCTTATGCCGCCAACCACCAACCGCCGGACCGATGAGCGAAATATCCGACAGTCGCACGCCCCGTGATGACCACGGGGCCGAAGACCATTCCCTGGGCCACCTGTTCAAGGGGTGGCTCCGCACCGTCTGGGGCGGCCGCGAGGACACGTCCCTGCGCGGCACGATCGAGGAACTGATCGCGGGCCTGGACGACGCCGCCAGCGAGGACGGCGAGGATTCGCTGGGATCCGGCGAGCGGGCGCTGCTGACCAACATCCTGAAGCTGCGCGACCGCACCGTCGCGGACGTGATGGTGCCGCGCGCAGACATCATTGCGGTCGGTATTTGGCATCGAAGTCGTTCAGCGCCGCAATCGTGGCATCCAGGCGACGCTCACGATCCGCCTTTGCCACCTCGTCGGCCAGCAGCTTTTCGACCCGTTCCGAC
>JBKHVJ010000209.1:0-4131 GCA_046570145.1 Alphaproteobacteria bacterium
CTGGCGGCGCGCTCCAGCCGGTGCGGTTTCACGCGGGCGTAGCTCATGGGATCCCCCTGATCGTCGGATGCGGCTCCATACTCGGGAAACGCCCCGGGGCGCGGATCGGTCCCGCGCCCGGACGTCCCGGCGAAGCGTTTGTCGGGATGGAATGGCCGGACGGGCCGTCAGAAGCCCTGTTCCTGGAACCAGAATTCCAAGAGCGCGGCCTGCCACAGCTTCGAGCCGCGCAGCGGCGTGATGTGGCGTTCCGGGTCGGCCAGCAGCCGGTCCAGATAGTCGCGCCGGAACAGGCCGCGCTCGCGCGCCGCCGGAGCGCTCAACACGTCGCGCACCAGCTCCAGGAAGGGACCGCGCAGGTATTTCAGCGCAGGCACCGGGAAATAGCCCTTCGGCCGGTCGATCACCTCGGCCGGGACGACGCGGCGGGCCGCTTCCTTCAGCACGTATTTGCCGCCATCGGCCAGCTTCATTTCGGCCGGGATGCGGGCGGCAAGCTCCACCAGTTCGTGGTCGAGGAAGGGGACGCGCGCTTCCAGCCCGGCGGCCATCGTCATGTTGTCGACCCGCTTCACCGGATCGTCCACCAGCATCACCGTGGTGTCGAGCCGCAAGGCCTTGTCCACCGCCCGCTCGGCGCCGGGCATTGCGAACTGCCGCTCCAGCCAACGGCGGGAATGATCCTCGCCGAGGAAGCGGGGGTCGAGCGCTTCCGCCATCTCCGCATGGTCGCGGTCGAAGAAGACGCGGGCATAGTCGCCGACGGCGTCCTGGCTCTCCAGCAGCGGCGGATACCAGTGATAGCCGCCGAACACCTCGTCGGCGCCCTGGCCGGACTGCACCACCTTCACCTGCTTCGCCACCTCCTGCGACAGCAGGAAGAAGCCGATGTTGTCGTGGCTGACCATCGGCTCCGACATCGCGCGCACGCAGTCGCGCAATTCAGGCAGGGCGCGGGCGGAATCGACGAAGATGCGGTTGTGGTCGGTGCCGAAATGCTTCGCCACGATATCGGAATACTGGAACTCGTCGCCGCGCTCGTCTCCCACCGTCTCGAAACCGATGGAGAAGGTCTTCAGCCCGCTCTGCCCGTTCTCGGCCAGCAGCGCCGTGATGAGGGAGCTGTCCAGCCCGCCCGACAGCAGCACGCCCACCGGCACATCGGCGACCAGCCGGCGGCGCACCGCGCGGGTCAGCGTCTCCAGAACCAGTTCGCGCCAGTCGGCGAAATCGCGGCCCTCGTCGCCGGCCTGCGGCCCGAAGGTCAGCGACCAATAGGTGGTCTCGCGCCGGGTGCCGTCCGGCTCGACGATCAGGGTGGTGGCGGGGGGAAGCTTGCGCACGCCCTTCAGGATGGTCTGCGGCGCCGGGACAACGGCGTGGAAGCTCATGTAATGGTGCAGCGCCACCGGGTCGATGTCGGTGTCGATGCCTCCAGAGGCGACCAGGGCCGGCAGCGAGGAGGCGAAGCGCATCCCGCCCGGAATGTCGGCGAGGTAGAGCGGCTTGATGCCCAGCCGGTCGCGGCCCAGCACGACGCGGCCGCTGTCGCGCTCGTGGATGGCGAAGGCGAACATGCCGTTCAGGCGCTTGACGAAGTCCGGCCCCCAGGCGTGATAGGCCTTGATCAGGACCTCGGTGTCGCCGTCGGAGAAGAAGCTGTAGCCGAGCCCCGTCAGCTCGTCGCGCAGTTCCCGGTGGTTGTAGATGCAGCCGTTGAAGACGATGGCGAGGCCGAGGGCGGAGTCCACCATCGGCTGTTGCGACGCCTCGCTGAGATCGATGATCTTCAGCCGGCGATGGCCGAAGGCGACGCGGCCGTGGGCGAACACACCATGGCCGTCCGGCCCGCGCGCCGCCATCCGGTCGCACATGGCCTGGACCGCCGCCGTGCTGGCCGCCTCGCCGGTTTTGAAACGAATCTCACCACTCAGTCCGCACATCGGCTGTCGAGCCTCCTCGTTGGTTCAGGACGAAGGGGCGCTCGACCCGCAAGAAGGGCCAAACACCGGGGGCGCCGGCTGCGGAATGCGGCCGCCATCCGTTTGGAGCGATCATGGATGCCGGCCCTTCACCTGCTCGATGCACCACCGGCACCCGCGCGGCATAACGGCTGGCACCGTCCAAGGTTCCCGGACCCAGGGCCTTTTTGGGAGGGATCGCGTCCCCTCAGAGCTTGAAGAAGTTGCGCAGCCGGGCCAGCAGGGCTTGCGATTCCACCGGCGCGGGCGGGACGACACCCTGCTGGCGGGTGCGTTCGGCGGTGTTGCGGGTCTGGCGGTCGGCCATCAGGTCGGCCAGCCGCTCCGCCAGTTGGGGCCGCTGGCGCAGCACCGGGTCGAGATGGCTGCGCGCCAGTTCGAACACCACAGCGTCGGTGCAGGCGACGACCGATGCGCTGCGAGGCTGGCCGGTCAGCAGCGACATCTCGCCGAACAGGTCGCCCGCCCGCAGGCGGGTCAGGTGGATCACGCCGGGACGCGGGCCGTCATCGGAGTCGGTGGAGGCGGGCGCGGCGACCTGGACGTCAAACACGCCCTCCGCGATGACGAACAGCGATTCGCCGGCGTCGCCCTGGCGGACGGCGGCGGCACCGGCGGGAAGGTGAAGCTCGCGCATGGCCTGGGCCAGCGCCCCGACCTCTTCGTCGTCGAAGGCGTCGAACAGCTCCAGCTGGCGCAGCAGGCTGTGCCGCAGCATGCCGGTGTCGGGCTGGTCGGGCTGGCGCCGGCGGACCTCCTGTTTGGGACGGGCGGGTTCGATCCCGGCGCGGGCGAGGTTGGCCAGCACCCCGGTCAGCACGGCGTCGCGCACCAGCGACACCCGACCGCCGTCGTCGGTCCAGAAGCGCGCCAGATAGGTGATGCCGTTGGGCGTCACCCCCTCCACGATCACGTCGGGCCGGGGAATCGGCAGCACGCCGTCGGCGCAGAGCATGGCGGACAGCAGGATGCGCTTGGCCCGCTCCACCGGCAGCTCGTGATCCAGCAGGATCGGCACGCTGGCGCGGAAGGATGGGTTGGGGCGGCTGAAATTGACGAACCGGCTGCCGGCGACGATGCCGTTGGGCACGATGACGGCGGTGCCGTCGCTGGCGATCAGGCGGGTGGCGCGCCAGTTGATCTCGTCCACCCGGCCGGCCACGCCGGGCGACAGCTCCAGCCAGTCGCCGATGCGATAGGGATGCTCGATGTTCAGTGCGATGCCGGCGAAGATGTCGGCGATCATGTTGCGCAGCGCAAAGCCCAGAACGGCGATTGCGACGCCGGAGGTCGCTAGCAGGCCGGTCACCGGCTGTTCCAGCACGAAGGCCAGGATCGCCAGCACCGCGACGCCATAGACGAAGAAGCGCAGCAGGTCGGCCAGAAGCCGCGGGATGCGCGGCGGCCGGGGCAAGCCGTCCAGGCCGGTGCCGCCGTTGCCGGTCGCCAGCAGGTCGATCAGGCGCGCACCGCCCCAGGCGGCGATCAGCCACGCGGCCGATGCGACCGCGATGTCGAATCCGGTGCTGAGCAAGCGGCCGACGACGGGCTCCAGATGGCCGTGCAGCCAGGGTTTGGCGGCGACCAGGGCGGCGACCAGGGCAAGCAGCAGAGCGGGAATGGACAGACGCCGTAAGGCGTTCATCGGACGGGGTTCTCCTCGGCGACCGGCCACCCTTGGCCGGGCGAGGTGCGACGATGGCACAAACACGCGCCATCCCGTCAAGCGGTCAATTGTTTCAGCAGGTTGAGCGTTCAGACGCTGACCGGCCTCCGGGCCGGCGGAGAGAACCCCATCACGAAGTCGCCGATCACCGGGTCGCAGCCCGCGACCTTGCTGGCGAAGGCGTAGGCACGGCACAGGACGGCCAGAGCGGTTTCGGGATCGCAGCTCTTGCGCCGGAACGCTTCGCCCTGGCGCAGGGGGGAGAAATCGCCGTCCCAGAAATCCGGGTTGTCCAGCGGTCCGAAATTCATCGCCCAGAAGCCGAAGGAGCGCTCCGTCCGCTCCCAGCGGCCGAGCACGGCGAGATTGCGGTGGCGCGTGTCGCGGCAGATGCGGGCGAACAGGTCGCTGACGGTCTCCCCCTCCCCTTCCAGCACTTGAAGGAACGTGCCCTGATGTTCGATCAGGAAGCCGGTGATGCCC
>JBKHVJ010000210.1:0-8556 GCA_046570145.1 Alphaproteobacteria bacterium
GCGGACAGACCGCGGCCGCTGTCCCACACTTCGATCCGCAGGCGGTCGCCGCGGGTGCGGCAGCCGACCAGAACCCGGCCATGCGCCGTGACGCGCAGGGCGTTGGCGACCAGCCCGTGCAGCAGGCGCTCCAGCAGGGCGGAGTCGGTCCGCACCATCGCCGAACAGGGCATCACGCTGAAGCGCACCCCGCGGTCGGCGAAACGCGGGGCCACGTCCAACGCCAGCCGCATCAGGACCCCATTGACGGCGTGGGTGCGGATGTCCGGCTCGACCAAACCGCTTTCCAGGCGGACCAGATCGAAATGGCCATCGACCATGTTGCGCATCGACTCCACCGCCTGGGCCATCGAGTGCAGCAGGTCACGCCCCGACCGCTCCGCCGCACCCGTGCGCCCCTCCTTCAGCCGGCCGTCCAGCGTGCCGATCAGCAGGGACAGTGCCGCCAGGGGCTGGCGCAGGTCATGGCTTGCCGCCGCGAACAGCCGCCCCGCCGGGTCGCGCATAGGCTGTGCGACGGTCACCGGGGTGGATGTGTCCGCGGACGCGGAAGACGAGACGGTGGAGGATGCAAGGTTGGCGAGCCGCCACACCGCCCCGCCCCCGGCCATCGGGACAACCTTGCGTCCCGGCCAGGCCTGCTCCTCCAGGTCGGCGGCCGGCATGCCAGCCGCAAGGCAGCCGGCCAGATACGGCAAGGCTTCGGCTGCCGGAGACCAGTCGGCCAGCCGTCCGTCGGCGCCGAACACCAGAATCGCCGAAGCCGAGCCGTCGGCATCGTCCTGGCTGCCGTTCATGGCGACACCTGCATCCAAACCATAACGCCCCGGTACCGATCACGCTGTGGAGTTACCAGAGTATGGAAGCCATCGCCCGCTGCAAAGCCCGCCATTGGGCAGAGCGCACGCGAAGATCATTAAGACTCACACAATCAAACCTTTCGTTGCTTTTTTGGTAAATCTGGCAGAAACCATGTGCAGAGGAGGCCTTCTGTTACAATTCGACAAATAATCGCGCTCACTTCAGGCTTGGCATTCAGCGTTTTTTAGGAATGGGCCGCA
Organism: Alphaproteobacteria bacterium; assembly: GCA_046570145.1. Lineage (GTDB taxonomy): Bacteria > Pseudomonadota > Alphaproteobacteria > Azospirillales > Azospirillaceae > Azospirillum. Next base: position 1,062 of record JBKHVJ010000210.1, read on the forward strand.
ATGATGGCCGGATGGAATGTGACGCGCAGACTTGTGACGATGGGGAAAGCAGCCGGGCTGCGGCCGGGGAGGTCCTGCCCGATGATGTTTTCCTGTCGGCAATGATGCGGCTGCCGGTCGCGACCGCTCTTTTCAAGGCTCACCGTGACTGCACGGGCGCGCTGACGGACCTGGAATGGCGGTCGGCCAACGCGGCGGCGGAACGGCTGCTGGGCGCCGCACCTCTGGCGGGCCGCAGGCTGCGCGGCGGTGCGACCGACGCCGCCTGCCCCGGATTGTTCGCGGCGCTGGCCGACGCCCTGCATGCACCGGTGGAGCGGACGGTCGCGGCGCGGCGCGGCGGCATCCCCGTGCGCTGGCGGGTGGTGGCGGCCCCGGCGCCCGACGGCCTCAGCGCGATCCTGACCGACCTGGGCCCTGAGGCGCCTTCGGTGGCCGAAGCGCTGGCCGAAAGCCTGACCGCGGCGCTGGAGCACAGTGCCGAGAGCTTCGCCCTGTTCGACCATGACGACCGCCTCGTCCACGCCAACAGCCGGTTGAAGAGCGACCTGCCCGCGCTGGCCGACCGGCTGGTACCCGGCGTCCCGTTCGAAGAGCTGGCCCGCAGCTTCGCCCTGTCCGACCCCCGCCTGACCACGGAGGAGGAGCGTGCGACCTGGCTGAGGGTGCGGCTGGAGCGGCATCGCCGGCTGGAGCCGCCGGTGGTCGTGCCGCTGCCCGACGGGCGCTGGCTGCTCAGCCGCGAACACGCGGTCCCCGGCGGCGTGCTGGTCCACTACACGGACGTCACCACGCTGAAGCTGAACGAGGAGCGGATGCGCGTCCGCGAAGCCGAGGCGCGTGCCGCCCGCGGCGAGGCGGAAAGCGCCAGCCGCGCCAAGAGCGCCTTCCTGGCGCAGATGAGCCACGAGTTGCGGACGCCCTTGAACGCCGTCCTGGGCTTTTCCGAGATGCTGCTGTCGGAGCCGTTCGGACCGCTGGGCAACCCGCGCTACCGCAGCTATGCCGGCGACATCCGCGATGCCGGGAGCCATCTGCTGGCACTGATCGACGATATCCTGGAGTTGTCGCGTCTGGACGGCACCAAGCCGATGGCCGAGGAGGGGGTGGATCTGGACGCCCTATCGCTCAGGGTCGCCGCGGCGTTGCAGGATGTCGCGGCCGAGGGTGAGGTCCGCCTGCGCCGCGACGTGCCGGCCGACCTTCCGCTTCTGCAGGGCGACGCCCAGGCGTTGACCCAGATGCTGACCAATCTGCTGTCCAACGCCGTCACCCACACCCGGCCGGGCGGCGAGGTGGTGCTGACGGCGCAGCTGATGCCGGACGGCGGGATCGGGCTGATGGTGGCCGACACCGGCGTCGGCATCCCGACCGCCGAGCTTCCCCGCATCCTTCATCCCTTCGAGCTTCAGGATTCCACCATCGCCCGCAATTCCCGCGGGACCGGGCTTGGTCTGCCGATCGTCAAGCGGCTGGCTGAAATGCATGGCGGCCGGCTGGAGCTGACCAGTGAGCCGGGAGTCGGCACCGCCGCCGTGCTGGTGTTTCCCGCCGACCGCAGCCTGCCGCGCAACCGTTGCCGGCCGGTTCCCCTGCCCCCGGTCATAATTCCCGACTGAGACCCGCCGGACTTCAGTCGGGTTCGGACCGGCCGCAGCCCGTCATGCCCTTTTTGCCCCTTGGCGCCGCAGGGCCGACGCGGCATTGTGTCCCCATCGTTCCTGAACCGTTCTATTTTCCAGTGGTGGCGCAGCGCCAATGAGCGACGACCTTGCCGTTCCGGCTTCCGATGGTGAAACCGCCCTGTCCGCCGGCGGAGCGGTGCCGATCTTCCGCGGCGTGCGGCGGGCGCTGGCGATGCGCGGCTATGCCACCCTGACCGAATTCCGGCTGGCGAGCGGACGGCGGGCCGACGTGCTGGCCATCGACGAGTCCGGCTGCATCCTGATCGTCGAGGTGAAGAGCGGCGTTCCCGACTTCCGGTCCGACCAGAAATGGCAGGAGTATCGCGAATGGTGCGATGCCTTCTATTTCGCCGTCGATGACGGATTCCCGGCCGAACTGATCCCGGAGGATTGCGGGCTGATGGTCGCGGACGCTTATGGCGCCGAAATCCTGCGCGAGGCGCCGGTCAGCAAGCTGGCCGCCGCCCGCCGCAAGACCCTGCTGCTGCGCGCGGCGATGACCGGCGCCGGGCGCCTGCACCGGATCGAGGATCCGATGTTCAGCCAGGCCTCTCCCACCGTGTGACGCCGCGCCCATCCGACACTGCCTCATGGTGTGGGTGCGTGCCGCCGGGGAACCGGCTAGACTGCGGTCCTCTCATCAACCGGGAAGAGCGGACCGGCATGCCCCCCTTGCACATCCTGTTGGCGGAAGACGAGACGGTCACCCGCCTTGCCGCCCGCGCCCTGCTGGAGCGTGCCGGCCATCGGGTGGTGGCGGTGGAGGATGGCCCGGCCGCCGTCGCGGCCGCGGCGCAGATCGCCTTCGACCTGATCCTGATGGATTTGGGCCTGCCCGGCCTGCCCGGCGACGAGGCCGTCCGCGCCATCCGCGGCCGGCCGGGCGGCGGCGCCCCGCGGATCCTGATGCTGACGGCCAGCATCACAGCGGATGGCCGCGACCGCTGCGCCGGCTGCGGCGCCGACGGCATTCTGGCGAAACCCCTGCAGCTGGACGCCCTGACCGCCGCGCTGGCCGGCTCGCCGCAAGCCGCCCCGCCGCTCGACGAACCGGATTTCGACGAGAGCGCCATCGTGACGATGCGGGAAATGCTTCCCGCCGCCCGTGCAGCCGAGTTGATCGCCAAGACGGCGGCGGTGCTGCGCCAGCACGATCAGACGCTTGGCGAAGCCTTGCGGAATGGGGATCGGACGACTGCCGGGGCAATGGCGCACAAGATCGCCGGCGTGTCTGGCCAGTATGGCTGCCTCGCCCTGCGCCGCGCCGCCCGCGCACTGGAGGCGGCGGTGGAGGACGGCAGCGCCGCCGACCTGCCGCGGCGGATGAGCGATCTGGCCGACTCGCTGGCGCCGGCGCTGGCGTTTCTGGATCGTTGCGCCGCCGCAGCGCGGGAGTGATCCCGCGCCGGGCGCCGGATACCGGTCAGCCGCGCTCGCCAGGGGACACGGCAACGCAATTGTGGCCGTGCTTCGTCAGGACCGCGCAGGCCTTGCGGGCATCCTTCTCATCGAGACCGGTCAGACGGGCGCGATAGACGGTGTCCTTGCCGGCCTTCGCCGCCACCACGCTCGCCTTGGCCGCGCGCAGGATGAACGGGGCCTGCTTGACCGCCTGAGTGACCGCCTTGTTGCCGGCGGCACGGCTGGAGAAGGCGCCGACCTGCACACCCCAATGCGAACCGGCCTCGCGGGCGGCCTTGCTCTCCCGCGCAGCGGCGGCGGGAACCGCGGCCATCTGCATGGCGGCGCGCACCGGCTTGGCCTTCACCACCGGCTCGTCGTCGTCATCCCCCTCGCCGTCGACAGCGTCGGAGCGGGTGGTGTCGAGGCTGGCCATCACCGGACCATCGTCGCGGCCATGACTGGGCCGCCCGAACGCTTGGTCGAGCAGCGCCGCCATCTTGTTGTCGCGCGACCCGGCGGACTTGCCGCCCATCACCACGCCGACCAGCCGGCGCCCATCCCGCACCGCCGACGCGGCAAGGTTGAAGCCGGACGCGACGGTGTAGCCGGTCTTGATGCCGTCCATACCCTCGTACCGGGACATCAGGTGGTTGTGGTTGGCCAGCGTGCGGCCGCCATAGACGAAGTTGCGGCGGCTGAAATAGGGATAGTATTTGGCGTGGTCGCGCATCAGGGCGCGGGACAGCATGGCATAGTCGCGGGCGGTCGTGACCTGCTCCATGTTCGGGAGACCCGACGCGTTGCGGTAGACGGTGCGGCGCATGCCCAACTCGCGCGCCTTGCGCGTCATCATCTCGGCAAAGCGGGACTCGGTGCCTCCCAGCGCCTCCGCCAGGACGACGGAGGCATCGTTGGCGGACTTGGTGACCAGGCCGAGGATCGCCGTTTCCACCTTCAGCGTCTGGCCGGCGCGCAGGCCGAGCTTGGTCGGCGACATGCTCTCCGCGAAGGAGGAAACCGGCAACTGCTGGTCGAGGGACAGGCGGCCGTCCTCCAGCGCGTCGAAGGCGAGGTACAGCGTCATCATCTTGGTCAGCGACGCCGGATGGACGATGGCGTCGGCATCCTGGTCGATCAGCACCTGCCCGGTACGGGCATCGACCACAATGGCCGCGGCCTTCGCTGCCAGCGCTTCGGCCGCCGAGAGGCCAGACCCGATGGCCACCATGCCCAGCAACGCGGCTGCCGCGAGGAAATGGCGCCCCACACCCGCCGAACTCCGCCCGCCGGCCGTGTCCGTTGCGCGAAAGGCGAACGGAAACAATCCGTTACGAACGGTGTTGCGCGTTACACTCATGATGGCCCCGCCAACCGCTAGATTTTGGTGCTTGGTTCAATGGTAAATTCGTGCGAAATCAGTGTCTAGCAGGAATTCGTTAATTTCTTGCTTTGGCTTTTGGCAGTGTCTGTGACCAAAATGGCAGGTCCTGGCTGAAGGAGGATGACGGGGAAGATCGCGGAGGTCGGCACGCAAACGGAGGGGCTACGGCATGGGGGCAGACGGATTACCGGCGCCCTCCGATCGGCCGGGGCCCGGCGATCGGGCTTGCCGCCGCGACCTGCACCCTCCACCTACCAGGGGCCGCTGACGCGAGGCAAGCGACAATGAGCCGTGGTCATCAAAGAAGCGTCCCGGACACAAGCGCACCGGGTACAACCGTTCAGACCGATACCTTTTCTCCCGGCGGCCTTCGCCACGCCCGATCCCGCCGGGCGAGCGCGGCCCGTGTGGCGGCATCGATGGCGGCATCCCTCCTGGCGCTCGCCGGCTGCACCTCCGTCGGGCCGACCGACAATCCGGTGGCGCGCAAGCTGTCCTGGTTCAGCTATCTCAACGGCGACGACCTGAGGTCGCGCTGCGGCAAGGATGGGACCGACCGCTTCCGCCTGGTCTTCAACGCCGACTACAACCGTCATGTGCGGACATACGACGTCGTCGGCGATTCCGAGCGCGGCGGTGCCGCGGTGGAGGCGCATGTGATCGAGGCGACCGACCTCGCCCGCATCACGCCGGCCGATCCCTTCTCCGCCGCCCGCGGCCGCAAGGCGACGCTGCAACTGAGCGCCGCGCAGTACGACAGCTTCATCGGCCGCCTGCGCGAGGACGGGGCGTTCGACCCGCCGCCGCACGGGCTGCGGCTTCCATCGAACGGCTTCTATTGGCTGATCAACGGCTGCCGCGGCGGGCAGTGGTTCTTCACCGCCTACCCCTACCCGTCCAGCCGCTTCACCGATGCCGGTTTCCCCGACCTGCTGCGCGGCGTCGACCCGACGGGCGTCGCCTTCCCCACCCTGCCGGAGCCGGAGGACGCGCCGCGCACCCTGCCCGGCTCCGGCCAGCTGGCGGACGGCGGCGTCTTCTTCGAAATCCAGGTCGGCCGCAACCGACAGGGCCACTATGGACTGGTCGGCCCGACCGCCCCCTTCGGGGCGCTGATGCTCAGCGCCCTTCCGCTGGACTGAACCGATCAGGCCGGATGCCTTCAGGCCGGCTCCTCGGCGATCTGGCGCGGGCGCAGGCTGTCGGGCACCAGGGTTTCGACCCAGGGACCGTCCGGCATGCGGCGGGCCAGCTCCGTCAGGTTGCGGTTCCACCACTGGCGCTGTTCGCTGAGGTCGTCATAGTCGTAGTTCGACTGGCGCCAGCTGCGCGACTCCGCATGGTAGGACACCATGTCGATGGGAAAGCCGACGTCGTTGCTGGAAAAGCGGGTGCTGTCGAAGGACAGGTAGGCCAGCTTCAGCGCCGTCTGCATGTCGGTGCCGTAGGTCAGGGCACGGTCCAGGATCGGCTTGCCGTAGGCGGTGGCGCCGATCGACAGGTAGGGCGTGCGCTCGTCCACCTCGATCCAGTTGCCTTCCGGATAGACCAGGAACATGTAGGGTTCCCGGTCCTCGGCCAGCTGGCCGCCGATGATGGCGTGCAGGTTGAAGTGCAGCTTCGACGCCTCCAGCGAGTCCTTATCCTCCGCGGCGACTTGCCGCAGGCAGGCGGTGAAGGCGGATACGGCGTCCAGCATGGTCGAGTAGGCTTCACCCCGGCGCTTCTGCATGTCGCGGCGGAGATAGGCCAGCGTCTTGTCGCGCACGCTGCGCAGACCGGAATTCATGATGAAGAAACGGTCGCCGCCGTTGCCCATCATCGTCACCTTGCGGGCCGACGAAAGCTGCGAGCCGCTGGTGATGCGGCCGTCCGACAGACCGATCAGGCCGTCGCGTGTCTTGATGCCAAGGCAATAGGTCATGATCGAAAAGGTCCCGAAGATGCGGCCTGGAGGGCGGACGGCCCGGAGCGCCGCGTCCAAGCGCCGCACCTGACCATTGGCCGAGACGAATCCCGTCCACGGCCACGCTACACTTGTCCCACCGTCGGTAAATCCTTCGTTAAGGAGTTGCTCCGTTTGGGGGATTGCCGCCGGCACCTCGACCGAAGCGTCCGCCGGCAACGTCCGCGATGCCGTGTTCATCGGAGTTTCACGCGATCGGGGTATGGTGCGACGCAAAGGGTCAGGTCGGATACTTGCCGAACGGACTGTTGACAGCGCCCCATGCTTAGCTCATAAAATCCTCATATTGCAGTGCAACATTCCTGAAGCCGGATTGCGGCTTCGGGGACCGGCCGGACCGGATGCACAACGTATAAACGCAACGCAAACCGCTGCCGGCAGGCATCGTGCCCCGCTCCGCGGCGGCCGGGCCCATCTTCCAAACGTCGGCATCAGCCAGGAAGGAACGCGCGTCATGAACCAGTTCACGCCGAAGTCGCTCGAAACCGTCGCCGCGCAGGCCAAGGAGCAGTATGAGGGTCTGGTGAAGGCCGGTCAGGAGCAGACGGTCAAGCAGTTCGAACAGACCGCGACCGCCGCCAAGGAGCAGTTCGAGAAGACCGCAGCCCAGCTGCTGAAGAGCTACGAGGACCTCCAGGCCACCGGCAAGGCCAACGTCGAGGCGCTGATCACCAGCAGCACCATCGCCGCCAAGGGTGCCGAGGATCTGGGCCGCGAGGTCGTCGCCTACGGCCAGTCGGCGCTGGACAAGTCGATCACCACCGGCAAGGCGCTGCTGGCCGCCAAGACCCTGCAGGAAGTCGTCGAACTGCAGAACGATTTCCTGAAGTCGAGCTTCGATGCGATGCTGGCCGAGACCAGCCGCCTGCAGGAGCTGACCACCAAGGTCACCAACGAGGCGCTGGCCCCGCTGAACGCCCGCGTCACCGCGACGGTGGAGACCTTCTCCAAGCCGATCGCCGCCTGATCGCCCCGATCCGATGGCATGTGACGGCCGGGGTTCAGCGATGGACCACGGCTTCGCAAACGGCCCCGCCACCGCCCCGCCGTTGCCCGGCC
>JBKHVJ010000211.1:0-9055 GCA_046570145.1 Alphaproteobacteria bacterium
CAGGCAGACGCTGGGCCGATAGCCCCGCCCTGATAAGCATTTCCGCATCCCCCTGCCAATGACCGGGATCAAGCGCAGCGCATATGGACGGGTATGGCTGACGCGCAGGCTGGGCGTCTCTGTTTAGCGCGGTCTGTCGTAGACTGTCCCCATGCTGACGCTTCGACATCTGGCGATAGACACCGTCCGGGAGAACGTCGCCTTCCTCAACCGGCACTGCACCCGGTACCATGTCGAGGATTTCCTCGGTCTGGGCCGGGTGGAGGTGCGGAACGACGGCCGTTCGCTGCTGGCCGTGCTGAACATCGTCGACGACCCGGCCATCGTCGGCCCCGACGAGATCGGGCTGTCCGATCCCGCCTTCCGCCAGCTGGGACTGGCGGAGGGCTCCGCCATCCATCTCGTCCCGCCCACCCCGCCCGAAAGCTTCGAGCTGGTGCGCGCCAAGGTCGGCGGCGCCGCCCTGACCGACGCGCAGTTGGCCGCGATCATCCGCGACATCACCGACCAGCGCTATTCCAAGATCGAGATCGCCGCCTTCCTGATCGCCTGCGCCAGCTTCATGACGACGGCGGAGGTGCTGGGCCTGACCCGCGCCATGATCGCCGCCGGCACCCGGCTGCACTGGCAGGATTTGCGCACCGTCGCCGACAAGCACTGCATCGGCGGCATCCCCGGCAACCGCACCTCGATGATCGTGGTGCCGATCGTCGCCGCCCACGGCCTGCCGATCCCCAAGACATCGTCGCGCGCCATCACCTCCCCGGCCGGCACCGCCGACACCATGGAGGTGCTGGCGAATGTCGACGTGCCGGTGGAGCGCATGCAGACCCTGGTGCGCGAGGCCAAGGGCTGTCTGGTCTGGGGCGGCCATGTCCGGCTGTCGCCGGCCGACGACATCCTGATCTCGGTAGAGCGGCCGCTCGCCATCGACACCCGCGAACAGCTGGTCGCCTCCATCCTGTCGAAGAAGGTGGCGGCCGGCTCCACCCATCTGCTGATCGACATCCCCGTCGGCCCCAGCGCCAAGATCCGCACGGCCGGCGAGGCGGTGCGCCTGCGCAAGCTGTTCGAGCATATCGGCGACCGGCTCGGCCTGACGCTGGAGGTGGCGATCACCGACGGCTCGCAGCCGGTCGGGCGCGGCATCGGCCCGGTGCTGGAGGCGCGCGACGTGATGGCCGTCCTGCGCAACGACCCGGCATCCCCCGCCGACCTGAAGGAGCGCGCCCTGCTGCTGGCCGGCCGCATCCTGGAATTCGACCCCGCCGTCCGCGGCGGCAGCGGCAATAGCCGGGCGCGCGAGCTGCTGGAATCGGGCGCGGCGCTCGCCGCCATGGAACGCATCATCGCCCTGCAGGGCCCGCCGCCCGCGGTGGCGACGCTGGGCTCCCTGGTCGCGGAGGTCGCGTCGCCCGCCGACGGGGTGGTCGCGTCGCTCGACTGCTACCGCCTCGCCCGCATCGCGCGGCTGGCCGGCGCCCCCACCGACAAGGGCGCAGGCATCGACCTCTTGCGCAAGGTCGGCGAGCGCGTGCGCAGGGGCGAGCCGCTCTACCGCATCCACGCCGGCACCAACGCCGACTTCACCTTCGCCCAGGCCTTTGCGGCGGACGACAGCGGGGTGCGCGTGGCGGGGTGAACTGACCGAACCAAGGAGCCGACCCCATGTCCCTGTCGCCCATGTCCCAGTCGCCCATGTCCCTGTCGCTGACCTTCCATGGCGCCGCCGGAACGGTGACCGGCTCCTGCTTCCGCCTGTCCACGCCCGCGGGCGACGTGCTGATCGATTGCGGCATGTTCCAGGGCACCAAGACGATCCGGGAACTGAACTACCGCCCCTTCCCCTTCGATCCGTCCTCGATCGCCGCGGTCCTGCTGACCCACGCCCACATCGACCATTCCGGCCTGCTGCCGAAGCTGACCCGTCTCGGCTTCCGCGGCCGCATCCACGCCACCGCCGGCACGGTGGACCTGCTGGAATACATGCTGCCCGACAGCGGCTACATCCAGGAGGGCGAGGTCGAGCGGCTGAACCGCCGCAACCGCCAGCGCGGCCGCCCGCCGGTGCAGGCGATCTACACCCAGGACGACGCCATCCGCAGCCTGCGCCGGCTGCGCCGCGTCGAATACGACCGCTGGACCGGGATCCTTCCCGGCCTGCGTGCCCGCTTCTGGCAGGCCGGCCACATCCTGGGCTCCGCCTCCATCGAGATCGAAGTGCTGGACGGTACCGCCGAACCCACCCGCATCCTGTTCTCAGGCGACCTCGGTCCCGGCGGCAAGAGCTTCCACGCCGACGCCGACGGGCCGGAGCGGCCGGACTGGATGGTGCTGGAGACCACCTACGGCGACCGCGACCGCACCGACCTGGACGAGGCCGGGCGGCAGGCGGTGCTGCGCGCCGAGGTGTCGGCGGCTCTGGCGGCCGGCGGCGTCCTGCTGATCCCGGTCTTCGCGGTGGAACGCACGCAGGAGCTGCTCTACGACCTCGACTGCCTGTTCGACGGCGGCCATCTGCCGGCGGTGGACGTCTTCCTCGACTCGCCGCTCGCCGATGCGGTGACCGGCGTCTTCCGCCGCCATCTCGACGATCTGGAGACCGACGGCGATCCCTTCACCCGCACGAACTTCCACCATGTCCGCAGCGTGCCGGAAAGCCAACGCCTGAACAGCATCTCCGGCGGCGCCATCATCATGGCGGCCAGCGGCATGTGCGACGCCGGCCGCATCCGCCACCATCTGAAGAACCGCCTGTGGCGCCCGCAGGACACCGTGCTGCTGGTCGGCTACCAGGCCCCCGGCACGCTGGGCCGCCTGCTGCAGGAGGGCACGCCCCGCGTCCGCATCCATGGCGAGGAGATCGCGGTGAAGGCGACGGTGCGCTCCATCGACGTCTATTCCGGCCATGCCGACCGCTCCACCCTGCTGGACTGGGTGGCTGCCCGCCACGGCGTCGGCCACGGCCTGTTCCTGGTCCATGGCGAGGACGCCGCCCGCGCCTCCATCCGCCAAGCCCTGATCGACACCGGCTGGCCGGCGGAGCGCATCGCCCAGCCCGCGCTGGACGACCGCGTCGATCTCGCCGCCCCGCGCCCGCTGGTACCGGCCGACCGTCACCCCCGCCTCGCCCCGGCCGACCTCGCCTCCGGCCTCGACTGGCACAACCATTATGCCGAGGCGCTGCTGGCGCTCCGCCGCACGCTGGATGCCGCCCCCGACGACGCAACGCGCGAACGCATCCTGGCCGGCGTGATGGGCGCGCTGGACAAGGACGACATAGCCGGCAAGGGAGCGCGGCCATGACCGTCAAGCGCATCCTCATCGCCGTCGTCCTGCTGGCGCTGCTCGGTGCCGGGGCCGCCTATGGCTGGCGGGCGATGCAGGGCAACCGGCTGCCCGCCGGCTTCGCCTCCGGCAATGGCCGGATCGAGGCGAACGAGATCGACATCGCCACCAAATACGCCGCCCGCGTCCTGACCATCCCGGTGCAGGAGGGCGATCTGGTGGAGGCCGGCGCCGTCATCGCCACGCTCGACACCCGCGACCTGGAGGCACAGCTCCGCTCCGCCGAGGCCCAGTTGCGCCAGTCCCGCCGCACCCGCGAGGAGTCGGTGGCATTGGTCGCCCAGCGCGCCAGCGAGGCCGATTTCGCCGCCAAGGAGATGGAGCGGGCGCTGATCCTGTTCGGCAAGGGCCATGTCGCCGAACAGAGGGTCGATCAGGCCCGCAACAGCCGCCGCACCGCCGACGCCGCGCTGGAGGCCGCCAAGAGCCACCTCGCCAGCGCCGACGAGGCGATCACCGCCGCGGCCGGCGATGTCGACCGCCTGACCACCCTGGTCGCCGACGGCGTGCTGAAGGCGCCGCGCAAGTCCCGCGTCCTCTACCGCCTGTCCGAACCCGGCGAGGTTCTGGCGGCCGGCGGCAAGGCGGCGACGCTGCTCGACCTGTCGAACGTCTACATGACCTTCTTCCTGCCGACCGACACCGCTGGAAATCTCGCGCTCGGTGCCGACGCCCGCATCCTGTTGGACGCGGTTCCCGACACCGCGATCCCCGCCGCCGTCACCTTCGTCGCGCCCCGCGCCCAGTTCACGCCCAAGCAGGTGGAAACCAAGTCCGAACGCGACCGCATGATGTTCCGCGTCAAGGCCCGCGTCCCGGAAGCGCTGGTAACGCGCTACATCGAGCGGGTGAAGACCGGCCTGACCGGCATGGCCTATGTGAAGCTGGACGACAAGGCAGCTTGGCCCGACTGGCTGGAATCGAAGCTGACGCGGGAAGAGACCCTCTCCTCTACCCAAGGTCCCCGCTCATGACCCCCGCCCCCGCCGTCTCGCTGTCCGGCGTGCGGCACCGCTATGGCGGGACGGTGGCGCTGGAGGATGCCTCCCTCGACATTCCCCCCGGTTGCAGCGTCGCGGTCATCGGCCCGGACGGCGTCGGCAAATCGACCCTGCTCGGCCTGATCTCCACCGCCAAGAAGATCCAGCAGGGCAGCGTCCGCGTGCTCGGCACCGACGTTTCCGACCGGCGTGGCCGCGCCGCCCTCCAGCCGCGAATCGCCTACATGCCGCAGGGTCTCGGCCGCAACCTCTATGCCGACCTCAGCGTCGCCGAGAACCTGCAGTTCTTCGGCCGCCTGTTCGGCCTCGACGCCACGGAGCGCCGGCGCCGCATCGCCGACCTGCTGGAGGCGACCGGCCTCGCCCCCTTCCCCGACCGCCCGGCCGGCAAGCTGTCGGGCGGCATGAAGCAGAAGCTCGGCCTGTGCTGCGCCCTGCTGCACGACCCCGACCTGCTGATCCTCGACGAACCGACGACCGGCGTCGATCCGCTCTCCCGCCGGCAGTTCTGGGAGCTGATCGACCGCATCCGCGCCGGCCGTCCCGGCATGACCGTGCTGGTCGCCACCTCCTACATGGACGAGGCGGAGCGGTTCGACCGGGTGGTGATGATGAATGCCGGCCGCCTGCTGGCCCACGACACCCCCGCCGCGGTGAAGGCGCAGACCGGCGCCGCCGATCTGGAGGAGGCCTTCGTCGCCCTGCTGCCGGAGGATGCCCGGCGCGGCCACGAACGCCTGATCGTCCCGCCCCGCCCGCCCGAACCCATTGGCGCCGAGCCGGCCATCGAGGCGATCGGCCTGACCCGCCGTTTCGGCGATTTCACCGCGGTGTCGGACATCGGCTTCCGCATCGGCCGCGGCGAGATCTTCGGCTTCCTCGGATCCAACGGCTGCGGCAAGACCACCACCATGAAGATGCTGACCGGCCTCCTGCCCGCCAGCGCCGGCGAGGCGCGGCTGTTCGGCAAGCCGGTGGACGCCGGCGATCTGGAGAGCCGCCGCCGCGTCGGCTACATGGCGCAGGCCTTCTCGCTCTATGGCGAACTGACGGTGCGCCAGAACCTCGACCTGCACGCCCGCCTGTTCGACCTTGCGGACGCCGACGCCCGGCTGGCGGCGCTGGTGGAGCGTTTTGGCCTGTCCCCCTACATCGACGCGGTGGCCGACCGCCTGCCCTTGGGCGTGCGTCAGCGGCTGTCCTTGGCTGTCGCCATCCTGCACGGTCCGGAGCTGCTGATCCTCGACGAGCCGACCTCCGGCGTCGATCCGGTGGCGCGCGACCAGTTCTGGCGCGACCTGATCGCGTTGTCGCGCGACCAGGGGGTGACGATCTTCGTCTCCACCCATTTCATGAACGAGGCGGCGCGCTGCGACCGGGTGGCCTTCATGAACGCCGGCCGCGTCATCGCCGCCGGCCCGCCCGACGAGCTGCGCCGCCAACAGCAGGCCGACAGCCTGGACGACGCCTTCATCGGATTTATGCGGCAGGCGGAGGGGAATCCCCTTCTCCCCCCCAACACAAGCTCCGCTTGTGGTGCCGGCAGGCGAAGCGAAGCTTCGCCGAGAGGCGGGGAGAGGGCATATTCCCGCCGCCGCCTGCTCGCCTACGCATGGCGCGAAACCCTCGAACTGCGCCGCGATCCGGTCCGGCTCACCGTCGCCCTGCTCGGCACGGTGCTGCTCATGCTGGTGTTCGGCTTCGGCATCACCATGGATGTGGAGAACCTGACCTTCGCCGTCCTCGACCATGACCGCTCGCCGGAAAGCCGCGCCTACATCGAGCAGTTCGACGGCTCGCGCAGCTTCCGCGCCACCCCGCCGGCCGTGGACGCCCGCGACCTGTCCTTGCGCCTGCAACGGGGCGAGGCATCGCTGACCATCGAAATCCCCGAGAGCTTCGGCCGCGACCTGCGCCGCGGGCGGGTGCCGGAGGTGGCGGTGCGCATCGACGGCGCCATGCCCTTCCGGGCGGAGACCATCCAGGGCTACGTCTCCGGCCTGCACCAGCGCTTCATCCAGGATTCGGCCATCTCGTCCGGCGTCACCCTGCCGGCCCCCGCCGCGACCCTGGAGATGCGCTACCGCTACAACCAGGCCTTCCGCAGCCTGGACGCCATGGTGCCCAGCACCATCGGCCTGCTGCTGGTCTTCATCCCCGCCATCCTGGCGGCGCTGGGCGTGGTGCGGGAGAAGGAGCTGGGATCCATCACCAACCTCTACGTCACCCCGGTGACGCGGCTGGAATTCCTGCTCGGCAAGCAGCTGCCCTACATCGGGCTCGCCGCCTTCAACCTGCTGCTGATGGTGGTCATGGCCGTCACCCTGTTCGGCGTGCCGGTGAAGGGCAGCCTTGTGGGGCTGTTGCTGGGCGGGCTGGTCTATGTGGTGGCGACCACGGCGCTGGGGCTGCTGATCTCCGTCTTCACCGCGACCCAGACGGCGGCGGTGTTCGGCACCGCCATCGTCACCATGCTGCCGGCGACGCAATTCTCCGGCATGCTGCAGCCGGTGGCGACGCTGGAAGGCGGGGCGTGGCTGTTCGGCACGCTGTTTCCCACCACCCATTTCCTCAAAATCTCCGTCGGCGCCTTCACCAAGGGCCTGGGCTTGGCCGAACTTCTGCCCTTCATCCTGGCGACCGCCGCCTTCGTGCCGGTGTTCCTGGCGCTGGGCGTCGCCTTCCTGCCGAAACAGGAGCGCTGAGCCATGGCGCGCTTCCTCCGCAACAGCCTGACATTGGCGCGCAAGGAGTGGATCAGCCTGCTGCGCGACGTCTTCATGCTGGGCTTCGTCGTCTATTCCTTCACCTACTCCGTCTACAGCGAGGCGACCGGCATCTCGCACGAGCTGCGCAACGCCGCCATCGCCATCGTCGACGAGGACCACTCGACCCTGTCGCAGCGGCTGGTCTCCAGCTTTCACCAACCGGAGTTCCAGACCCCAGTCCTGATCGACCATGCCGAGGTCGATCCGGCGATGGATTCCGCCCGTTACACCTTCGTCCTCGACATCCCACCCGATTTCCAGGCCGATGTACTGGCCGGCCGCAGCCCGTCGATCCAGCTGCTGATCGACGCCACCGCGATGATGCAGGCCGGCATCGGCGCCGGCACCATCCAGGGCATCATCGATGACGAGGTCGGCCGCTTCGTCCGCCGCGAGGCCGAGGGGGCCGCCGCCCCGGTCAGCCTGCAGGTCCGCGTCGCCTACAACGAGGCGCTCGACACCAAATGGTTCACCGGCACCATGGCGGTGGTCAGCAACGTCACCATGCTGGCGGTCCTGCTGGCCGGCGCCGCCCTGATCCGCGAGCGCGAACACGGCACGCTGGAACATCTGCTGGTGATGCCGGTCCGCCCGGTCGAAATCATGGCCGCCAAGGTGCTGGCCAACGGCGCGGTGATCCTGGGTCTGACACTGGTGGCGCTTTATGCGGTGCTGCGCGGGCTCCTGTCGGTGCCGCTGGCCGGATCGGTGCCGCTGTTCCTGGCGGGGACGGCGCTCTACCTGTTCTTCGCGACGGCGCTCGGCATCTTCCTCGGCACCGTGGCGCGCTCGATGCCGCAATTGGGCTTGCTGTTCATCCTGATCGTGCTGCCGATGGACATGCTGTCCGGCGGCTTCACCCCGCTGGAAAGCGAGCCGGAATGGCTGCAGATGGCGATGCAGCTGTCACCATCCACCCATTTCGTCGCCTTCGCCCAAGCCATTCTGTTCCGCGGGGCGGGGTTCGACGTGGTGTGGCCGAGGTTTGCGGCGACCGCCGGGATTGGGGCGCTGTTCTTCGCCTGGAGTCTGGCGCGGTTCAGGCGGCATCTGGCGGGTTTCAGGTAGGGCGACGTTAGACCCCCACCTAACCTCCCCCTTTCCGGACAAGCGCTTAGTCCCTTCCCCCGCCCAGCGGGGGAGGGTTAGGGTGGGGGCACCGTCAGCCGACGACTCCCCACCCAATCACCTCAGTGCGCCGACCCGCCGCCCTCGAACGACGGCGCGCTCAGCCCCGACGCCACCAGCTGCTCGATCAGCGCGTTCTTCAGCCGCTCCAGCCCGTCCTGGCTGTAGGACTCGGCGCGCGCCACCAGCACGTCCTGGGTGTTGGACGCGCGCAGCAGCCACCAGCCGTCTTCGGTCGTCACGCGGACGCCGTCGATGTCGTTGACCTTGGCGCCCAAGGCCTTGACCCGGCCCTTGACCTCCTCGACCACCGCGAACTTGCGTTCCTCGTCGATCTGGAAGCGGGTCTCCGGCGTGTTGACCATGTCGGGCAGGCCGTCGCGCAGGTCCGCCAGCGTGGTTCCCAGCTTGCTGACCAGCCCGGCCAGCCGCACGCCGCAATAGAGCGCGTCGTCGAAGCCGTACCACTTGTCGGCGAAGAAGATGTGGCCCGACATCTCGCCGGCCAGCGGCGACCCGGTCTCCGCCATCTTGGCCTTCAAGAGCGAGTGGCCGGTCTTCCACATCAACGGGTTGCCGCCATGCTTGGCGATCTCGTCGAACAGGGCCTGGCTCGCCTTGACGTCGGCGATGATGGTGGCGCCCGGATGGCTCTTCAGCACGTCGGCGGCATAGAGCGCGACCAGCTGGTCGCCCCACACCACGCGGCCCTTGTGGTCGATGGCGCCGATGCGGTCGCCGTCGCCGTCGAAGCCGATGCCGATGTCGCAGCCATGCTCCGCCACCGCCTTCTTCAGGTCGACCAGATTG
>JBKHVJ010000212.1:0-12609 GCA_046570145.1 Alphaproteobacteria bacterium
GGTCATCTCGATCTCCGCCGACTTCCTGGTGTCGAAGGCCGGCATGGGCGGCTCCACCGACAAGGCGGTGGTGGGACAGCTGACCGGCCACAGCCAGGCGCTGGCCCTGTCGGCCGGCGCCATCGGCGTGCTGGCCCTGCTGCCGGGCATGCCGATCCTGACGCTGGCCCCGGTCATCGCCGCCGTCGGCGCCGCCGCCTGGTACATGCCGCGCCTGCGCGCGAAGAAGGAGGCGGAGGAGGCCGCAGCGGCGGAGGAAGCCGCGGCGGGCGGCGCCGGTCCGGGCGGCATGCCCGGAGCCGGACCGGCGCCGGACGAGCCGATCTCCACCGCGCTCGCCATCGACCTGATCCGGCTGGAGCTGGGCTACGGCCTGCTGTCGCTGATCAACCAGCCGCAGGCGGGAAGCCACCGGCTGACCGACCAGATCAAGGGTCTCCGCCGACAGATCGCCGGCGAGGTCGGCTTCGTCATGCCGGCGGTGCGCATCCAGGACAACCTGCAGCTTCCGCCCAACACCTACATCATCCGCGTGAAGGAGATCGAGGCCGGGCGCGGCGACATCCGGCCCAACATGCTGCTGGTCATGGACCCGCGCGGCGACGCCATGAGCCTGCCCGGCGAGCAGACGGTGGAGCCGACCTTCGGCATGCCCGCCATCTGGATCGAGCCGGGCTACCGCGAGGAGGCTCTGTTCAAGGGCTATACCGTGGTCGACCCGTCGACCGTGGTCACCACCCATCTGACCGAGCTGATCAAGGACAACATGCAGGAGCTGCTGTCCTTCACCGAGACGCAGAAGCTGCTGGACGAGACCGACAAGGAACACCAGAAGCTGATCGCCGATGTGGTGCCGAATCAGATCACTGTGGGCGGATTGCAACGGGTGTTGCAGAATCTCCTTGCCGAACGCGTCTCGATCCGGGATCTTCCCACCATATTGGAAGGGGTATCCGAAGCGACCAGCCAGACCCGAAGCATCACCCAGATCACCGAGCATGTGCGGTCCCGCCTTGCCCGTCAGATCTGCGACGCGAACACGAACGAGATGGGCTTCATCCCGCTCGTCACCCTGTCGCCCGAATGGGAGCAGGCGTTCGCCGAGTCCCTGGTGGGCGACGGCGACGACCGGCAACTGACGATGGCCCCGTCCCGCCTGCAGCAGTTCATCACCTCCGTCCGCCAAACCTTCGAGCGACATGCCATGATGGGCGAGAGCCCCGTTCTGTTGACCAGCCCGCTGATCCGGCCGTTCGTCCGCTCCATCGTGGAGCGGTTCCGGCCGGCGACCGTGGTCATGTCGCAGAACGAGATCCACCCGAAGGCTCGCATCAAGACCCTGGGGCAGATCTGATGATGCGCGCCGTTCTCTCCCCCTTGCCTGACGGAAGGCACCGCCGATGCGGCTGAAGTCCTTCCACGCCAAGACCATGTCCGACGCCATGCGGATGGTGCGCCAGTCGCTGGGCGACGACGCCATCATCGTCGCGACGCGCGAGGAGGAAGGCGGCGGCGTGCGCGTCACGGCGGCGGTGGAAGAGGACGACCTGCCGGCCGCTCCCGTTTCCGGCGGTGCGCGCGGCGGCCGGTCCAAGGCCCCGCCGAAGCCGGTCGAACCCGAGATCGACGTGGGCGAGGTGGTGGCCGACGCCCTGCAGCGCCACGGCGTCCCCGCCACCCTGGCCGAACAGCTGATCGATGCCGCGTCGGGCCTCGACACAGAGGATCCGCGGCTGGCGCTGGGCTCGGCGCTCGATTCCTATTTCACCTTCAATCCGCTGCCGGACGGGCGCAACCCGGTGAAGCCGCTGGCGCTTGTCGGTCCGCCGGGATCGGGCAAGACGTTGGTCGCGGCCAAGCTGGCGGCCCGCGCCGTCTTCAGGAAATGCTCGGTCGGCGTCATCACCACCGACACGGTACGCGCGGGCGGCGTAGACCAGTTGGCCGCCTTCACCCGGCTGATGAAGCTGAAGCTGGCGACGGTGGAGGATCCCGATGCGCTGGCCGGCGCTTTCGAGGTGCACCGCCGCACCGACCTCGTGCTGGTGGACACCGCCGGTCGCAACCCCTTCGACTCCGACGACATGCAGGATCTCCGCGCCCTGCTCGGCGCCGGGGAGGTGGAGCCGGTGCTGGTCCTGCCCGCCGGCCTGGATGCGCTGGAGGCCGCCGACATGGCGCTGGCCTTCAAGGCGGTCGGCGTGCGGCGGATGCTGGTCACCCGGCTGGACATGGCCCGCCGGCTGGGCAGCCTGCTGGCGATCGCCGCCCGCGCCCGGCTGTCCTTCTGCGACGCCAGCGTGTCGTCCAAGGTGGCGGAGGGGCTGACCGCCCTGAACCCGCTGGCGCTCGCCCGCATGATGATCCCGGCCGAGGAGAAGGCGCCCGCCGCCAAGGAGTCGGCACCGCGCCGCGCCGCCCGCACCGCGGACTGGGAAGAGGAAGACGACGGGCAGCCGGACCATGAGCCGGACCATGCGCCCGTGCGCAAGCCGACCTTCGGGCGGGGCTATGAGCCGGAGGAGGACGAGCCGGAGATCGAGCCGGCGCCGCCCCCCCCGCCACCACGCAGGGCCGCCGCCGCCAAGCCAACGAAACCCGCAACCGCAAAATCCGCAACCAAGGCAAAAGCCTCCAGTTCCCCCTCGTCGAGGACCCTGCCATGACCGATCCGGTGTTCCCGGCCGCCCTCAAGAACGTTCGCCCGCTGCGCGGCGCCAACGTCATCGCCGTGGCCAGCGGGAAGGGCGGCGTCGGCAAGACGTGGTTCTCCATCACGCTCAGCCACGCCCTCACCAAGGCGGGAATGAACACCCTGCTGTTCGACGGCGACCTCGGACTCGCCAACGTCGACATCCAACTCGGCTTTTCGCCCAAGAACGATCTGGGCGCCGTCATCAACGGCGAGGTGACACTGGCCAAGGCGGCGCAGCGCTTCCCCGACACCGGGTTCGACATCATCGCCGGACGGTCGGGATCGGGCACGCTGGCGCAGTTGCCCAGCCAGCGCCTGTCGGGCCTGCGCAACGACCTGCTGGAACTGGCCAAGAGCTATGACCGGGTGGTGATGGACATGGGGGCCGGCGTCGACCGCACGGTGCGCACGCTGTCGGGTCCGGCCGGCACCACGCTGGTGGTGACGACGGACGAGCCGACCTCCCTGACCGACGCCTATGCCTTCATCAAGCTGACCCATGCCACCAACCCGTCGGCCGACCTGCGGATCGTCGTGAACATGGCGCAGAGCGTGAAGGACGGCGAACGCACCTACGGCACCATCCTGAAGGCCTGCCAGAATTTCCTGAAATACAAGCCGGCGCTGGCAGGCATCATCCGCCGCGACCTGAAGGTGCGCGACGCCATCCGCAACCAGACCCCGCTGCTGACCCGCTCGCCCGCCTGCGACGCCGCGCGCGACGTCGAGGCGATCGTGCAACGGCTGCTGGCCGGCTCCAAGTAACGGGACCGATGGGCGGGGCGCTCCCACCATCGGTCACGCCTGCCGCCGCCACCGCCGTGGCGGCCCCCGCCACGCCCGCACCCGTGACGGCCGAGGCCACGGTCGTCAAGCTGCCCGAACGGCTGCCGGAGGTGACCCGTCCGGTGGTGCTGACCGGCACCGTCGCCGGCCAGACACCGGAAGGTCTGACCCGCGTCCGCACGGCGGCGGGCGAACTGCTGCTCGACAGCAAGGCGGAATTGCCGCCCGACAAACCGGTCACCGTCCAGATCACACCCGGCGCCAGCACACAGACGTCCACCGCACAGGCGACGATCCCGGCCAAGCCCACCGCACTGATCCTGCTGCAGGCGCTGGGCACCCCCGCCGGCACCGCGGCGGGCGGGACAGCCGCAGCCACGCCGGCGGGCAGCCCGGTGCCCGGAAATGCCGCGACGCCCGCCGTCCTGCTGCCGACCCCCACCCCGACCGCGACGCCCGCCCTGCCGCCGCTGATGCCCGGCACAGTGGTGCCGGCGCTGGTGATCGCCGGCGGATCGGGTGCCAAGCCGACTCCGGCGGCACCGGCCGGCGGCGCCGCGCTCCAACCGGCAGCCCCCTCCCCAACCGGCACCAACCCGGTCGGGCCGGCCAAGCCCGACGCTGCGGCACCCGCAATGCCGGCACCCGCAACACCGGCCATGCCGGCACCGCCGATGATGGGCGGTGGCAGCGCAACCTTCGGCACCCCGGTCCAACTGGGCGGCGATGCGGCGCATCCCGGTGCCGGATCTCAGGCGACACCGGACCCGCCGTCCCGCACCGCCGCCGGCACCGCCGCCGAGCCGCCCGACCTGCCCCGCGGCGCCACGGTTGCGTTGAAGATCCTGACCGTCACACCGCCTCCGCAACAGCCGCGCCCCCCCGGCGACCCTGAAGCCGGCGGACGGAACGGGCAGGGCGGGAGTCCGACCGGCGGAAACCAGGCCGGCGGAAACCAGGCCGGCAGTCAGGCCGCCGGCCAGCCGCCGCTCCCGGAGGCCACGGATCCCACAGTCCGTCCGGACACCCCCGTCCTGCGCGGCACGGTCGCCGGCAGCACGCCGCAGGGTCAGCCGATCCTGGCGACCAAGCAGGGCATGCTGGCCCTCAACGTCTCGGCCAGCCTGCCGCCGGGCGCCAAGGTCACCGCGGCGCTCACCGACCTTGCCCAGGCGACCCAGGCGGCGGCCCCCACGCTGCCCGGCCCGCCGGGGCCGCTCGGCGAGCGCGACTGGCCGGCGATGCGGCAGCTGATGGCGACGCTGGCGGCGTCCGACCCGGCGCTGGCCAAGTCGATGCTGGCGACCATGCCGCAGCCGAACCGCAAGCTGACCGCGGCGCTGGGCTTCTTCCTGGCGGCGATGCGCGGCGGCGACGCCCGCGGCTGGCTGGGCGACGATGCCTCGTCCGCGCTGGACAAGGCCGGGCGGCGCGACCTGCTGGACCGGCTGGAGAAGGATTTCGAAGGGCTGCGCCGCGAGGCCGCCGAACCGCTGCCGGGCGACTGGCGCAGCTACACCATCCCGTTGATGGATTCGACAGGGCCGAAGCCGATCAGGCTACATGTCCATCCCCTGAAGGAGGACGAGGAGGGCGACGGCAAACCGCGCGGCAAGCCCGGAAGCCGCTTCCTGATCGACCTGGATCTCAGCCGCTTCGGGCCGATGCAGCTCGACGGGCTGGTGCGGCCGAACCATTTCGATCTGATCCTGCGCAGCCACGCCGCCCTGCCGCCGGAACTGCGGGTGGAGCTGATCCAAGTCTTCGCCGACAGTGTGCGGGCGGTGGGCTACAGCGGCGGGCTGTCCTTCCAGTCCGGCGCCCGCAGCTGGGTGAAGCTGACCCGCGCCGGGCAGGCCGGGCTGGGAGTTTCCGCATGAGACGAGAGCGCCTGACCACCCGCCCCTCCCCCGACGCCCGCCACGATTATCTGGTGGAACTGCGCGGCGAGCCGATGGCCGGCACGCGCCTGACCCTGCGTCTGGTGCCCGACCGGCTGGTGCCGGATCCGGCCTCCGTCGCCGCATATCTGGCGGAGTTCGCCGGCTTCGCGGACGGGCTGGAGGCGCTGGCGCTCGCCATCCTCGACGACCTCAACAACGAGCTGGTGCCGCGCTGGGTGGAGGTGGTGCTGGAGCGCGACATGCCCCTGCCCCACCGCGTGGCGATCGAGGATCGTCAGCCGAACTGGGACAACCCGCAACTGATGGGGCGGCTGCAGCGGATTTGAGGAAGTCCGGTCAATCCGAAGGCGGTGGCGGCACCTCTTCGCTTCCCTCCATGCGGTCGCGGTAGAGGGCGGCGCGGGCCAGCAGCATCAGGGTGATCGGCGTGGTGACCACCATCAGGGCGGTGATCAGCAGCTCGTGGATGATCGCCCGCGATTCCAGCACGGAGAAGAACAGCATCGAGGCCAGGAGGATGCAGCCGATCCCCAGCGTAGACCCCAATGTCGGGGCGTGGACCCGCTGGTAGAAGCTGTCGAAGCGCAAGAGGCCGACCGTCCCGATCAGCGTCAGGACGGCGCCGGTCAGCAGCAAAAGACATGTCAGGACCGCCGCCCAGGCGGGAATCTCGGCCAGATGGGTCATTCGATCACCTCCCCGCGCATCAGGAACTTCGCCAGCGCCGCCGTCGACACGAATCCCAGCAGGGCGATGATCAGCGCCGCCTCGAAATACAGGATGCTGCCGGTACGGATGCCGAAGGTCAGCAGCAGCATGGTCGCCGTGACATAGAGGGTGTCCATTCCCAGCACGCGGTCCTGCGCCCGCGGTCCGCGCAGCACCCGGACGGCCGCGAAGGCCATGGCGATCACCAGCAGGATCTGGGTCAGAAAGATCGTTCCCATCAGCAGTTTCACGATCATTCGAACAGCTCCATCAACCGTGTCTCGTACCGCCCCTTGATGGTGTCGATCCACACCTGCTCGTCCACGAGGTCGAGGATGTGCAGGAGGATGGTGTTCCGCGACCGGTCATAGGCGACCCACACCGTGCCGGGGGTGGCGGTCAGGATGCAGGCCAGCGTCGCCAGCCCGTAGGGCGCCCTGAGGTCGAGCGGGATGCGCAGGAAACCCGACACCCGCTCTCCCCTGCCCGGCCGCAGGATGATCTTCGCGACGGCGATGTTGGAACGGACGATGTCCGCCAGCACCAGCAGCAGGAGCGACAGCGCGGCCCGCGGCCGGCGGAACCGCCCGGCCGGCAGGTCCAGCGTGTTCAGCGTCGCCACGGTCGCCAGCGACAGCACGCCGCCCAGGATGATCGTGCCCGGCGCCACGCTTTCGTTCAGCAGAAGCCAGACCCCCAGAAGGGTCGCCGCCATCATGGGATAGGGAAGCCAACTCTTGACCGGCACTCTCATTCCTTGCCTCCCATTCCCGGAGCGCGGGTCACGGACATCACCGCACCGGTGTAGGCGCGCGGCGCATGCAGCGCCTTTGCGGTGTCCTCCATATAGCGCATCGCCGGCCCGGCCTGGACGGTGAGCGCCACATTGAGGGCGAGCAGGAGCAGGACCGGCGTGATCTCCGCCACCCGCACGCGCGGCGCCTCATCGGAGGAGGAGGCCCAGAAGGCGTCGATGCCGGCGCGCGTCATCGCCACCACCGTCGCCAGACCGGACAGGACCAGCGCCGCCAGCAGCACCCAGGTTGTCACCGGCACGTCCGGACCGGCGGCCAGCAGCGGCGACAGGATGGCGAACTTGGCCAGGAATCCCGACAGCGGCGGCAGGCCGGCGAGCAGCAGCGCGCTGGACATGAAGCCGATGCCGAGGATCGCCATCGTCGCCGGAATGGCGACGCCGGCACCGCCATCGTCGGCGTCCTCGTCGTCGCCCTCGCCGTAGGCCTCGCGGGTCACCGCCAACACGTCGGCGCCGACGGCTCGTCCGCGCTCCACCAACTCCACCACCAGGAAGAAGCCGGCGACCGCCAGCACGGAACTGGTGAGGTAGAACAGGGCGCCGCCGGTCACCGACAGCTGCCCGGCGCCGATGGCGGCCAGCAGCGTGCCGGACGACACCAGCACGCTGGCACCGGCAAGCCGCGCCATGTTCTGCGTCGCCAGCACGGCGATGGACCCGAAGCCGATGGTCAGCAGCCCGCCGACCAGCAGCACGGTGCCGCCGAAGCCGGAGGAGGCGCCGGCGCTGTCGCCGAACACCAGCAGCCACAGCCGCAGCACGGCATAGACGCCGACCTTGCTGAGGATGGAGACGATGGCGGCCGACGCCGCCCCCAGGGTGGAATAGGTGTTGGGCAGCCAGAAGCCCAGCGGCCACATCCCCGCCTTGATCAGGAAGGCGACGCCCAGAATGGCCGCCCCGGCCTCCAGCAATCCCCGGTCCTCCGCCGCCAGCCCCGCGACACGGCCGGCCAGGTCGGCCATGTTGAGGGTGCCGGAAATGCCGTAGATCATGCTGACGCCGATCAGGAACAGCAGCGACGCCGACAGGTTGATGGCGATGTAGTGCAGCCCCGCCCGCACCCGCGCAATGCCCGAGCCGTGCAGGGCAAGCCCGTAGGAGGCGGCGAGCATGATCTCGAAGAAGACGAACAGGTTGAACAGGTCGCCGGTCAGGAAGGCGCCGTTCAGCCCCATCAGCTGGAACTGGAACAGCGAATGGAAATGCGCGCCGGCCTTCTGCCAGCGCGGCAGCGAGAACAGCAGCGCGGCCACCCCCAGGATGCCGGTCAGCACCAGCATCAGCGCGGCGAAGCGGTCCAGCACCAGCACGATGCCGAAATTCGCCGGCCAGTCGCCCAGCCGGTAGATGCGGACACCGGCCGCGCCCGAGTCCGCGACCGTCATCGCCAGGACGGCCAGCCCCAGCAATGCCAGCGCCGACGCCATGCCGATCACGGCCTTCAGCGTGCGCTGCCGCTCGTCGATCAACATCATCACCGCACCCGCCAGCATGGGCAGGACGATGGGCGCGATGGTCAGGTGATCCATCCAGCCGGTCACCGGCTCTTCTCCTTTCCGTCGACATGGTCGGTCCCGGTCAGGCCGCGGGCCGCGAGCAGCAGGACGAGGAACAGGGCGGTGGTGGCGAATCCGATGACGATGGCGGTCAGCACCAGCGCCTGCGGCACCGGGTCGGCATGCATGGCGAGGTTGCCGGCCCGGCCGCCCTCCAGGATCGGTTCGGCGCCGGTGCGCAGGCCGCCGGTGGAGAAGATGAACAGGTTGACGGCATAGGACAGCAGCGACAGGCCGACGATCACCTGGAAGGTGCGGGGCCGCAGCAGCAGCCACACGCCGGAGCCGGTCAGCACGCCGATGCCGAGCGCAAGGATCAGTTCCATGTCAGTCGTCTCCCACGGCGGATGGCACGCGATCCGGTATGACCGGCATCTCGGCCGGGCGCGGCGACGCGGCCCGATGGCCGCGCACGGACTGGCGGGCCAGCGCGATCAGGATCAGGATGGTGGCGCCCACCGCCAGGGCGAAGACGCCGACGTCGAACAGAAGGGCGCTCGCCACCGGGACCTTCCCCAGCACCGGCAGCTCGGCGTAGGCGAAGTAACTGGTCAGGAAGGGGCGGCCGAAGATCCAGGCGCCCAGTCCGGTTCCGGCGGCCAGCAGCAGCCCGACCCCCATCCAGCGCATCGGCAGGACGCGCAGTCGCGTCTCCACCCATTGGATCCCGCCGAACATGTATTGCAGGATCATGGCGATCGCCACGGTCAGCCCGGCCGCGAAGCCGCCACCCGGCAGGTCGTGGCCGCGCAGAAGCAGGAACAGCGCCACCATCAGGATCAGCGGGAACAGAAGCCGCGCGATCAGCGACGGGATGAACAGCCACTCCATCACCGTGTCGCCGTCCTTGCGGTCGGGCTGGGAGATGTCGTAGGCGCTCTGGTCGCGCTGCTGTTCGGGAACGTCGACGCTGTCGGACGCCGGACGGAAACGGCGCAGCAACGCATAGGCGGTCAACGCCACGGCACCCAGGACGACGATTTCGCCCATGGTGTCGAAGCCGCGGAAATCCACCAGGATGACGTTGACGACGTTGGTGCCGCCGCCCTCGCTGTAGGCAAGCTCCAGGAAATGCTGGGCCAGCAGTTCCGGCGGCAGGCGTGTCATCACGCCGAACGACAGCCCGGCCATGCCCGCCCCGGCGGCAATGGCAATGCCGAGGTCGCGCAGGCGGCGGCCCAGGGTGACCGCTTCCGCCCCGCGGGAGCCGGGGATGTCCAGCCGCTTGGGCAGCCAGCGCAGGCCCAGCAGCAGCAGGATGGTGGTGACGACCTCCACCAGCAGCTGGGTGAGCGCGAGATCGGGGGCGGAGAACCAGACGAAGGTGATGCAGACGACCAGCCCGGCGCCGCCCAGCAGGATCAGCGCCGCCAGCCGGTGGAACTTCGCCTGCCAGGCGGCGCCCAGCGCGAAGGCGGCGCCCAGCGCCCAGATCAGCGCCAGCACCGGGTCGATGCCCGCCGGCTGCAGGTTGCCCGGAGCCAGACCGTGCAGCCAGACCGCCACCCCGGCGGCAAGCACCGCCGCGCACACCACCAGACGGAGCTGCGGCTGCAGGCGGCGGGTGCCGACCAGCCCCTCCGCCGTGCGGGCGAGGCGCCAGGACAGGAAGACCATCGTCCGTTCGAACATGCGCCGCCCCTCCAGCGCCCGGATCAGCGGCGGCCCCTCGATCCCCTTGGCGAGATGGCCCTGCAGCAGCCGGTAGAGACCGAGCCCCGCGGCGAAGGCGATCATGCTCATCAACAGCGGCCGGTTGAAGCCGTGCCAGACCGCGAGGCTGTATTCGGGCGTCGCCGAACCGAGCGCCGCGCGGGCGGCCATGTCCAGGTACGGGCCGACGGTGGCGGCCGGCAGGATGCCGATGACGATGCAGGCCAGCACCAGGATCTCCACCGGGAAGCGCATCCAGGCGGGCGGCTCGTGCGGCTTCTTCGGCAAATCCACCGGGTCAGGCCCGAAGAAGGCGCCATGGATGAAGCGCAGCGAATAGGCGACGCTGAAGGCGCTCGCCACCATCGCGGCGACCGGCAGCACGTCGAAGAAGACCGGCAGCGGCTCCTTGGCCGACAGCGCCTCGGCGAAGAACATCTCCTTCGACAGGAAACCGTTCAGCAGCGGCACGCCCGCCATGGCGCCGGCGGCGATCAGGGCGAGGCGCGCGGTGAAGGGCATGAAGCGGTTCAGACCGGACAGTCGGCGGATGTCGCGCGTCCCCGTCTCGTGGTCGATGATGCCGGCGGCCATGAACAGCGAGGCCTTGAAGGTCGCGTGGTTGATGACGTGGAAGATCGCCGCCACCATCGCCAGTTCGCTGTTCAGGCCCAGCAACAGGGTGATCAGCCCGAGATGGCTGATGGTCGAATAGGCGAGCAGGCCCTTCAGGTCGTGCTGGAAGATGGCGATGTAGGCGCCGAGCAGCAGGGTGGCGAGGCCGGCTGACCCGACGATCCAGAACCACGCCTCCGTCCCAGCCAGCACCGGCCACAGCCGCGCCATCAGGAAGACGCCCGCCTTCACCAGCGTCGCCGAATGCAGATCGGCCGACACCGGGGTCGGCGCCGCCATGGCGTGCGGCAGCCAGAAATGGAAGGGGAACTGCGCGCTCTTGGTCAGGGCGCCGAGCAGGATCAGCACCAGCGCCGGCAGATAGAGCGGATGCGCGCGGATGCGGTCGCCCGCCGCCAGCACCGCGTCCAGCTCGTAGCTGCCGACGATGTGGCCGAGGATCAGGACGCCGGCGAACAGGCAGAGGCCGCCCGTCGCCGTAACGGTCAGCGCCATGCGCGCCCCGTCGCGCGCGGCGGCGGTGTGATGCCAATAGCCGATCAGCAGGAAGGAGAAGAGGCTGGTCAGCTCCCAGAAGAAGGCGAGCTGGATCAGGTTGCCCGACAGCACCACCCCCGTCATCGACCCCATGAAGGCGAGAAGGAAGGCGAAGAAGCGCGGCACCGGGTCCTCGGCCGCCATGTAATAGCGGGCATAGACCACCACCAGCGTGCCGACGCCGAACACCAGTCCGGCGAACAGCCAGGCGAAGCCGTCCATGCGCAAGGAGAAGTCCAGCCCCAGCATCGGCATCCATTCGGCCGAATAGCGGACCACGCCGCCCGCCGACACCGTCGGATAGGCCGACCACACCATCGCCAGCCCGATCAGCGCCACGCCGCCGGCCAGCCACGCCGCCGCGTTGCGCGCATGCGTCGGCAGCAACCCGGCGACGAGCGCTCCGACGAACGGGAAGCCAACGGCGATCAGGAGCAGCAGTGCGTCGGGCATGAAGTCCTACGGTCGAATGGATCGGGGAACTGGCGGGATCAGAGGCCGGACGGCGCGTCGTCAGGGTCCTTTACGAGGTCCGGATCCTCCGCATCGCGGGCGATGGCCTGCAGGACGATCTGGGCCGCGTCGTCGGGCGTCTTCGCACCGCGCAGCCGCCGCAGCGACTGCGGGTCGCGCAGCGCTCCGCAGATTTCGGCCATGGCGGCCAGCAGCCCCTTGCGGTTCGATGCCGGCCACAGAGCCAGGAAGACGAGGTCGACCGGCTCGTCGTCGCGCGCGTCGAAGTCGACCGCACGCTGGAGCCGGGCGAACAGGACGACCGGCTCCGCGAGATCGGCCAGTTCCGTATGCGGAAGGGCCACGCCCCTGCCGAGCGCGGTGGAGCCGATCTTCTCCCGCGCCAGCAGGGCATCCAGGATTTCCGGCGCCGGCCGGCCGCTGCGGGCCGCCGCCTCCGCTGCCAGCTGGTCGAGCAGGGCCGGCTTGTTGGTGGAAGCGGCGTCGAGGATGACGTCGGCCGCGGAAAAAAGCTCAGTAATGGCCATCTGGTTCTCCATTAAGGCCAAAGGTCGAGGCGGTCACCGGGGACCGGACGCCCCCCGTACCGCCGATCAGCACGTCACAGGGCAGCGCTTCGATCACTTCCGAGGCCGTGCTGCCCAGCAGGGCGCGGGAAACGCCGCTGCGCCGGGCCGAGCCCAGTCCGACGAGATCGTACCGCCCTTCCCGCGCGAGATCGACGATCCGCCGCCCCGGCGAGCCGGCGAGCAGGATCGTCTCGACCGCCGATTCCCGACCCGATCCACCGGCCGAATCGCCGAGCGCTTTCCGGAAGTCGTGCGCGAACTGCGCCGTGTC
>JBKHVJ010000213.1:0-17856 GCA_046570145.1 Alphaproteobacteria bacterium
CCCTGCGGGCCGCCATGGCCGGCCAGCATGCGGTGCTGAGCGCCTGCCCCTTCACCCTGACCCCGGCCATCGCGACCGCCGCCGTCGCCGCCGGCGCCCATTACCTCGACCTGACCGAGGATGTCGCCGCCACCCGCAAGGTGAAGATGCTGGCGGAGACCGCCGACACCGCGCTGATCCCGCAATGCGGTCTGGCGCCGGGCTTCATCTCCATCGTCGGGCATGACCTCGCCCGCCGCTTCGACGAGCTGCACAACCTGCATCTGCGCGTCGGCGCCCTGCCGCAATATCCGACCAACGCCCTGAAATACAATCTGACCTGGAGCACCGACGGGCTGATCAACGAATACTGCAACCCGTGCGAGGCCATCATCGACGGCCGCCCGCACGAGGTGATGCCGCTGGAGGGCGACGAGCGCTTTGCGCTGGACGGCGTCGATTACGAGGCGTTCAACACCTCGGGCGGGCTGGGATCGCTGTGCGAGACGCTGGCCGGCAAGGTGCGGAACCTCGATTACAAGACGGTGCGCTATCCCGGCCACCGCGACATCGTCCGCCTGCTGATCCGCGACCTGCGGCTGGGCGAGCGGCGCCATCTGCTGAAGGACGTGCTGGAGACCGCGGTGCCGCTGACCCTGCAGGACGTGGTGCTGGTGCTGGCGACCGCGACCGGCATGCAGGACGGCGAACTGCGGCAGGAAACCTTCGCCACCAAGATCTACAGCAAGCCCATCGCCGGCCGCACCTGGAGCGCCATCCAGATCACCACCGCCGCCGGCGTCTGCGCCGTGCTGGACCTGCTGCGCGAGGGCTCCATCCCGCAAGCCGGCTTCATCCGGCAGGAACAGGTTCCGCTGGACGCTTTCCTCAACAACCGCTTCGGCCGGCATTACAAGGGCTGACCTCTGTCGCCCGGCGGGCTGATGATCAGCAGCGTGTCCTGCGGCTGGATGATGTAGCGGTTGCGCTCGGTGAAGGGGATGTCACGGCCGTGGCTGTGGACCTGGACGACCATGCCGGCGCCGACCTCCGCCATGGTCCGGCCGACCTCGTCCGGTTCCGCCCGCCGCTCGCTCAGCACCATCTTTCCGCCGGCCGACATCAGGTCGCACAGGAAAGGAGTTGCGTGGCGCGTCTCCACCGCATCGGCCATCAGATAGCCGCCGATCTTGGGCGGCGAAACCACCAGATCGGCGCCGCTGAGGTTGGCGAGCTTGATGTTCTCCTCCTGCTTGATGTTGGCGACGATCTTGGTGTCGGCGGACAGGTGGCGCACGGTCAGGATGACCAGGATGGTGGTGTCGTCGCGCCCGGTGCTGACGATCGCCGCCTTGGCCTTGCCGACGCAGGCCTTGGTCAGCGTGTCCTCGCTGGTGGCGTCGCCGAGCAGGCCGACGAAGCCGGCTTCGGCCGCCAGCTGGATGCGGTCCTCCGAGTCGTCGATGACGACGACGTGGTCGGCGGGATGGCCCTTCGCGACCGTTTCCTGTGCGGCGATGAACCCGCTGTGCCCGAAGCCGCACAACACGATGTGACCCTGCAACTGCTTCTGAATGCGGCTCAATCGGAATTCCTCCACGATCCTCTGCACCACCAGCTCGTAGGCTGTGCCCAGGAAGATGAACCAGATGAAGATGCGGATCGGCGTGACGGCGAAGGCGTCGATCAGGCGGGCGGTGTGGCTGACCGGCACGATGTCGCCATAGCCGACGGTGGTCACCGTGATCATGGCGAAATAGAGGATGTCCGGAAAGCTGATGTGATCGTCCAGATTGTCCCTCAGCCCGTCACGGTCGAACCAGAACACCGCGATGACCAGCGTGAGCAGCACGATGACGATGCCGATGCGCAGCAGCAGCGTCTTTTCCGCCGACAGGCTGGAACGGACATGCAGCAGCCGCCCCTTGCGCAGGGAAGGCTTCGCCCGGCGCCTGTCCTGAAGTCGCCGTTCCGTCGGTTTGTCCATCGACCGTCCGTCCGGGTCTGTCGCGTTCTCTTCGACTGTCTGAACGTGCCAGACCGCATTCCGGTCGCCAGGATCCCGCTTTTTTAAAATTTGAACACCGCTTCCATGCCGGCGAAATGGATGGTCTTCGCCGGACCGCTGTCCTTCAGGAAGGGACCGGGCCGGAACAGAGAGTAGGAGATCAGCCCCTCGAAGGAGCGGCCGGAGCTGTAGGACAGCACCAGTTCGCCCTGCGTGCCGACATAGCGCGCCTTTGACGCCGCACCGGACCGCAGCAACCCGCCGGTCAGGTCGTAGACACCATCGTCCAGGCTCTCGCGCCAATAGGCGATGGCGGAGGCGGACAGGCTGAACTCGTCGGACAGGGCGAGGTCGACCGACGGGTGCAGGTTCATCAGGTTGTAGGGGCCGATCGGCGTCAGTTCGCCGAAATACTTCGCGCGCGGGAACAGGGGATTGAAGGTCTCCAGCCGGCCGTCGCGCGGATCGCCGTCGCCGCTGGCGATGTTGGCCTTCAGGCCGAGGCGCGGTTGCAGGGGCAAGCCGGTGAAGCGGTAGCCGCTGTCGGTGGCGAGCGACCACGCCCGGATGGACCCGTCGCCAGAGGAATTACTGGCGAAGCGGCCGAACTGCACCATCGCCTCCCAGTTCCAATCCCAGCCGGCGGCCTTGCCGAAGGTGCGCACACCGACCGTGTGCCGCAGTTCGCGCCCTGCGCCGGCGTCGAAGCTGGCGCGGCGGTTGCGGCTGCCGATGTAGTAGGCGTCGAGCCCGGCGCTTCCACCCCACCCGAAGTTGATCGGCCGCGTGGCGTAGAGCGCCCACGCCGTGCGCCTGGCGTCACGTCCGTCGTCGAACAGCTCCGGCGTCGGCTGGACCGGCCGGCCGTAGAAGGCGTCGACCCGCCAGGACCCGGCGGTGACGATCCCCTTAACCGCGTCGAAGGAGCGGGGGACGTTGGCGCCGTAGCGGATGGAGATCAGCCGTTCCGAGCCATAGGCCAGCATCTGGCGCCCGACGCGCAGCGTGCCCTGGGCGTCGCCCAACGGTGCATGCAAGTCGGCGAAGCCCTGCATCAGGTCGATGCGGTCGGCATCCGGCGGGGCGAGCGGGTCCAGCTTTCCGACCGCATCGGCCATGATCAGCTGGCCGAACAGGCGGAGGCTTTCCCCGACACGCAGGTCGGCGTAGGGCAGGGCGCGCCACAGCCCATAGGCGTCATTGCGCGGCTGGTCCTGGCCCCACCCGCTGTTGCGGATAGCCTCGCCGCGCAGGCGCAGCTCCAGGCCGGTGGAGAGCGAGGCGAAACCGTCCTCTGTGACCGGGATGGCCTTGAACCGCTCCCAACCGGCGCCGGACCGGGCCTCCGGCGAGAGCAGATAGCGGTAGTCCTCGTCGAAGCGGGTGTTGGTCAGCGGCGGCGGATCGGCCGCATGACTTGCATCGGCTGGGCCGATCCACAGCAACAGGGCGACCGCCGCCGCGCGAAGGCGGGCCGTCATGGGGCATCTCCGTGATGGTGCTGGACTATGCCGATCCTACGGAGATGCCCGGCCGTGTGATTGCTCCATCGGAACCGCCTTTGACGGTTCTGCGCGCGCTTTACCCCACCGCTGCCATCGACGCCGCTGAATCGGCCGTCCGCGTCGTGCCGTAGCGGCGGATCATGGCGGCGCAGAACTCGGCGAACTCCTCCGCCACCTGGGGCGGGCTGGTGTGGTGGGGTTCGACGCCGCGGTGTTCGGGGGTGAAGCAGAAGGTGACGGTCACCTCGAAATCGGCCAGCGCCTCCATCTGGCGGTCGAACCAGTCCAGCGCATTGGGGCGGAAGCTGTCGGCCCAGGACAGGCCGGTGCGAAGGTGCCGCACGCCCAGCCGCTTCAGCCAGGCCACCGCGTCTTCGAGCCGGTGGTCCTCGAAATGGAACCACTGGCAGATGCCCATCTGGCCGGCATAAGGCGCGAAGGCCTCCACCGCCGGTTTCGGCGTGCCGTCGGCGCGCAGCAGGCCCATGTGGAAGTGGCGGTAGTAGGACGACCCCTCCGCCTCCTTGTGGCGGGTGGTGGCCTCCCAATGGCTGGGCAGGTCGTACAGGCTGTACCAGTGGATGCGCGGCACCTTGTCGATCAGCAGATCCGCGGTGCGCTTGACGCCCCAGGCCTGCACCTCCTCGGCACCGAAGGAGGAGACGCCGGCTTCCGTCACCCAGATCGGCTTGTTGGTGACGGCGCGGATCTCGTCGATCTTGTTCGGCCACTCGTGGATCTGCCAGAGGTTCCAGTCCAGCGGGAAGCCGTGGACCGCCACCACGTCCATCTCCTCCAGCACGCCGCGCTCGTCGAGCCGGCGGACGAAGGACGGGTCGATGGGGGACATGCCGCCCAGCACGCGGGTGATGGTGGAATTCTCCGCCCGGATCGCCTGCCCGGCCAGGACGGTCATGCGGGCGAACAGGTCCCATTCGGGGTCGAGGTTGGGATCCCAATGCGACTTGTTGTTCGGCTCGTTCCAGATCTTGGCGGCTTCGATCATCCCTCGGTCCCTTTCTTCACGGCGTCTTCTTTGGGCTGGGCCGGATACACCGCCCCGGCTTGCGTCGGGCGGCCGACCCGCCGGCAGACATAGACCTCGCGTTCCGGATGCTCGACGATGGCGAAGCCGGCGCTGCGCAGCATCGCCTCGGCGCAGGCGGCGTTCGGCGCCCACCAGTTGGTCCAGTCGCGGGCGTAGTCGTGTTCGATGAAATGCAGCTTCGGATAGCCGGGATCGTCGAAGTGATCCTGTTCGAAGAAGTCGTAATCGGCGCGCACCGGCGCCACCTCGGCCGAGCCGCGCTGCATCGACTGGAAGATCATCAGATCCTTGGCGACATGGTCGTGGATCAGGTCGAGCGCCAGCAGCGGGTGGCGCAGGTGATAGAGCACGCCCATGAACAGCACGACGTCGAAACTCTCGCCCAGCGCGGCGACGTCATAGACCGACATCCTGCGGAATTCGATGTCCTGGCCGGTCACCTCGGCGGCGAACCTGGCCTGGGCCAGATAGCGGTCGTCGAAGTCGATGGCGACGACCCGGTCGGCGCCGCGGCGCTTCATCTCGATGGAGTAGAAACCGCCGTTGCAGCCGATGTCGAGAACGGTGCGGCCGGTCAGGTCCTTGGGCACCGCATGCTCGAAGCGCTTCCACTTCACGTTCGGATAGTCGTTGAGGAAATGGTCGGGTGCCGTGCGCACGCCGTTGAGGTCGATGTTGTGGAACCAGTCGCCGAGTTCTGCGACGCGTTCGCGGATCTGGTCGGCCGTCAGGCTCGTCATGCCGCACCCTCGTTGATGCTGTGGACCTTCAGCCCCCAATCGCCGGCGATCAGAACGCTGCGGGAGGCCGGGCTGATTTCGAATCGACCGTAAAAGTCGAGCGGCAGGCCCATGGCGTGGGCCAACGCCGCCTTGATGATGTCGCCATGGCTGACCAGCGCCAGCGTGCCGCCGGGATGGGCGCGGCGCAGGCGGTCGAGCAATGCTGCGATCCGGGTTTGCGCCTCCGCCATCGATTCGCCCGGCGATTCCCCGGGGGTGGGGCGGGCATGGCTGCGCGCCCGGTTCCACAGGTCCCAGGCGGGGTCGCCGTGCAGCTCATCGAACCGCTTGCCGCTCCAGGCGCCGAGGTCGAGTTCGTTCAGCGCCGGCTCGATGGTCAGAGGCAGGCCCTGCCGTTCGGCGATGGGGGTGGCGGTCTCGACGGCGCGTTCCAGCGGGCTGGACAGCAAGGCGGTCAGGCGCTGCCTCGAAAGGCACTCGGCCAGAGACTCGGCCTCCGCCAAGCCCTGTCGGCTGAGTGTCACGCCGGCCATGCGGCCGCACAGGACCGACCCCAGCCGGTCGTGCGAACCGTGGCGCACCAGGATGAAGATGGTTCCCATGCCGCCGCTCACATCAGGCGGGTCGGCTTGGTCTCGAGAGGTTCCCCGGCGATGAAGCGCAGCGTCCGTTCCCGCGCTTCATGATCGGTGAACTGTTCGGGCGGCGACTTCATGAAGTAGCTGGACGGGCCGACCAGTGGGCCGGCGATGCCGCGGTCGAGCGCCAGCTTGGCGCAGCGCACCGCGTCGATGACGATTCCGGCGGAGTTGGGGCTGTCCCACACCTCCAGCTTCAGCTCCACATTCAGCGGCACGCCGCCGAAGGTGGTGCCTTCCAGCCGGATATGCGCCCATTTGCGGTCGGTCAGCCACGGCACATGGTCGCTGGGACCGACATGCACGTCGTCGGGGTCGAGCGGCACGTCGAACTGGCTGGTCACGGCCTGGGTCTTGGAGATCTTCTTCGATTCCAGGCGCTCGCGCTCCAGCATGTTCTTGAAGTCGGTGTTGCCGCCGAAATTCAGCTGATAGGTGCGGTCCAGCCGCACGCCGCGCTCGCGGAACAGGTTGGCCAGCATGCGGTGGACGATGGTGGCGCCGACCTGGCTCTTGATGTCGTCGCCGATGATCGGCAGGCCGCGCTGGCTGAAGCGCCGTGCCCAATCGGGATTGGAGGCGATGAAGACGGGAATGCAGTTGACGAAGGCGCAGCCGGCCTCCAGCGCCTGTTCGGCGTAGAATTCGGTGGCCTGCTGCGACCCGACCGGCAGGTAGGAAACGAGGATGTCGGTGCCGGTGCGACGCAGCGTTTCCGCCACGTTCACCGGCCGCTGTTCCGATTCGGTGATGTCGCCGGCAAGATATTTGCCGATGCCGTCCAGCGTCGGTCCGCGTTCCACCTGCACCCCGAAACGTTGAGGCTTGGCAAACCGGAAAGTGTTGTTTGGTGGTGCGAAAATAGCCTCTCCGACATCGAACCCTACTTTTGATGCCGCAACATCGAATGCGGCAGAAATCTCGATGTCTCCAACGTGATACCCGCCGAGATCGACAGTCATAAGCCCCGGGGGCGGCTCATTGGCTTTGGCATCAGCATAATAGCATATCCCTTGCACAAAAGATGATGCGCAATTTCCAACGCCCGCGATTGCCACCCGGAGCTTATTCCCAGTCACGAAGATCTCCCATCCTTAAATGCACATCATTTCAGAGAGCGTGGATATTTGTAGACGTGAAAGTGATTCATCGGAAGATCTGTCGTTAGGGGCAATCCTTTTGGACAAGGTGCGTAATTTTTAAAGCCGGTGTTAACGTCGGCATTGCCGCCGCAGCAACTCCGCCAATGAGTTGTGGGTTGGTCCCGAAATAAAACCGCACAGGGTGCCCTGGGCAATTTGCAGGGATGAGCGGAGGGCCGTCGGTGTCGATCGCCGCAAGGTCCTGCCCTTTGTCTCCGCACGTCAACGTCAAGAATCGTATCGAAATCCTCGGAGGGACTTGTGGGAGAGACCGTTCTCGTCACTGGCGGAGCCGGCTTCATCGGCCGCCATGTCGCCAAGGCCCTGCTTGCTCGCGGCGACCGCGTCCGGGTGCTCGACAGTCTGATCGAACAGGTGCATCCGACGCGGCAGCGTCCCGACGAACTGGATGCCGATGTGGAACTGCTGGTCGGCGACGTGCGCGACGACGACATGGTCGCCCGCGCGTTGGAGGGCGTCGATTCGGTGATCCACCTCGCCGCGGAGGTCGGCGTCGGCCAGAGCATGTATGCGGTCGACCGCTATACCTCGGTGAACGATTACGGCACCGCCGTGCTGTTCCAGCGCCTGATCGACAAGCCGGTGCGCCGCGTCGTCGTCGCCTCCTCCATGAGCATCTATGGCGAGGGGCTGTACCGCACCGCCGACGGCACGCTGATGGAGGATGCCGTCCGCGGCGCCCGCAACCCCGATGGGTCCTGGGATCCGCTCGACCAGCAGGGCCGCCCGCTGGTGCCGGTGCGCACGCCGGAAAGCAAGCGCCCGGCGCTGAAGTCGGTCTATGCCATCGGGAAGTACGTACAGGAACGGCTGACCCTGACGCTGACCGCGCAATATGGGATGGAGGGCTCGGCCCTGCGCCTGTGGAACGCCTATGGGCCGGGGCAGGCGCTGTCGAACCCCTACACCGGCGTGCTGGCGATCTTCGCCTCGCGCATCGCCAACGGCCAGCGCCCGATGATCTTCGAGGATGGGCAGCAGCGCCGCGACTTTGTGCATGTCCGCGACGTGGCCCGCGCCTTCCTGCTGGCGCTGGACAACCCGGCGGCCAACGGCGAGGTGTTCAACATCGGTTCCGGCGAGGAGCGGACGGTGGAGGAGGTGGCGCTGATGCAGGCCGCCTCGATGGGCCGAGCGGACCTGTCGCCGGAGATCACCGGCAAGGCGCGCGCCGGCGACATCCGCCACAACATCCCCGACCTGACCAAGGCCCGCACCGTGCTGGGCTATGAGCGGCAGGAGAGCTTCTCCGAAGGTTTGGCCGAACTGGCGGAATGGGTCGCCCGGCAGGAGGCGCAGGACCGCGTCGCCGACGCCCGCCGCGAACTGGAAGAGCGGGGTCTGGTGGCATGAGTGCAACCAAGAACCCGGTCCTGATCACCGGCGGCGCCGGCTTCATCGGATCGAACCTTGCCGACCGGCTGGCGTCGGACGGGCATGACGTGCTGATCTATGACGCGCTGCGCCGTCCGGGGGTGGAGCGGAACCTGCGCTGGCTGCAGGCACGCCACCCGTCGCGCATCAGTGCCGTCACCGCCGACCTGCGCGACGAGCACGCGCTGGCCGATGCCGCCAGGGACGCCAAGGCGGTGTTCCATCTGGCCGCCCAGGTCGCGGTGACCACCAGCATGGTCGATCCCATCGACGACTTCGAGGTGAACATCCGCGGCACGCTTGCCCTGCTGGAGGCGGTGCGCCATCACAGCCACCGACACGGCAGGCGAACCCCGGTGATCTTCGCCAGCACCAACAAGGTCTATGGCGACCTCGCCGACGTGGCCCTGGAGCTGGTGGACGACGCCTATGCGCCGGTCGACCCGGTGTTCCGCGCCCATGGCGTGTCGGAGGCACGGCCGCTCGACTTCCACACCCCCTATGGCTGCTCCAAGGGGGCGGCGGACCAGTATGTGCTGGATTATGCCCGCAGCTTCGACCTGCCGACCGCGGTGCTGCGGATGAGCTGCATCTTCGGCCCGCGCCAGATGGGCACGGAGGATCAGGGCTGGGTCGCCCATTTCCTGATCCGCGCCCTGAACGGCGAGCCGATCACCATCTACGGCGACGGCCGGCAGGTGCGCGACGTGCTGTTCGTGGCCGATGTGGTGCAGGCCTATGTCTCGGCCTGGGAGCGGATCGAGCAGGTGAAGGGCCGTGCCTTCAACCTCGGCGGCGGGGCGGCGAACGCCATCAGCCTGCGCCAGCTGATCGCCCATATCGAATATCTGATGGGCCGCAAGGTGGAGGTCGGGTTCGGCGACTGGCGGGCCGGTGACCAGCGCTACTACGTGTCGGACACCCGCGCGGCGCGCGACGCGCTGGGGCTGGCCGAGCCGACCGACTGGAAACACGGCGTGGCGCTGCTGGCCGAATGGCTGCGGGCGGAGAAGAGCAGCGTGCCGGAAGCGGCCCCTACGGTGGAGGCCGCCTGATGAGGGTTGCGCTGGTCAACCCGGCCTGGAGCTTCGACCACAGCATCTATTTCGGATGCCGCGAAGCGCATCTGCCGCTGGAACTGGGCTATTCCAAGGCGCTGCTGGAGCGGTCCGGGCACGAGGTGCTGCTGCTGGACGGCGCGCTGGACGGCCTGACGAACGCGGAGATGGCGGAGCGGGTCGCCGCCTTCGCTGCCCAAATGACCGTGCTGACCACCGCGCCGACCTATCTGTTCTGGCGCTGCGCCCAGCCGGAACTGCGGGTGCCGAAGGAGTTCCTGACGGCGCTGGGCGGGCGCGGCGGCCGTACCGTCGCGGTCGGCCCGCATGGCTCCAC
Organism: Alphaproteobacteria bacterium; assembly: GCA_046570145.1. Lineage (GTDB taxonomy): Bacteria > Pseudomonadota > Alphaproteobacteria > Azospirillales > Azospirillaceae > Azospirillum. The sequence goes on from JBKHVJ010000213.1 coordinate 9,854, forward strand.
CACCCCGGCGCCGACGCTGAGCAAGCTCGGCGTCGATCTGGTGGTGCGAGGGGAGTGCGAGGAGATCGTCGCCAAACTGGCCGAGGGTTTGGTGCTGGATGACATTCCGGCGCTGGCCTTCTATCGGGACGGCGATCTGGTGGTCACCGGCGGGCCGCATGCGGCGCGCTTCACCGACCTGCCGGCGCTGTCCTGGCCGGTGGAGTGGCTGCGACGCCATCCGCACCACCATCACCGCTATGGCACCGAAGCGGTCGGGCCGGGGGCGGAGGTGGAGGCGTCGCGCGGCTGCCCCTACAATTGCAGCTTCTGCGCCAAGATCGACTTCCGCGACCAGTACCGGCGGCGCGACACCGCCATCATCCTGGAGGAGATCGACGGGCTGATCGCGGCAGGCGTCCGCTATGTCTATTTCATCGACGAGATCTTCCTGCCCCGGCGCGACCTGCTGGAAGCGCTGGTCGAGCGGCCGGTCGAGTTCGGGGTGCAGACGCGCATCGACCTGTGGAAGCCGGAGATGCTCGACCTGCTGGGGGCTGCCGGCTGCGTGTCGATCGAGGCCGGGGTGGAAAGCTTGACCGAGGAAGGGCGCGCCTCGCTCGACAAGAAATGCCGGATGAGCACCGACGATCTGGCCGACCGGCTGATCCATGCCCGGCGCAGCGTGCCCTTCGTCCAGGCCAACCTGATCGCCATGGCCGGCGACGATGCCGACATGGTCAAGGCTTGGCGGGAGAAGCTGCTGGCCGCCGGGGTGTGGGCCAACGACCCGGTGCCGCTCTATCCCTATCCGGCCTCGCCGGACTACCGCCGCCTGTGGGGCGAGCCGGACGACCGGGCCTGGGAGCGGGCACACGAGCATTATCTCGGCCAGTTCGAACGCCTGAGCGACATCCAGGAGGACGAGCCCTTGCCGCTGACGGAACTGGAGGCGGCATGCTCCTGCCGCTGACGAGTGCCCAAAAAAAACCGCCACCCGCAGAACCCCCATACGTGCTGATGACGGCCGACAGCGTCGGCGGGGTGTGGACCTATGCGCTCGATCTGGTTCGCGAACTGGCGGGGCAGGGGACGCGGGTGACGCTGGCGGTGCTGGGGCCGTCGCCCCACCCGGATCAGGTCGCCGCAGCGGCGGCCGTGGACGGGCTGGAGCTGATCGACACCGGTCTGCCGCTCGACTGGACCGCCCCCAATGAGGCCGCGGTGCGCCGCACGGCGGAGGCGCTGGGCGATCTGGCCGCGCGGCTCGGTCCCGACGTTGTGCATCTGAACAGTCCGGCCCTGGCCGCCGATGCCGGCTTCACCATGCCGGTCGTCGGCGTCTGCCATTCCTGCATGGCGAGCTGGTGGGCGGCGGTGCGCGGCGGCGACATGCCGGAGGATTTCCGCTGGCGGACGGAGCTGCTGCGCCGTGGCTATCAGGCCTGCGACGTGCTGGTGGCGCCGAGTGCCGCCTTCGCCGAGGCGACCGCGGCGCTCTATGGCGTGGCGCCGCCGGTGGTGGTGCGCAACGGGCGCTATGCCCGCAAGGCCGGTCCGCGGCGGGCCGCGATGGGGCGGGAACGCTTCGTCTTCACCGCCGGGCGCCTGTGGGATTCGGGCAAGAACGTCGAACTGCTGGACGCGGCGGCCAAGCTGCTGGACGTGCCGGTCTTCGCCGCCGGGCCGCTGGAAAGCCCGACCGGGCATCGGGTGGGGCTGACCCATGCCAGGGCACTCGGACGGCTGGACGGCGCGTCGGTCGCCGGATGGATGGCGCGGGCGCCGGTCTTCGCTTCGCTGCCCTTGTACGAGCCGTTCGGGCTGACTGTGCTGGAGGCGGCGCAGGCCGGCTGCGCGCTGGTGCTGTCGGACATCGCCAGCTTCCGCGAGTTATGGGACGGTGCGGCCATCTTCGCCGATCCCGGCGATGCCGGTGCGCTGGCCTCGACCCTGCGCCGGCTGCTCGACGACCCGTTGGAGGCGCGCCGGCTCGGCACCGCCGCCCGCCGCCGTTCCGCCCGCTATGACATGGACCGGCTCACCGCCGGGATGCTCGGCGTCTACCGGTCGGTGACGCACCCCGTGCGTTCGGAGGTGATCGCGTGAGAATCGTCTATTTCACCCATTCGCTGGCCTCCTGCTGGAACCACGGCAATGCCCATTTCCTGCGCGGGGTGCTGCGCGACCTGATCGCCCGCGGCCACGACGTGCAGGTGTTGGAGCCGGAAGACGCCTGGAGCCTGCAGAACCTGCTGGCCGACCATGGCGAGGCCGGGCTGGACGCCTATCGCGGCGCCTATCCGGAACTGTCGTCGCGGACGATGCCGAAGGGCTCCGAGGTGGAGGCCGCCTGCGAGGCAGTCTGTGGCGGCGCCGATCTGGTGATCGTCCATGAATGGAACGACCCGGCGCTGGTCGCGGCGGTGGGGGAGGCGCGCAAGCGCGGCGGGCGCTTCACCCTGCTGTTCCACGATACCCACCACCGTGCGGTCAGCGAACCTGAGGCGATCAACGCCTTCGACCTGTCCGGCTATGACGGCGTGCTGGCCTTCGGCGAGACGCTGGCCGCGGTCTATCGCCGCTGGGGCTGGGAAGACCGCGTCTTCGTCTGGCACGAGGCCGCCGACATCCGGCTGTTCCATCCGCCCGCCGAAGAAGGTCCGCGCAATGGTGCGGTGTGGATCGGCAATTGGGGCGACGGCGAGCGGACGGAGGAGCTTGAACGCTTTCTGTTCGCGCCGGCCAAGGCGACGGGGCTGCCGCTGGAGATCTACGGCGTGCGCTATCCGGCCGAGGCCCTGGCGATGCTGAAGCGTTACGGCGTCGCCTACAAGGGCTGGCTGCCGAACGCGCGGGCGCCGGAGATCTTCGCCCGCCATCGGGTCACCGTCCATGTGCCGCGCCGCTTCTATGTCGACATGCTGCCGGGCATTCCGACCATCCGCGTGTTCGAGGCGCTGGCCTGCGGCATCCCGCTGGTCAGCGCGCCGTGGAGCGATGCGGAGGGGCTGTTCCGTCCCGGCCGCGACTTCCTGTTCGCACGCGACGGCTTGGAGGTTGCGGGCCATCTGCGCGCCATCGGCGAGGACGAGGGGCTGCGCGCCGAGCTGGTCCGCAACGGGCTGGAGACGATCCGTGCCCGCCACACCTGCGCCCATCGCGTCGATGAGCTGCTGTCCATCGTCGGCAGCCTGCGAGGCAATGAAAAAGAACCGGTTCTCGAGGAGTCCGCCCGATGAAGATGGCCTTTTACGGGTCCAGCCTGCTGTCCTCCTACTGGAACGGCGCCGCCACCTATTACCGCGGCATGCTGAGCGAACTGGCCAGGCATGGCTGGGACATCACCTTCTACGAGCCGGACGCCTTCGACCGCCAGAAGCACCGCGACATCGAGCCGCCGGACTATGCCAGGGTCGTCGTCTATGACGCGACGCCCGAGGCCTGCCGCGTGGTGATCGCCGAAGCGGTGAAGGCCGATGTGGTGGTGAAGGCGAATGGCGTCGGCGTGTTCGACGACGAACTGCTGGACGGCGTGATGGACGCCGCCGACCCGCGGGCGCTGCGGATCTATTGGGACGTGGACGCCCCGGCAACACTGGCGGAGCTGCGGCAGGCACCGGACCATGTGCTGCGCCGCCGCCTGCCGGAACTGGACTTCGTGCTGACCTATGGCGGCGGTCCACCGGTGGTCTCGGCCTACGAGGCAATGGGGGCGCCGGTCTGCCGGCCGGTCTACAACGCGCTGGACCCGTCCACCCACCATCCGGTGCCGCCGCAGGACCGCTTCCGCGCCGACCTGAACTTCCTCGGCAACCGCCTGCCCGACCGTGAGGCGCGGGTGGAGCGCTTCTTCCTGGAGCCGGCGGCGCGCAACCCGGACGCCCGCTACATCATCGGCGGCAGCGGGTGGGAGTCCAAGGGCCTGCCGGGCAACGTCACCCACATCGGCCATGTCGGCACCGCCGACCACAACGCCTTCAACACCTCGGCCAAGGCGGTGTTGAACATCGCCCGCGACAGCATGGCGGAGGTCGGCTTCTCCCCCGCCACCCGCGTGTTCGAAGCAGCCGGCGCCGGTGCCTGCCTGATCACCGATGCCTGGGAAGGGGTGGAGCTGTTCCTGGCCCCCGACGAGGAGGTGCTGGTCGCCCGCGACGGGCAGGACGTGACCGAGCATCTGCGGGCGCTGACGCCGGAACGCTCCCGCGCCATCGGCGAGGCGGCGCGGCAGCGTATCCTGGCCGGCCACACCTATGCCCGCCGGGCGGTCGAGGTGGACCAGCTGCTGCGGGGCGCGCTGGCCGCCCGCCGGGAACGGAGCGCCGCATGAAGCTGATCGTCCTCGGGCTCAGCCTGTCCTCCTCCTGGGGCAACGGTCATGCCACCACCTTCCGCGCGCTGCTGAAGTCCTTCGCCGCGCGTGGGCACGAGATCCTGTTTCTGGAGCGGGACGTTCCCTGGTACGCCAGCAACCGCGACCTGCCGAACCCGGCCTGGTGCGAGTTGGCCTTCTACACGGACCTCGTGGATCTGAAGCGTTTCACCGCCGATGTGGCCGGGGCGGACGCGGTGCTGGTGGGATCTTACGTGCCGGAGGGAGTCGCGGTCGGGCGCTGGGCGCAGGAGACGGCGCGCGGTGTCGTTGCCTTCTACGACATCGACACGCCGGTGACGCTGGCGAAGCTGGAGCGCGGCGATTACGAGTATCTGGCGCCGGAGGTGATCCCCGGATACGGCGTGTATTTCTCCTTCACCGGCGGGCCGACGCTCGATCGGCTGATGGAGCAGTATGGATCGCCGGCGGCGCGGGCGCTCTATTGCTCGGTGGATGCGGATGCCTATGCGCCGCTGCCGGTGCCCAAGCGCTGGGACCTCAGCTATCTCGGCACCTACAGCATCGACCGCCAGCCGACGCTGGACCGCCTGCTGCTGGAGCCGGCCCGCCGGGCGCCGGACCTGCGCTTCGTCGTCGCCGGGCCGCAATATCCGGACGACATCGTCTGGCCGGCGAATGTGGAGCGGCTGCACCATGTGCCGCCGGCCGACCATCCGGCCTTCTACGCGGCGAGCCGCTTCACGCTGAACGTGACGCGCGAGGACATGATCCGCGCCGGCTACAGCCCCAGCGTCCGCCTGTTCGAGGCGGCGGCCTGCGCCACGCCGATCATCTCCGACATCTGGAACGGCATCGACACGCTGCTGGTGCCGGGGCGGGAGATCATCCTGGCCGAGACGGCCGACGAGGTGCTGGACGTGCTGCGCCGTCCGGCGGGAGAGGGCGAGATCGGCGAGCAGGCGCGGCGGCGGATCCTGGCGGCGCACACCGCGGCCCATCGGGCGGAGACGTTGGAGACGGAACTGGTCGCGGCGATGGAGCGGGGGCTTGCCCCCACCTAGCCCCTTTCCCGCGATGCAGGGGGAGGGATGGGGAGGGGGCGACCGCATCGCCTCCCTCACGGCACCCGCTTCTTCTCCAGCTTGCGGGCCAACGTGCGGCGATGCATGCCGAGCCGCCTAGCCGTCTCCGAGATGTTGAAGTTGGTCTCCACCAGCGTTTCGTGGATGCGTTCCCACTCCAGGTTCTTGATCGAGGCGGTGCGGGCGGCGGGGGCGATGGTGGTGTCGCCTTCGGTGCGGTCGAACGCCGCCTCGATGTCGTCGGTGTTGGAGGGCTTCGCCAGATAGTGGCAGGCGCCGAGCTTGATCGCCTCCACCGCGGTGGCGATGCTGGCGAAGCCGGTCAGCACGACGATGCGGGTTTCCTCATCCGCCTCGTGCAGCTCCTTCACGCATTCCAGGCCGGAGCCGGTGGCGAGCTTCAGGTCGATCACGGCGTAGTCGGGGTCCACCGTCTGCAGAAGCTCCCGCATCTCCTCCAGCCCGGCGCAGGCATGAACCTCGTAGCCGCGGCGCTCGAAGGACCGGCGCAGCGCCCGGGCGAAAGCGGCGTCGTCCTCGACGATCAGCAGGGTGCGGTCGCCGCCGTCCAGGTCGGGCATCTCCGGTTCAATCGTCTCCATCGGCGCCTCCCGGCGACAGGGCGGCCAGCGGCAGGGTCAGCGTGACGGTGGCGCCGCCGCCAGCGCGGTTCTTGGCCGAGACGGTGCCGCCCAGCTTGCGCAGCACATTGACCACCAGGAACAGGCCGAGCCCGCTGCCCGGCCGCTTCTTGGTCGAGCGATAGGGTTTGCCGAGTTCCTCCAGGATGGCGGGTTCGAATCCGGGACCGGCATCGTTGACCGCCACCACCAGATTGTCGCCCTGCCGCAGGGCGGCGACGCCGATCCAGCCCGGCGACGCCTCCATCGCATTGTCCAGCACATTGAACAGCACCTGTTTCAGGGCGAGGTCGGCGATCATCCGCTCCTGCGGGCCGACAGTGTTGTCGTAGTCGAAGCGGCCGGGAGAGCGGCTGGACAGCCAATCCTGCACCAGATCGTCGAGGAAGCCCTTCACCGTGGTGCGCACCGTTCCCTCGCCGCGCGCCTCGCCCGACGACAGCAGGATGCCCGACACGATGGCCTTGCAGCGGTCGATCTGGTTCTGCATCTCCGCCATCTCGTCCGCTAGGTCGGGGTCGGATTTCAGCGACGGCATGCGGCGCCAGTCGTTGAGGATCACCGACAGGGTGGCGAGCGGCGTGCCCAGTTCGTGCGCCGCGCCCGACGCCAGCAGGCCCATGCGGACGATGTGCGCCTCCTCCATGGAACGCTGGCGCAGTTCGGCCAGATAGGCGTCGCGGGCGCGCAGGTTGCGGTTGATCTGGGTGAGGAAGGGGACCAGCAGGCTCGCCGCCAGCACGAAGCAGATGAACATTCCCTGGATGTGCAGGCTGAACAGCTCGCCCTCATGGGCATGGGGCAGGGGAAGCGGCTGGTGGGTTCCGATCAGCCAGGTGAAGCCGGCGGTCGCCACCAGCACCAGCGCCCAGGCCGACCATGCCTCCAGCAGGACGGCACCCAGCGCCACCTGCAGAAGATACAGCGAAATGAAGGGGTTGGAGGCGCCGCCGCTGAGATAGAGCTGCAGGGTCAGCGCCCAGACGTCGATCAGCAGTTCGAGGAACAGCTGGGTGTTGGAAACGGTGGCGCTGCGGCGGATCTGGATCAGGCTGGCGATGTTCAGCGCGACCAGGACGAGGACCACCGCTGCCATCGGCATCAGCGGCAGCCGGATGCCCATCTGCAGATGGACGATGAGGATCGTCACGATCTGCCCGACGACGGCGAGCCAACGCAGCTGGACGAGCAGGAACAGGTTTTTACGGTCGGTGGTGTCGCGCACGAAAGACGTCCTGTTCCTCGCCCCGGTTCATCAGCCCACCGACTTATATAGAGAGTTACCGGCGGGAGGGGAGTTTTAGGACGTCCGTTTTCCGTTGCGCCCGTCTGCTATGACTGTCTGCGCCGCATCTCGCTGCGGATCACGAACAGGACAGCCGCGATCAGCATCAGGTCCAACGCGAACCAGGTCAGCGCATAGCCGAGATGGCTGTTGGGGAAGCTGACCACGGTCAGGCCGCCGACCGGCCAGCCGCCGGGATTTCGCGTGGAGTCGGCGTCGATGAAATAGGGGGCGGCTTCGGCCACTCCCTTGGCGGCGGCGATGGCGGCGACGTCGCGCGAATACCAGCGGCCGGCGGCCGGATCGTTGCTGCGCAGGAAACCGCCCTTCGGCTCGGTGAGGCGCAGAAGGCCGGCGACGGTCACCTCGCCCTGCGGCTGCCCGTCGGCGCTGGTCGCGGGATCGCGTTTTTCCGGGGACACGAAGCCGCGGTTGACCAGTACGGTGAAGCCGCGGTCGGTGGCCAGCGGCGTCAGCACCCAGAAGCCGCCGCCCAGGTCGGAGACCGCCTGCACCAGCGTTTCGCGGTCATGCAGGAAACGGCCGGTGACGGAAACCCGGCGGTACTCGTCGGCGGCGGCGGAAACGGCCGGCCAGGCGTCGGGGCCGGGGGCCGGCACTGGGGAGGCGTGGATGCGCGCCTCCACCCGCTCGATCAGGTCGAGCTTCCAGGCCCG
>JBKHVJ010000214.1:0-5145 GCA_046570145.1 Alphaproteobacteria bacterium
GCCGCAAGTTCCGGCGATTGCGATGCCGGAACATGTCGTTACCGGAACGGGTCGTGCCGGGGGCCTCTCCTTGTCGGCCGCTCGTCTTTCTCAGGGCTTGCGCTTGGGCGGATAGCTGTCGGGCGGAGCGGTCTTCTCGTCGGGGCTGTCCGCGCCCTCGCCCGTCGGTGGCGTCACGCCGCCCGGCGTGTAGGGCGGGGTGGTGGCGTCCGGCGGGCGCTTGGTCGGACGCGGCGGGGGCGGGGTGTCGAGTCGGCGTGTCATGAGGCACCTTTCCGGATCAGGAAACGCAATGAACAACCCCGTGCCGGCGGGCCGGTTCCAAACAGGCGCGCCGCGGTATGACCAGTCCAGCCGCCTCCGGCTATGACCTTCATCTTAGGACCATTTGAAAAAGGTGGCGGAATCAAGCAGGTCATTGCCGAGGCTGTTCTCTGCCGACTGCCAGATTTTGTTGCGGCCACACCACAGGACGATGCAAAAGCGGTGTGGTGCGGGCTTCACTGTTGCATGGCAAGCACGCCTTGTTGTGTCTTTGCCGAGGATGCGCCCGCACCCCGGTCCCGATAGGGGCCGGCGGCAGGGCAGTCCCACGAAGGAGCCGGAATCCCGGCCCAGTGAGCCGACCGAACCCAGCCAAGCGCGGTGACTCCATGAAGACCAGCACCCTTTCCCTTCTCGCCCTCGCTCTCGCGTCGACCGGGCTGACGTCGCTTCCCGCCGCCGCCCAGGATGACCTGCAGCGTGGCGAAACCGTGCTGGAGCGTCGCCGGCCGGAGGTCGAGCAGCTCGGCCTGCGCGCGGGCTCCTTCCTGTTCCTGCCCCGGGTGGAAGCGGGCGCCACCTACGACACCAACGTCTACGCCACCCGCGACAACCACGAGGACGACGTCATCTGGACCGTCCGTCCGCGGATCGACATCAAGTCCGACTTCGCCGCCCACGCGCTGAATTTCTCGGCTTCGGCCGATGCCGGCCGCTACCAAGACCATTCGAGCGAGAACTACACCGACTATGCCCTGCTGGCAGGCGGCCGGTTCGACGTGAACAAGGGCGGTGCGCTGGACGGCCAGCTGTTCCATCGCCGCAACCACGAGGGCCGCGGCGACATCAACAGCCTGTCGGGATACACGGAGCCGGTGGTCTACCGCACCAGCGGCGGCGAGGCCGGCTACACCCAGCGCTTCAACCGCCTGCGCGCCCGCCTGTCCGGCTCCGCCCAGTACAGCGAGTATGACGATGTCGGCCTGATCGGCGGCGGCATCGCGCGCCAGGAAGACCGCGACCGCTGGGAATACGACACGGTCGGCCGCGTCGGCTACGAATTCATCGAGGGCTACGAGGCCTTCGTCCAGGGCACCTATTCCTGGACCCGCCACAAGAACGACCGCGACGCCTTCGGCCTCGACCGCGACTCGGACGGCTACGAGGTGGTCGGCGGTATCGCCACCGACCTGACCGGCCTGATCACCGGCGAGGTCTTCGCCGGCTATCTGGTCCGCAACTACAAGGACTCGCGGCTGGAGGACTTCAGCGGCCTGTCCTTCGGCGGGCGCCTGAACTGGGCGGTCACGCAGCTGACCGCCGTCAGCGCCACCGCCAGCCGTGGGGTGCAAGAGACCACGGCCAGTCCGGGCTTCGGCACCGCGTCCAGCTACACCCGCACCATCTTCGCCCTGGGCGTCGACCACGAGCTGCTGCGCACCCTGGTGCTGAACGGCCGCCTGCAGTACCGCCAGGACGATTTCAACGGCAACGACCGCAACGACAAGGTCTATACGGCCGGCGTCGGCGGCACCTACCAGATGAACCGTTACCTGTTCATGACCGGCGGCTACACCTATGAAAAGCGCAGCTCCAACTTGAGCGCCGCCGAATACAGCGACAACCTGATCTATCTGCGTCTCGGCGCACAGATGTAATCCGGAGGTTCTAGGTCCGCCGCCGGGGATGTCCGGCCGAAGGGCCTAAAGGTTCCGCTGAACAGTACAGGGCGTCCGTCCTATGACGGGCGCCCTTTTCTTATGCCTGTTTTTGTTATCGTGGAGGATGTACTGGAGAGATCCGAAGGCGGTAATTCCTCTCCACTTTTTCCCAAGCGCTTGCGAGTTGCTAGTCTCCACCCGAATTCAGGTGCGTGACCAAAGGGCGCCGCCGCAAGGCGACCGGCGAATGAAGCGGTTTCTCGAAGCCGGCTCATCGTGCCGGACCGGGCGCTGCGGCAGGCACCCACCAGCCAGGGAAAGGGTTTAGGGATGAATCGACGTCATGTGATCCGTGCGCTGGGCCAGGGGATCGGATTGACCGCGCTCGCCGTCGCCATGGTCGGCTGCGCCGGCAACGATGCGCCGTTGGAAACCGCCAATGTCGGCCAGATCAGCGAGTATCGTCTGGGTGCCGGCGACGCGCTGCGCGTCATCGTCTTCGGCGAGGAGCAACTGTCGGGCGAGTTCCGCGTCGATGGCACCGGCAAGGTCGCCATGCCCCTGATCGGCGAGGTCTCGGCCAAGGACCGCAGCACCCGCGATCTGGAGAAGGAGATTTCCACCCGTCTGTCCGCCGGCTATGTGAAGGAGCCGAAGGTCAGCGTCGAGGTGCTGAACCACCGTCCCTTCTTCATTCTGGGCGAGGTGCGGAATCCCGGCCAATACCAGTTCGTCAATGGCATGACCGCCCTGTCGGCGGTGGCGATGGCCGGCGGCTACACCTATCGCGCCAAGGAGGATTACGTCCTGATCACCCGCGGCGCCGACCCCAAGAAGGAAATCCGCCGGGCGCCGATCACCACCTCGGTGATGCCGGACGACGTGGTCCGCGTGCCGGAGCGCTATTTCTGAGCCCGGCATTTCAGCTCAGGACTTTCGAGCCCCGGCATCGCCAGGGCGATCAACGGAAAGCCCGGCCGGGAGGATGTCCCGGCCGGGCTTTCTGCTATGCGGTCATTGCCGGGCGGTGATTGCCGGCGGCGGCGATCAGGTGTCCAATGTATCGCCGCCCTTCTTCTGCCCCGGCGGAATGCGCTGGTTCGCGGGAACCACCGGGTCGCGTGAGATGCCGTGTGGCGGAGTGGTGCCGGCGGCTTCGTCGTCGGTGCCGAGCGGCGCCGCGGCGGGGTCGGTGGCCGGAACCTTGTCGCCGGTCAGCCCGCGATCGATGTCCGCGCGCATCCGGTTTGCCTCCGCGCTGGGAGTGGTGGGCGTGTCACGGCCCGACTCGGGACGCTGGGGCTTGGTCATGGTCGGTCTTTCGCGCAAGCTGTGAGGGGCGTTCTGCCTCCTCCTTCAACCGCCGCCGCCTGCCGAGGGTTCCACCGTGCAACCGTCCTTGCCCGGCAACCGGTCCATGCAGCAACCGGCACATGGGAATGTTACATGGGAATGTTACATGGGAGTGTCCGATGCGGGATGCCGGCCTGACCCTGTTCGCTCTGGAAATGCTTGCCATACCCGCCACTCTGTTCGTCGTGGCAACGGCCATGGCGTTTCGCAGACATGGTGTGCGTCGGCTTTACTGGGCCGGCTGCGCGGTTCTGATCAGTGCCGGAAGTGCCGGCACTGCGGGCGTCGTCTGCTGCGCACCGCCGATGATCGCAGGCGATGGCGCAATCATCGCCGAAATGCCGCCGGCTTTTGGAGCCGCACTGATGCTGGCGTTTGCCGGATGTTGCGGCGCCCTGCTCAGCCTCATCGGACTTGCCTGCCGTCGCAGGGGAGGGGCAGGAGGCGCCGGTGCAAAATAGCCAGCGCGGTGGTGCCGGATACAGGAATCGAACCCGTGACCTTCTGATTACAAATCAGCTGCTCTACCAGCTGAGCTAATCCGGCGCACCCGTCGCTTGCGGGACGCACACCTTAGCGTCCCTTAACCGCGCAAACAAGCACTTGCCCGTTTCCACGGTCGCGATGCCCGTCACTCGCGCAGACGGGCGACCTCATAGAGCGCGACGGCGGCGGCGTTGGACACGTTCAGGCTGCCGACCGGGCCGCCCGTCGGCAGTCGGGCGATGGTATCGCAGCGGTCCATGGTGAGGCGGCGCAGCCCGCTGCCCTCCGCCCCCATCACCAGCACCGTCTTGCCGGTCAAATCCAGCTTCGCCAAGGTCGAAGCTCCCGACTCGGCAAGTCCTACTGCCCAGAAACCGTTCTGCTGCAGGTCTGTCAGCGCGCGGGCCAGGTTGGAGACGCGGACCAGCGGCACAGCCTCCAGCGCGCCCGACGCGCTCTTGGCAAGCACGCCGGTGGTCTCAGGTGCGTGGCGCTCGGTCACCACCACGGCGCGTGCCCCGAACGCTGCGGCGGAGCGTAGGATGGCGCCGACATTGTGCGGGTCGGTCACCTGATCCAGCGCGACGATCACCGCCGAGGGCTCATCCGCCAATTCGTTGCACAGATCCTCGATCCCCAGCTCCGGCAGGGGGGAGGTGTCGATCACCATGCCCTGGTGGACGGCGCCGGCCGGCAGCATGCGCTCGAGTTCCGTCCGGTCGACGATCGACGCCTCGGGCCGCTGCAACCCCTGGGCGCGCGCTGCGGCGAAGGCGGGCTCCAGCGCGGCGCGGCCGGATTCGGTCGCCAGCAGCCGATGGATGCGCCGCTCGGGGTTGGTCCAAGCCGCCGCGACCGGGTGCAAGCCATACAGAACGACCCCACGCGCCGGCGGCGGGCGGTTGCCTTTCTGTGCGCCGCGGCGGGTGCGTGCACCCTCGTCCGCCAGATCCTGCCGCGGAGCGGCCGTCCGCGGATTGCCCGCGGCGTGGACGGGATGCTTGTCGGACTGGCGGCCGGAACCCGGATGTCTTGAGCGCGTCATGGTACCCACGAAGAAGGGGAGGGGGCCGCTAGAAGCAGCGGCCGAATTTTTTCTGGTGTGAACCGCTTAACCCGTGTTGACAAGGCCTGAAAAATTCGCATATTGCCGAACTCCGCGGCGGGCACTGCCAGGCTGCGGATTGGAAGGGTGGCCGAGTGGTTAAAGGCAGCAGACTGTAAATCTGCCCGCGTACGCGTACGCTGGTTCGAATCCAGCCCCTTCCACCACTACTTTCCACGGCTTGTCCGTGATCGCGTTTGCCCCGGACGGTCGCGCCGGCGGGATGCTTAAGGCGGGTGTAGCTCAATGGTAGAGCAGAAGCCTTCCAAGCTTACG
>JBKHVJ010000215.1:0-9409 GCA_046570145.1 Alphaproteobacteria bacterium
GGCGGGGGCCCCCCCGCTCCCGGGGCGGGAGAGGGTGATTTCTTTCAGCCGAGCGGAGGTGCGTCCTCATGCCGCCCGCCTCACGAAATGGCCGGGCGCGGCTTCCACCAGCGGGGGCGGGGCGCCGTCGGGCGTGGGGCGGAAGGGTTCGGGCCACAGGTCGGGGGTGCCGGCGCCGAGGGCCACGGTGGCGACGTCGATCGGGCGGCTGACGTCCGGTTCGGGCGAGGCGGCGATCAGCGCGCGGGTGTAGGGGTGCAGCGGGGCGGAGAACAGGACGGCGGGCGGTGCCTGCTCCATCACCCGGCCGGCGCGCATCACCGCGACCCGGTCGGCCAGCCGCGCCACCACCGCCAGATCGTGGGAGATGAACATCAGGCTGAGGCCGAGCCGCTGCTTGATCGATTCCAGCAGGTCGAGAACCTGCGCCTGCACCGACACATCCAGCGCCGAGGTCGGCTCGTCACAGATCAGCAGCTGGGGATCGAGGGCGAGCGCGCGGGCGATGCCGATGCGCTGGCGCTGGCCGCCGGAGAAGGCGTGGGGATAACGGCTGGCCCAGGCGGGATCGAGTCCGACCTGCGCCATCAGCGCCCGCACCCGCTCGCGCCCCTCGCCGCGGCCGCAGACGCCGTGGATCGCCAGCGGTTCCGCGATGATCTCGCCGACGCTCATGCGGGGACTGAGGGAGGCATAAGGGTCCTGGAACACCATCTGGGCACGGCGGCGGTAGGCGGTCAGCTCCGGCCCCGCGGCGGAAAGGAGGTCGAGCGGCTGCTGCCCGGCGGACGGCCGGAACAGCAGGCGGCCGCCGGGGTCCGGCCGCTCCGCCAGCATCGCAAGCCGCGCCATCGTCGTCTTGCCTGATCCTGACTCGCCGACGATGGCCAGCGTCTCGCCCCGGCGCACGGACAGGTCGATGCCGTCCAGCGCCCGCACGCGGATGGAGCCGCGTTCATAGGTCTTCGCGACGCCGTGGAACTCCAGGATGGCGTCCTCCGCGCCCGTGGCGGGAAGCGCGCAGGTCATTTCGGGAATGGAGGGGGCGGCGGCCATCAGCTTGCGGGTGTAGCCGTGCAGCGGCCGGCCCAGCACGTCGGCACAGCAGCCGGATTCCATGACCCGGCCGGTGCGCATCACCACCACGGCGTCGGCCATGTTGGCGACCACCCCCAGATCGTGGGTGACCAGCAGCACCGCCATGCCGGTCTCGGCCTGAAGCTCCTTGATGAGCGCCAGCACCTGGGCCTGCAGCGTGACGTCCAGCGCCGTGGTGGGTTCGTCGGCGATCAGCAGCTGCGGACGCGCCACCATCGCCATGGCGATCATCGCCCGCTGGCGCAGGCCGCCCGACAGCTGGAACGGGTAGGAGCGGAAGGCGCGCAGCGGATCGGGGAAGCCCACCCGCTCGAACATGGCGAGGCACTGGTCGCGGGCGCTCTGGCGGTTGCAATGGCCGTGCAGCCGCAACACCTCCATGGTCTGGTCGCCGATGCTGTGGAGCGGCGACAGCGCGCTCATCGGTTCCTGGAAGATCATCGAGATGCGGCTGCCGCGGATGTCGCGCAGGCCGGAGCGCGGCAGGCGCAGCAGGTCGACCGCCTCCGGACCCCGGCCGAACAGGATGGAGCCGCCGGTCACCTCCGCCCCGCGCGGCAGGATGTCCAGGATGCTGCGGCAGGTCAGCGTCTTGCCGGATCCGGATTCGCCGACCAGCGCCACGCTCTGCCCCGCCCCGACCGAGAAGCCGACGCCGTCGACGACCGGACGGTCGACCGGCGCATTGCGGAAACGGATCGTCAGGCCCTCAACGCTCAGCATCGTTGCGTCTCCAGGAGGAAAGCCCTCTCCCGCCCCGGGAGAGGGAGGGGACCCGCGCCGAAGGCGTGGGGAGGGTGAGGGGCAATGTGGACATGGATCATCGCCCCTTGCCTCACCCCTCACCCTTCCCATGCTCCGCATGGGTCCCTTCCCTCTCCCGGGGCGGGAGAGGGACTTGGGCATCCGAGGGCGTCGGCGCCGAACCGGCCGGTCCCTCGCTGGTCAGGCGCTTGCCGATCTGCTGGATCACCCGCATCGGCAGGTCCGGCACCGACGGCAGCAGCCGCAGCATCGCCGCACCGTCCAGCCGCAGAAGCCGCAGGTCGGTGCGCGCCCGGATGGTGGAGAAGCGGCGGACGCCGGCCAGAAGTTCCACCTCGCCGATCACCTCCGGCGGCTTGATGTAGGCGATGTGCAGCGGCGGCTGGTTGTCGGGCATCAGCCGCACCAGCTCCGCCTCGCCTTCCGCCAGGACGAAGACGAATTCCGACTGCTCGCCGCTGCGGTAGATGAAGTCGCCGGCCGACACCGTACGCCATTCCGACGCCGCCAGCATGCGGCGCAGCACCGTTTCCGGCAGGTCGGAGAAGACGGGGGAGCGCGACAGCAGCCGCAGGGCCGGCTCGTCGGTGCCCTCCCCTTCCCCGGGCATGGTGTCCTCCTGCTGGTCGGCGCCGTTCTGGCCGCGCCGGACCAGCCGGCCGTCCTCCAGGTCATAGAGCGCGTCGAATGCCGGGTTGTCGGTGATCCGCTCCTCCAGCACGATCATCGTCATGGTCGGCAGGAGTTCCTTCATGCGCAGGAAGATGCGCAGCCGCTCTTCGGGGTCGTAGCTGTTGAGCGCCTGATAGATCACGAAGATGTCGGGCTTCTTCATCAGGCCGCGGATCAGCTGCACCCGCTGGCGCACGCTGATCGGCAGCAGCGAGCCGCCGATGCCGACCTCGCCCAGCGCCACCAGGATCAGCACGAAGGCGCGCGCGTCGGTCCGCTCCAGCGCCTCGTCCACCAATGCCCGCAGCTGGGTGATCGCGCGCGGATCCTCCGTGGTGATGCGGCCGAACAGCAGATTGTCGATGACGTTCAGGCGCGGGTGGTAGAGATCCGGATCGAAGACGGCGACCTTGTCGCGCAGCTCCTGCGGCATGTCGTCCAGCAGGCGGCGGCGGATCGCCATGATCGCCTCGCGTTCCGGCGGCGGGGCGAAGTCCATGCCGTCGCGCTTGGGCACGATCATCAGGAACATGGTGGCGAACAGCAGCGTGTCCGCCTCCTGGTGGCGGCGCTGCGGCCGCTCGGACCGGCGCTTGAGGCGGGTCACCGCCTCCACCAGCTCCTCGAACAGGGAGTCGTCGATGTGCGGGTAGCGCATGATCATGACATCGCCGTCGGCGCTGTCGCGATAGACCGCCACCACCCGCATGGCGAAGCGCCGGCCGAGGCGCACCGCGGAGTCCCACAGCCCGTGCGCCTCCATCAGGGCGCGGATGGTGGGGTCGCTGACCATGCGGGCGACGGTCAGCCGCTTGCCGTCCGGCAGGCCGAACAGCAGGTTCTCCGCCAGGCTGGCATAGGGGTTGAAGCGGTCGCGGTCGAAGCGGGCCAGCAGCTTGTCCATCCCGCGTTCGCCGATGGCGTCGCGCAGCCAGTGGCGGGCGCGCAGCAGCGGTTCGGCGACGAAGGGATAATCGTCGGGGTCGAACACCTCGCGCAGGCCGCGCTGGTAGACGGCGCTTTCGCCGCCGGTCGCCGCCAGGCACTGCATGAACCAGGGCCGCAGGCTGGCCCAATCGGTCGCGCCGATCATGGCGAAGTCGGTCCAGATGCCTTCCATGCTGTCGGCGGAGTTGCCGGACGCCTCGGCCTCCACGATCTCGCGCCGGCGGGCGGGGCTCATCGTCTCCGGATCGTCGGGCGGCGGGCGGTGGCGCAGTCCATAGGTGATGTTCTGCATCATGCTGCCGGTGAACATGCGCGGTTCCGGGCTGGCATAGGCCATGCGGCGCCCCAGCAGGTCGAGCGGCAGCTGGTCCAGCGTCTGGTCGCCGATGGTGATCCGGCCGGAGGTCGGCGGCGACAGGCGGACCAGCACCTCGGCGAGACGGCGCAGAGCCAGCGCGTTGGTGCCGGCGATGCCGACCAGCGCGCCCGGCGGCACCTCCAGCGACAGCCGCTGCAGCATGCGGTCGCCATATTCGTTGGCCCAGGTCACCGCCTCCAGCCGCAGCGGGGCCTTCAGGTCGGTGGGCGTGGCGGGCGTCGACGGGGCCCACTCGAACAGGAAGGGCGGAGAGAACTGGTCGGCGATCTGCTCGTACTTGATCTGGGCGTCGATCATGTTCTGGTAATAGTCGAGCAGCTCCTTCCAGGGGGCGGTCAGGTCCTTGAAGGCCGACAGCGCCGCCACCAGCGCGCCGATGGTCAGGTCGCCCTGCAGGACCAGATAGCCGCCGATGGAGAACAGGAAGAAGGGGGTGATTTGGTTGATGAAGTTGTTCAAGAACTTGACGAAATACTTGCGCTTGTAGATCTCCAGCCTGATCCAATAGATGCTGCCGAGATACTGGGAGAACTGGGCCAGGACATAGCGGATGGTGCCGTTGACGCGGACCTCGCGGACATTCTCCACGCTTTCTCCGATGCGCTCGGACAGTTGCCGAACCTTGCGCACCCGCTCCTTCCCCAGCAGCTTCACCTTGATCTGCAATTTGGGGATGATGTAGGCCTGCACCGGGATCAGCGCGATCGAGACCAGCCCGATGGTCGGCTGCTGGATGAACAGGAACAGCAGGATCGTCAGCATCGTGCCGCCCTGGTAGAGCGGCTGGGCGAAGGAATCGCCGATGAATCCCGCCAGCGGTTCGGTTTCCGACGCGACGGTGGAGATCAGCTCTCCCTGGCTGACCTTGGAGAAATGCGGCAGCGGGAAGCGCAGCATGCGGTCGAGCAGCATGAAGCGCAGGCGCCGCACCTGCCGTTCGCCGACCACCCCCTTGAAGGTGTTGATGCGCATCTTGAAGGCGCCGTTGGCGAGCACCAGCGCCAGGAAGGTGAAGCACAGCACCAGCAGATAGGTCACCGGACCCATGGTGACGCCCAGGATCTCGCGTTCCGGCTGGGGATCGGACAAGGCCCGGTTGATGATGATCTTCGGCAGTTCCAGCGATGCGTAGAGCACCGGGAAGGACGCGATGGTCAACAGGGCGAGCAGGATCTGCTGTCGGCCGCTGTGCTTCCAAATGAACTGAAAAATATTGCGGTCCATCAAAGGCCTTCAGCGTCGCGACCGTCGTCCGCCCCCGCGGAGCCCGGCGTGGGTGCCGGGTTCCTTCCGGGCGGAAGGGACTGAAGATTGGCGTGCACCGGGCCGTTTTCCACTGCCGGCCTCGCTCCCGGCCCCGGCATGGGCGGCGCGCCGCTCAGCCTTCCACCCGCCATGCATGGTAGGGCCAGCGTTCGTCCGCCGGCAGGTCGAGCGGCGTCCAGTTGGGGCGGTCGAGCAGCCGGTCGGACAGCACGACGCCGCCCGGCAGCATCAGCGCATCGATCAGCGGCGCCAGCCATGCCGCCTGCCTGGCGTCATGGTTGCGGTCGGTGCTGCCGAAATCGGCATGGGCCAGCCGGGCGCAGCGGCCGAAGCGGTCCGCCGCCGCCGGCATGGTTTCCTGGAAATCGCCGACGAACAGGCGGTCTTCCTCCGGCGTCAGCTCCGGCGGCACGCGGACCCACATGTCGAAGACCAGGATGTCGCGCGGCGGGAACAGGTGGCGCAGATGGTCGAAGGTGCGGCCCTTGCCCAGCCCCACCTCCAGCACCATGCCGTCACGGCCGGCGACGGCACGCTCGGCCCAGGCCAGCGCGTTGCGCTGCACGGTCAGCCGGTCGATCATGCGGTCGAGCAGCGACCGGGATTCCATCTCTTTGCCCATAGCGGCCCCCATCGGCCCCTCCCCTGCGCTTCACGGATCGGCACGGGCGCAGTGTGAAAGGCCGCGCGCGTGCCGTCGAGACAAATTGTCGCGTGGTCGGGGCCGGCGGGTGCTGCCGCCCTGCCCGCTTACGGGCGGTCCGGGTCGAAGCGCCTGGCCAGCCCCTGCCAGCAGCGGTAATAATCGTGCTGAAGCTCGGCAGTTTCCAGTGCGTGCCGCGTCGGACGGATGACGGCGCGCGTTTCGAACATGAAGGCCATGGTGTCGCCGACCCGCTGCGGCCGGGTGGTGTCGGCGGCGCTGGCCTTGGCGAAGGTCTCCGCATCCGGCCCATGGCCGCTCATGCAGTTGTGCAAGGACGCCCCGCCGGGCAGGAACCCTTCCTCCTTGGCGTCATAGACGCCGTGGATCAGGCCCATGAATTCGCTGGCGACGTTGCGGTGGAACCAGGGCGGACGGAAGGTGTCCTCCTGCACCAGCCAGCGCGGCGGGAAGATGACGAAGTCGATGCTGTCGACGCCGGGCGTGTCGCTGGGCGATTGCAGCACCAGGAAGATCGACGGGTCCGGGTGGTCGAAGCTGATCGAGCCGATGGTGTTGAAGCGGCGCAGGTCGTATTTGCAGGGCGCATGGTTGCCGTGCCAGGCGACGACGTCCAGCGGCGAGTGGCCGATGGGGGCGCTCCACAGAGCGCCGTCGAACTTCGCCACCAGCTCGAATTCGCCCTCGACATCCTCGTACCAGGCATCGGGGGTCAGGAAGTCGCGCGGGTTGGCCAGCCCGTTGGAGCCGATGGGGCCGAGGTCCGGCAGGCGGAAGGGCGCGCCGAAATTCTCGCAGACATAGCCGCGCGCCGTCCCGTCCGGCAGCTCGACGCGGAAGCGCAGGCCGCGGGGGATCAGCGCGATCTCCTGCGGTTCGACCTCCAGCACGCCCAGCTCGGTGAACAGGCGCAGCCGGCCCTGCTGCGGCACGATCAGCAGTTCGCCGTCTGCATCGTAGAAGAAGCGCCCCTCCATCGACCGGTTGGCGGCGTAGAGATGGATGCCGCAGCCGGTCTGCGCCTGCGGCCCGCCGTTGCCGCCCATGGTGACGAGCCCGGCGACGAAGTCGGTCGGCGCGTCCGGCATCGGCGGCGGGTTCCAGCGCAGTTGCGTCGGCGGGGCCGGCACCTCGTCGAAGCGGCTGGTCAGCCGGCCGGCCTCCATCGGCCGGAACGGCTCGTGCACCACCGACGGACGGATGCGGTACAGCCAGGAGCGGCGGTTGTGCGCGCGCGGCGCGGTGAAGGCGGTTCCGCTGATCTGTTCGGCATAGAGGCCGTAGGGCGGGCGCTGCGGCGAGTTGCGGCCCACGGGCAGGGCGCCCGGCAGCGCCTCCGTCGCGAACTCGTTGCCGAAGCCGGACCGGTAGGTGAAGGCGGGGGACGTCATGCGGGCTGCTCCCTTATCCGGGGAATGCGGCCGGCGTGGGAGCCGGGCGCGACCATTTGCCGCTCATATAGTTTCTTTTGAAACTATGTGCCAGTGGAAAATGGATAGGTCCCTCTCCCGCCCCGGGAGAGGGTGACGATCGCGGCCCCCTCAGTTCATGGCAACGTTCGGCAGGTCCAGCAGGAAGTCGCCGCCCTCGTCGTAGCCGGCGGTGCGGATCACGCCGTATTGCGGTGTCTGCGGGGCGTCGCGGGTCACGTCCTCGCGGACCTCCTGGTAGAGCGCGTAGCCGTTGCTGTCCTTCGGCAACGCCAGCACCCGCTTCTTCAGCGCGGTGGCGAAGGGAGAGTTCACCTCGCCGTCGGCCACCGGTTCGTCGCCGCCCGACGACAGCGCCATGACGGAGCGGCGCTGACGGATCTCCTGCTCGTTGGCGATGCGGCTGGCGTCGACCTTCTGTTCCTTGGTGAAGGCGCCGGAATAGCAGCTGTCCGACACCAGCATCACATGCTTGGCCGGCATGCGGCTGAGGAAACGTCCGATGTCGTTGTTCGACACCCAGTTGCGGGCGCTGGTCGTCTCCGCATCGGCCGGCAGCCAATAGCCGGCACCGGTTTCCGCCAGTTCATAGCCGTGGCCGGCGTAATAGACCATCACCTGATCCTGCTCGCCCACCTCGCGGCCGAGCTTGCGCAGGGCTTCGCCGATCTGCGCCTTGGTCGGGTTGCGCAAGGTCCGCGTCTCGTAGCCGAGATGGTCGTTCAGCGCCTTGCCCACCGCCTTGATGTCGGCGTCGGGCGTGGCCAGGGCGGGAATGCCGGTGTCGCGGTAGCTGTCGACCGCGATCATCAGGGCGATCTTGCGCGGCTTGGGCGGAGCGGCCGGATCGGGCGCGGCGGCGGCGGCATCGATGGCGATGCGCTGTTCGGTCGTCTTGCCCTCCTCGTCGGTCATGGTCAGCGTGGCTTCCGTCGCGCCCGGCTCCACCGGGATGCTGGTGCGGAACTGCCCCTGTTCGTCGATGAAGACCCAGCGGCCGTTCACCCGCGCCTCGGCCAGATTGGCGCTGTCGGCGACGACGCCGCGCAAGGTCATGCTGCCGCCGCGGGTGCGGCCGCCGCGTGCCTGTTGCAGGCTGGGCGGTGCCGAGGAGGCGTTCGGCCGGCCGAACATGTCCGCCGCCGTCGGGTTCGCCACCAGCTGGCGGAGCGCGCCGGAGAAGGCCTGGGTGCGCTGTTCGCGCTCCACCCGCTGCACCATGGCGAGATAGGTGCGGGCGACCTGCGGCGGCAGGTTGGCCTGGGTCACCGCGGCGCGCACCTGGGCATAGCCGCCGGGCTGGCCGGCGGCGCTGGTCTGTAGGATGCCGCCGACGCGCGCCGCCACCGGATCGCTGCTGGCGCTCAGGCCGCCGATCAGGGTGGGCACCGGGACGCTGGCCAGCACGGCGCGCTGTTCCGGCAGCGACAGGCCGCCGGTCGCCAGCGTCGTCACCGCCTGCACCAT
Source organism: Alphaproteobacteria bacterium (assembly GCA_046570145.1). Lineage (GTDB taxonomy): Bacteria > Pseudomonadota > Alphaproteobacteria > Azospirillales > Azospirillaceae > Azospirillum. The sequence goes on from JBKHVJ010000215.1 coordinate 8,690, forward strand.
GCCGCCGCTGCCGGCCGCCTGGATGATGGACCCGGCTGCCGCCTGGACCTGCGGCGAGGCGAGCAGTTGCGGACCCGGCTGCGACAGGGTGGCACCGGAGGCGTAGGCCTGCGTCGCCTCCGCCGTGAAGGTGACGGAGCGTCCGGACGCCAGCGCCACGGTCGCCGGGCCCGGTGGCGGCGGTGGCGGAGAGGTCGGGCCGCTGCCGGACGGCGAACCGTTACCCGCCGCCTGGGTGCCCTGCCCGTCCTCGGTCTGGGTGGCGCTGTTCTGGTTAGCCGTGCCCTGTTCCAGCGTCGACAGGAAGGTCTGCGGGGCGGTTGCGCCGGTCGAGGTTCCGGTTGTCGGAGCGGTCGAGCCGGTGGTCGCGGTGCCGGCCGTCGTCGTGCCGGTCGCCGTCGTGCCGGTCGCCGTCGTGTTGGTCTGGGCTGTGTTCGTCGTCGGGTTCGCAGCGATCTGCGCCACCGTCTGCAGCACCGTCTGTACGGAGCTGTTGGCGGCCACGGCGGATTGGCTGCTTGAAGAAGACGTATCCGAGGGGGCGCTGCCCGTCGATCCGGTCCCGGTTCCTTCCGTGTCGGTGCCGGACGTATCCGTTCCGGGCTTGCCGGTCGAAGGGGTGCCGGTCGAAGGCGTGCCGGTTTCCCCCCCGTCCCCACCGCCGGTCTCCGGCGTGGTGGGAGTGGTCGGGGTCGTGGGGGTGGAGGGTGTGGTGGGGGT
>JBKHVJ010000216.1:0-16695 GCA_046570145.1 Alphaproteobacteria bacterium
TTGATGGCGTTGGCCATGTTGTCGACGGCGATGCGCAGGAAGCCTTCGGCGACCTCCTGCGGGGTCATCGTCGTGCCGAGCTTGGCGTTGACGGTGGCCGCGAGTTCGGTGAATCGGGCCTTCACCACCTCGGCATCCAGCGGCTGGTCGCCGTTGGGTCCGAAGACCTGCGGGAAGAAGCGCGGCTGGATCTTGCCGACCATCACGTTGCAGTCGGTGACGGTCAGCGGTCCGCCGCGGCGGTAGCACGCAGGACCTGGATTGGCGCCGGCGCTGTCCGGCCCGACGCGGAAGCGCGTGCCGTCGAAGACGCAGAGCGAGCCGCCGCCGGCCGCAACCGTGTGGATGTGCATCATCGGCGCGCGCACCCGCACCCCGGCCACCACCGCGTCGAAGGCGCGCTCATACTCCCCGGCATAGTGCGACACGTCGGTGGAGGTGCCGCCCATGTCGAAGCCGATGACCCGGTCGAAGCCGGCCATGCCCGCGGTGCGCACCGCGCCCACGACGCCACCGGCCGGCCCCGACAGGATGGCGTCCTTGCCCTGGAAGCGGCGGGCGTCGGTGAGGCCGCCGTTCGATTGCATGAACATCAGCGGCACCGGCGTGCCATCGACGCTGAGGTCGTTGGCGACCCGGTCGACATATCGGCGCAGCACCGGAGAGAGATAGGCGTCGGCCACCGTGGTGTCGCCGCGCCCGACCAGCTTCATCAGCGGGCTGACCAGATGGCTGACCGAGACCTGGGTGAAGCCGACCGCGCGGGCCAGCGAGGCGACCTGCCGCTCATGCTCGGGATAGCGGTAGCCGTGCATCAGCGCGATGGCGGCGGCGCGGAAGCCCTGGCGGTAGGCCTCCTCCAGCCCGCGGCGGACGGCGTGCAGATCGACCGGCTTCAGCACCCGGCCGTCCGCCATCACCCGCTCCGGCACCTCGACCACGTGGGAATAGAGCTGGTCGGGCAGATGGATGTGGCGGGCGAAGATCTTCGGCCGGGCCTGATGGCCGATGCGCAGCTGGTCGCCCAGCCCTTCGGTGATCAGCAGGACGGTCGGCTCGCCCTTGCGTTCCAGCAGAGCGTTGGTGGCGACGGTGGTGCCCATCTTAACCACCTCCACCGTATCCGGCGGGATCGGCTGGCCGGGCTTCAGGCCCAGCAGCTCGCGGATGCCCTGGACGGCGGCGTCGGCATAGCGCTCCGGATTCTCCGACAGCAGCTTGTGGGTGACGACCGAGCCGTCCGGGCGGCGGCCGACGATGTCGGTGAAGGTGCCGCCGCGATCGATCCAGAACTGCCATTGGGCGGGCTTGACCTCCGCCTTCCCGCCCATCGCCGCGCCTTGATTCTCAGCCATCGTCGTCGCACCCGCCGAATCCCTGCGCGGCAACCGCACCGCGCGTGGCCCGGAGTTTCGCGATCCGGCAGCGAATTTCAACCGCCAGCGTGCCCCATGCCCATCAGGGCAGCCATCGAGACGGGCGGCCGCGGCGGAAAGAACACAGGATCACCGATGAAGCGGCCCTTCGATCAGCAGGCGAACCGCCATCCGTTCAGGCGGCAAGCCGCTGCGGCCGGACGCCAGGCAGGCGGGCCAGGATGGCGTTGCCGGACAGGATGCTGTTGAAGGCGCCGCTTCCGTCCTCCAGCGCTTCCAGGGCAAGGGAGAACTGGTTGGGCGGCGGCAGTTCGAACAGGGTCGCGACTTCGCCGCCGTCCAGCGCCAGCCGGCCGCCGAAACGGCGGGCCAGCGCACGCATCCGGACATTCCCGGCCAGGCACATCATGTGGACATGGCGGATGCCGCGGTTGCGGGCGACCGTCAGGATGCGGCGGACCAGCGTGCTGCCGACACCCTTGCCCTGAAGTCCCGATTCGACGCTGATGCCGAATTCGGCCTGATCGGGCCAGAGGATGCGGTCGCCGCACAGTTCCACCGCACCGCGCAGAACGCCGTCCTCGAACGCGCCCAGCAGGACCGTCCGGCCCCAGTCGATGGCGGCGCAGTGCCGCTCGACAGCCTCGTCCGACAGCGTGCCGGTGAAGCGGGCATAGCGGTCGGCACGGTCCAGACGGAGGAGATGAGCCCGATACTGGGGCAGTTCGGTCGGCATGATCTTGCGGATGACAGGCATGGCTCTGCTCACGGTTCTCGAAATTCGAAAACGCATTCGCGCAGAACGTTTTTCCCCAGAACCCGGCTCCGCACGCTCGTGACAAGCGCTCGGCGGTCGCCGTTGTTATCCAAACCGGCGCTCTCTGCGGCGCCCTCTATTGCAGTGCAACATGGCGTCCTGGGCGAAATCCGCAAGCGCTTATTAGAAATTCGCAATGCCAACAATGCTGGTCTGTTGCCGCTGCGCCACAGTTGGCCGATAACCGTACGGCGGCTATGCTGCCGGCCGACAGGATGACGGGCGAGCGGAACGCGGAAGGCGAAGCATGACCATTTGGGGCAGGATCCTGAACAGCGCGGCCAGCCTGTTCAGCGGCGGGCCGCTGGGCAGCCTTCTCGGCGGGCTCGCCGGGCAGGCGGTGGACCTGTGGTCGCCCTGCGGCCCCGGCGACCAGCGCAAGGCCATGACCGATGCGGAGGCCGAGGAGGCAAAGCAGACCGTCGCCTTCACCATCGGCGTGATCGCCCTCGCCGCGAAGATGGCGCGGGCCGACGGCGTGGTGAAGCGGGTGGAGGTCGACACCTTCAAGCGGCTGTTCCGCGTCCCGGCCGACGAGTTGGCCAATGTCGGACGGGTCTTCGACCTTGCCCGCCGCGATACCCACGGCTTCGAAGAGTATGCCCGCCAGATCGCCAACCTGTTCGAGGACAGGCACGCGGTGCTGGAGGAACTTCTCGACAGCCTGCTGCTGATCGCCGAAGCCGACGACGAACTGCACGAGACGGAGGTGGAGTATCTGCGCGCCATCGCCGTGATCTTCGGCTTCGACGAGGCGGAATTCCGCCGCATCGTCGCCGGGCACCATATGGCCGGCGGTCCGACCGATTCAGATCCCTATGCGGTGCTGGGCGTGCCGCGTACTGCCGGCGACGATACGATCAAGGCCGCCCACCGTGCGCTGGTGCGCGAACACCATCCCGACAGGCTGATCGCCCAGGGGATGCCGCAGGAGTTCGTAGATCTGGCGACGCAAAAGCTTGCGCTCGTCAACGCCGCCTACGACCGCGTCCGCCGCGAACGGGAAGGCGGCGCCGCCCTGCTCTAGCATGTCGCGACTCGTCACGATATGGCTGGATTTTAAATTGCTTTGCCGCGGGCTTTATCCCGCTTTCTGACATATCGTTCCCGACGGAGCGGGCGACCGGTTGCCCGCAGGATTTGGGAACGACACGACATGCAACGCACGATCATCCGGACGATCTTCGCTGCAGCTTTGGGAACCGTGCTGGCGGCAGGTACGCTCTGCACCGCTCGAGCACAGACCGCATCCATCGAGAGCCCGGTGGTGCTGGGCCAGCCGCTGACGTTGAACCTGGGGGCACCGCCGTCCGGCACCGACTGCCCGACACAAGCCGCGGCGCTGAACGCGCAGGGGTTGGTCCTGGTCGCCAACGGCCAGACCATTCCCGGCGCACGCGCCAGCTTCGGCTGTTCGGCCAAGGGCGAACTGGCGGGGACCGCCTCCACCTCGATCGCCGGCAACGGGGACGACGCGGCACAGCGGCGGGCGGCCTGGCAAACCGCCTTCAGCGGCTTCTTCAGCCTCGCCGCGACCAAGACCCTGCCGGTCGCCTTCGGCCCGGCCACCGGCGGCATGACCACCACGCCGAAGCTGGTCTCCATCCAGGGAGCGAGCGACCGTGACCTGGGGCTGGCGGCGATCTGGTTCGCCCTGGTTGCGGCACTGTTCCTGTTCGCCTTCTTCCGCCATTTCGGCCGCATGGACTCGATCACGCCGGTGCAGGGCGTGCCGATGCCGGCCAATTACCGGGCGCCCTACAGCCTCGCCCGCTTCCAGCTTCTGTGGTGGAGCGGGATTGTCACCGCCTCCTACGTCGCCATCCTGACCATCACCGGATCGATGGACACCATCACCACCGGCACCATGGCGCTGATGGGAATCGTCGGCGGCACCTCCGTGCTGGCCGCCTTCCAGGACCGCCGGCCGGGCGACGACGAGACCCGGCGCCAGCAACATGCCGCCGCCTACCGCGCCGCCGCCGCGGCCACCCCGCCCGATCAGGCGACGATGGCCGCCAGCCTGAACGAGGTCTATCCGCCGACGCAGGGATGGCTGGCCGACCTGCTGAGCGACGCCGCCGGCTACAACATCCACCGCCTGCAGTTGCTGGCCTGGACCATGGTGCTGGGCATCACCTTCCTCTACGAGGTCACCCGCACGCTGGGCATGCCGGAACTGTCGGCCAACCTGCTGGCCCTGACCGGCATCAGCAACGGCACCTATTTCGGCTTCAAGATGCAGGAGCAGCAGGTGGCGACGCCGACGGGTCCGGTTCCGGCGATGGGGTGACGGGTATCGGCCCAGGGCGGTTGGCAACGGACGCCGGTTCCATGGACGCAACCCGCCCAACCGTTTTTCCGGGTCGCGGGGGAGGGGTATGGCGCGTTATAACCCATCCCCTTCCCTTGATTTTCCGGCGCACGAACGGTCCATGGCTCCTCCCGCACCCATCACGGCGCTCCAGGGCGTCTCCGTCACCTTCGGCGGCCGTCCGCTGTTCGACGGCATCGACCTGTCCATCGCCCGCGGCGACCGCGCCTGCCTGGTCGGCCGCAACGGGTCGGGCAAGTCGACGCTGATGAAGGTGCTGGCCGGGATGATCCACCCCGACGGCGGCACCGTCTTCGTCCAGCCGGGCGCCCGCCTCGCCTATCTGCCTCAGGAGCCGGATTTCACCGGCTGCGCCACGGTCCACGACTATGTCGTGCAGGGCCTGCCTACCGACGAGCAGGACGAGGCGCACCGGGTCGACGCCGTGCTGGACCGGCTGCAGGTGGACGGCAGCCTCGACCCCCGCACCTTGTCGGGCGGCGAATCGCGCCGGACGGCGCTGGCCCGCACGCTGGTCGGCAATCCCGACGTCATGCTGCTGGACGAGCCGACCAACCACCTGGACCTCCCCACCATCGAGTGGCTGGAGGAGGAACTGCTGTCCTTCCGCGGCGGGCTGCTGCTGATCAGCCACGACCGCGCCTTCCTGAACCGGCTCGCCAAGCGCACGCTGTGGCTCGACCGCGGCACCGTGCGCGCCACCGACCGCGGCTTCGCCGAGTTCGAAACCTGGCAGGCGGAGGTTTTCGAGGCGGAGGAGGCCGCGGCCCACAAGCTGGACCGCAAGATCGAAAGCGAGATGAAGTGGCTGCGGGAGGGCATCTCCGCCCGGCGCACCCGCAACATGGGGCGCGTCCGCAACCTGCTGGACCTGCGCGCCGGGCGGGCGGAGCAGATCAAGGGCGGGCAGCAGGCCAAGCTCGCCATCGCCGAGGCGGAGCGCGGCGGCCGGCTGGTGATCGAGGCGACCGGCATCTCCAAGGGCTTCGACACGCCCGATGGCCGCAAGACCATCGTGAAGAACTTCTCCACCCGCATCCTGCGCGGCGACCGGGTGGGGTTGATCGGCCCGAACGGCGCCGGCAAATCCACCCTGCTGAAGATGCTGACCGGCCAGCTGGCGCCCGACGAGGGCACGGTTAGGCTGGGGACCAACCTCGACACCGCCTATTTCGACCAGCGGCGCGAAGGGCTGGACCCGGAGGACACCATCCGCAAGGTGCTGTGCCCCTTCGGCGGCGACGCGGTGGTGGTCAACGGCGTGTCGCGCCACGTCGCCGGCTATATGAAGGACTTCCTGTTCGACACCCGGCAGCTGGACAGCCCGGTGAAGGCGCTGTCGGGCGGCGAGCGCAACCGGCTGCTGCTGGCCCGCCTGTTCGCCAAGCCCAGCAACATGATGATCCTCGACGAGCCGACCAACGACCTCGACATGGACACGCTGGACCTGCTGGAGGACGTGCTGGGCGACTATCAGGGCACGCTGCTGCTGGTCAGCCACGACCGCGACTTCCTCGACCGGCTGGTGACCGCCACCATCGCGCTGGAGGGCGACGGCACCGCCACCGAATATGCCGGCGGCTATTCCGACTATCTGGTGCAGCGTCCGGCCAAGGCGGCCCCCGCCGCCGCGGCCAAGCCGAAGCCCACCGCCCAGGCGCCGGCCGCCACCGCCAAGCCGCGCGGCAAGCTGAGCTACAAGGACCAGCGGGAGCTGGACGAACTGCCGGCCCGCATGGACGGGCTGGGAACCGAGATCGCCAAGCTGGAGAAGGCGCTGGCCGACCCCGACCTGTTCACCCGCGATCCCGCCAAATTCCAGAAGACCAGCGAACAGTTGCACGCCAAGCAGGCCGACCTCGCCACGGCGGAGGAGCGCTGGCTGGAGTTGGAGGCGATGCGCGAGGAGCTGGAAGGCGGGCGGGCATGAGTTTCGCCCACACGCTCCAGGCGCTGGCGGTGATGGCCCTGTGGGGGCTGAACTTCGTCGTGGCAAAATGGGCGCTGGCGGAATTCCCGCCGCTGTTCGTCATGTTCCTGCGCTTCGCCCTGGTGGCGGTGCTGATCATCCCCTTCTTCCGCATGCCGCGGGACAAGCTGTGGAAGATCGGGCTGCTGTCGGTGACGCTCGGCAGCATCCATTTCCCGATGATGTTCACCGGACTGCAGGGAATCGACGCCGCCACCGCGTCACTGGCCGCGCAGGCGCAGGTGCCCTTCTCCTCCCTGCTGGCAGCGGTGGTGTTCAAGGACAAGCTGGGCTGGCGCCGCGGCATCGGCATGGCCGCCGCCTTCGCCGGGGTGGCGGTGATCGCGGGCGAGCCGCGGCTGGGCAATTCGCTCTATTCGCTTCTGCTGATCCTGGCCGCGAGCTTCGCCTTTGCGGTGGCGAGCGTGCAGATGAAGCTGATCGGCGCGGTGAACGGCTTCGCCGTCAACGGCTGGATGGCGCTGTTCGCCATGCCGCAGCTGCTGGTCCTGTCGCTGCTGCTGGAACATGGCCAGATGGAGGCGCTCGCCAACTCCACCTGGGTGGGCTGGGCGTCGATCGTCTACATGGCGGTCGCGGTCACCATCATCGCCTATGGATTGTGGTATCCGCTGCTCGGCCGCTACTCCGTCAACCAGACCATGCCCTACCTGCTGACGGTGCCGATCTTCGGCGTCGCATCGGGCGCGATTCTGATGGGCGACCCGCTGACGATCAACCTTGCCATCGGCGGGTTGCTGACCATCGGCGGCGTTGCGGTGATCGTCCGCCGCGGGCCGAAGGCGGTCAACGAGACGGTCACGAATCCGACATGAGCGCCTTTCGCCGGATCGACCGCCCCTCTCCCAACCATGGCCCTCGGGCCGACGGTGCGCGAGTGGAACTGTTGATCCTGCACTACACCGGCATGCCGACCGCCGCCCATGCGCTGGACCGTCTCTGCGACCCGGCCGCCCAGGTCAGCGCCCATTACACCGTGGACGAGGACGGCACCATCTACGCCCATGTCGCTGAGGACCGGCGCGCCTGGCATGCCGGCCGGTCGAGCTGGCGCGGGGTGGAGGACGTCAACAGCCGCTCCGTCGGCGTCGAGATCGTCAACCCCGGCCACGAGTTCGGCTACCGCCCCTTCCCGCCCGTGCAGATGGCGGCGGTGGCGGAGCTTTGCCGCGGCATCGTGGAGCGCCACGGGATCGCCCCGGCCGATGTGCTGGGCCACAGCGACGTGGCGCCCGCCCGCAAGGAGGATCCAGGCGAGCTGTTCGACTGGCCGGGCCTTGCCGCCCAGGGGATCGGGCTCTGGCCCACGCCGTCCCAGGCCGATGACGGCCCCTTCACCGATGCCCCAGTCACCGACGCCGAGGTCGCCGCGCTGCTGGGACGCCATGGGTACGACCCGGCCGAACCGCGGGCCCTGCTGGCCTTCCAGCGCCATTTCCATCCCGAATGCCTGACCGGCGTCCCGAATGCCGAGACGGTACGGCGCCTGCGCGCGCTGCTGCGGCTGACGGGGCGGTGACGGGACGCGCGGTCCCTCCCATCGATTGAACCGCCGCTTGATTTGGGATTTGCCCCCACCGCCGCTTCCCTATATGAACGGTCGCGCCAGATGGCCGGATGGCCGCCTTCGGTTTCGGCCGGGGGAGGAAAGTCCGGGCTCCACGGAAACACGGTGCCGGTTAACGGCCGGCGGGGGCGACCCTAGGGACAGTGCCACAGAAAGCAAACCGCCGGCGTTTCGACGCAGGTAAGGGTGAAAGGGTGCGGTAAGAGCGCACCGCGGACCCGGCAACGGGGACGGCACGGTAAACCCCACCGGGAGCAAGACCGAATAGGAGCGGCCCGACCACCATCCCCGCAACGGGATGGGCGTGGGTCAAGCGCGTTTCCGCGCCGCCGCTCGGGTTGGTCGCGCGAGGCGTCCGGGCAACCGGCGTCCCAGACGAATGGCCATCGCCTGCCCCTCGGGGCGGGATACAGAACCCGGCTTACAGGCCATCTGGCGCTTTTCCCACAGCATTGCCCATTCCATCCCAGTTCGGGCAGCCGACCGGGGCTCACGATCCCATGCCGCCGCATGGCGGCAGTCCTATCCCATGCCGCCGCATGGCGGCACCCTTTTGCCCCCCCGCCGCCCGATCGGATGGTTCGGCATGGGACGGCATGGGCGCTTTCCAACGTCATCCACAGGGCGGGCGCCGCCCCTCCTCTCCCGCACCCCGCAGTTTGCCGGGCTTTCCCGCGGCCATCCCCAGGATGTGCAGGGTCCCATCCACATTTTCCCCAGACTAATCCACAGCCGGTGGATAACTGTGGGGCGATTTCCCATGCCGTCCCATGATGGACCTGGCTTTCCCACCCAAGGTTCTATGCCGTCGGAGGGGGTCGATTCGACGGTGTAACAAACCATGGATCAATCACATTTTCTTAAAATTTTGGAACGTTCGGCGAACGTGTGTGGATAACTTTATCCACATCGACGGAGTCCAGCGGAATACTGCGAAGATTCTGAGAATTCGTACACCAACTTGCGCAGATGCCACAGCCTGACCCGAAAGTCTTGACACCCCCGTCTGAATACTCGGGGGGCCGTTGACGCCCATGCCGTCCCATGCTATCCCAAGAATGCCCATTTAAGGGGGGCTCTTACCCATTCTGGTTAACACCGGGGGCGGGAGCTGAATGGGCCAAGCGGGGCTAGCGCGGAGCACCCGACCGCGCACGGGGGATAGCAGGGGGGATCGCCGGGCCTATGGCCGTTTTCCTGTCCACATACGTCAACAAGGTTGACAGGAAAGGGCGTGTGTCCATCCCGGCACAGTTCAGGCAGTCGCTTGCCAAGACGTCGGCTCCCAGCACCGTCTATCTCTGGCCCTCGCTGAACCACCAGGCGCTGGAAGGTGCCGACCAGGACTATCTCGACGTCCTCTCCGAAAGCCTCGAATCCCCCGACCTCGATGCCGACGAGCGCGACATGATCGAGACCTTCATCTTCGGAAAGCTGATCCCCGTCTCCTCCGACGCCGAAGGCCGCATCGTCCTGCCCAAGGAGCTGGCGGAATTCGCCGGCATCACCGAGGAGGCCGCCTTCATCGGCCGCCGCAAGACCTTCCAGATCTGGGAACCCGACGCTTTGAAAGCCCACGAGGCGGCGCTGCGCGAGCAGGTCGTGCGCAAGGACATCTCCCTCAGCCAGATCGTCGCCAAGGCCTCCCGCGGCGCCGCCAGCCGGAGCGGGGAGGGCGCCTGATGACCGGAAACACCCCCATTCACATTCCCGTCCTGCTGGACGAGGTGATCGCGGCACTCGCCCCGCGCGACGGCGGCCTCTATGTCGACGGCACCTTCGGCGCCGGCGGCTACAGCCGCGCCCTGCTGCGGTCGGCCTCCTGCCGCGTGATCGGCATCGACCGCGATCCCGCGGCGATCGAGCGCGGCCGCGCGCTGGCCCTGGAATTCCCCGGCCGCCTGGAGGTCATCGAGGGCCGTTTCGGCGATATGGACCGGCTGCTGGCCGACCATGGCGTCGGGAAGGTCGACGGCGTGGCGCTCGACGTCGGCGTCTCCTCCCCGCAGATCGACGAGCCGGAACGCGGCTTCTCCTTCCGCTTCGACGGCCCGCTCGACATGCGGATGGGACGGGATGGGCCGACCGCCGCCGACGTGGTCAACGGCGCCGACGAGGCGGAGCTGGCCGATATCATCTATCACCTCGGCGAGGAACGGATGGCGCGCCGAGTCGCCCGCGCCATCGTCGCCGCCCGCCGCGAGGCGCCGATCGAGCGCACCGCGCGGCTGGCCGAGATCATCCGCTCCGTGGTGCCGAAAGGAAAGGGCGATGGGATCGACCCCGCCACCCGCAGCTTCCAGGCGCTCCGCATCCATGTGAACGACGAACTGGGCGAACTGCGGCGCGGCCTGTCCGCCGCCGAGTCGCTGCTGGCGCCCGGCGGGCGTCTCGCCGTCGTCTCCTTCCATTCGCTGGAGGACCGCGAGGTCAAGGCGTTCCTGCGCGAACGCTCCTCGCCGCCGTCCTCCCCGTCCCGCCACACGCCCGTGACCGCGGTCGCGGCGCATACCCCATCCTTCCGCCTGCTCTCCCGGAAACCCGTGGACCCGAGCGAGGCCGAAGCCCGCAACAATCCTCGCGCCCGGTCCGCCCGGCTGCGCGCGGCTGAACGTACCGAGGCGCCCGCGTTCCCGGCGCCCGGCAAGGAGGCAGCATGAAAGGCAAGACCTGGCTGTTCTGGGGTGGCCTGATCGCGGCCGCCGGTGGCGTGCTGTTCCAGACCAGCTACGACGTCCAGGATCTGGAGGAAAAGCTCGCCGGGCTGAACCGCAAGATCATCCATGAACAGGAGTCCATCCAGGTCCTGAAGGCCGAGTGGAGCTACCTGAACGATCCGACCAAGCTGGAGCAGATGGCCCAGTCCTATCTGGCGCTTCAGCCGACGGAACCGCGCCAGTATGTGGCGATGGACCTGATTCCCATGCGCCCGGCCGATGCCGTTCCGCCGCCGGCCCCTGCCCTGCCCGACCGGCCCGGTGCCGCTCCGCTGCCGCCGATGGTCCGCGCGCCCGGCACCGGCACCTCTCAGGTCGCTACCGCCCGCGTCCCTGCCGTTCCCAACACCGCCGCGGCCGGAATCGTTCCGGTCAGCGTGCCGGCGGCCGCGAAGCCGCTGCCGATGGACAAGGCGCTGGAGCGCGCGGCGGTCGTCATGCCGGCCTCCCTGCCGTCGGGCGGCGGCCTCGCCGATCCGGCTCCCCGCGTCAAGCCCTCTGCCCTGGTGCCGGGTGCGGCCCGCGCGCCGGTGGAGAAGACCCCTGAGCGGGCGGCGACCGACCGCGCCGCCGGCAAGCTCGCTCCGAACGCCCCGACCGCACCAAATCGGGCGACCGAGGTGGCGACCCGGCCGATGCCGCCGGCCGCCGCCCCGGTTCCCGCGCCCAAGGCGGCGACCCAGCAGCAGCCTTACCAGCCCAAGCCGACCGACAGCCTGGGCCTGCTCGTCGCGCGTCTGGGGGCCAATCGATGAGCGGTTACGACCACGGCGGCCCGGCCGGTTACGGCCAAGCCGGCGGTGGATCAGGTGGCGGCGTGCCCGGCAGCCCGGGCAGCACCTATGTCCCGCCGCCGGCGCCCTCGCCCTACCAACCGCCGCCCCAGCAGCCGTCCGCCAGACCGCGGACGTCGCTGGCGGTCGCGCTGGAGCAGAGCCGTTACCGCCTTCTGGTGACGGCTGCCGTGGTCACGACGGTCTTCACCGCGATCAGCGTCAAGCTGGCGATGGCGACGTTGTTCGCCGGCGGCGGCGAGCCGCGACAGCATGTGGCGCTGGAGGTGGACAACACCACCACCAACCGGGCCGACATCGTCGACCGCAACGGCAACCTGCTGGCGACCTCGCTGGTCACCCAGTCGCTCTTCGCCGATCCCAAGCTGGTCTCGCGCCCGGAAGAGGCTGCGCAGAAGCTGGTCAGCGTCCTGCCGGAACTGGACTACAAGGATCTGGTGGGCAAGCTGAGCGGCGACCGCCGCTTCGTCTGGCTGAAACGCAACCTGACGCCGAAGGAGCAGGCGGCCGTCCACCGGCTCGGCATTCCCGGCATCGCCTTCGAGCGGGAGGAGCGGCGCTTCTATCCGGCCGGACCGCTGACCTCGCATGTGGTCGGCTTCACCGGCATCGACAACAACGGCCTCGCCGGCATGGAGCAGGGCTTCAACAAGCGCCTGACCGAGGAACCCGGCACGCCGCTGCAGCTGTCTCTCGACCTGCGGCTGCAGCACGTCCTGAAGAAGGAACTGACGGCGACGGTGCAGGAGTTCAGCGCCATCGGCGCCGCCGGCATCGTCTTCGACGTGCGCAGCGGCGAAGTCCTGGCGATGGTTTCTCTGCCCGACTTCGACCCGCAGGATCCGACCGGCCTCAACCCCGACACGCTGTTCAACCGGGCGACGCTCGGCGTGTACGAAATGGGTTCGACATTCAAGATCTTCAACTCTGCGTTGGCGCTGGATTCCGGCAAGATCCGAGTGACGGACATGTTCGACACGAAGCATCCGATCAAGATCGGCCGCTTCACCATCAACGAGTACCACGGCCTGAACCGCGCCCTGACGGTGGCGGAAGTGTTCCAGCACTCCTCCAACCTCGGCTCCGTGCACATGGTCCAGCAGGTGGGCATCGCAGCGCAGAAGGCCTTCATGACCAAGATGGGCTTCACCAAGCCCACCGGGCTGGAGTTGCCGGAAAGCGGCTGGCCGCTGGTGCCCAACCCATGGCGCGAGGTCAACAGCTACACCATCTCCTTCGGCCACGGCATCTCGGTCAGCCCGATGCATACGGTGGCCGCCGCCGCGTCCGTCATCAACGGCGGCTTCTTCCACAAGCCGACGCTGCTGAAACGCAATTCGGACGCCGAAATCCCGACCGAACAGGTGGTGTCGCGCCAGACCTCCGACATGATGCGGCGCATGTTCCGCTTCGTCGTCACCGAAGGAACGGGCAAGTCGGCCAACGTAAAGGGCTATGTGGTCGGCGGCAAGACCGGCACCGCCGACAAGCAGAAGGGGCGGCATTACCAGAAGAACTCGCGTATGTCGTCTTTCCTGGGAGCCTTCCCCATGCACGACCCGCGCTATGTCGTCTATGTGCTGGTCGACGAACCCAAGGCGACGGCCAAGACCTACGGCTACGCCACCGGCGGCTGGGTCGCCGCTCCGGCGGCCGGCCGCATCATCAAGCAGATCGGCCCGCTGCTGAACGTGCCGACGGTGGACGAAAGTTCGCCCGAGATCCTGAACTCCACCTTCCTGAACGCCGCCGGATCCACCAACTGGCAGCAATCCCTGCCACCCGTCTCAGCCCCACCCCCGTCGAAGGGAAGCACCGTTGCGTCTTTCCCAACTCAGACCAAACCGCGCTGACGCCACTGTCGGCGCCGCCGATCCCGACATCGCCGGGCTGACCGCCGACAGCCGCGCGGTCAGGCCCGGCTTTGTCTTTGCCGCCCTGCCCGGCGTCAGGGCCGACGGCCGCGCCTTCATCGCCGACGCGCTCGCCAAGGGCGCCGTCGCGGTTCTGGCGCCCGAGGGCACCGAACTTCCGTCCGGCGCTTCCGCCGTCCTGCTGACCGATCCCCAGCCCCGCCTCGCCTTCGCGCGCTTGGCCGCCGCCTTCCATGGCGGGCGCCAGCCGGAGACCGTGGTGGCGGTGACGGGCACCAACGGCAAGACCTCCACCGTCCAATTCGCCGCCCAGATCTGGACCCGCATGGGCCTGCCCGCCGGCAGCCTGGGCACGTTGGGGCTGCTCGGCCCCGGCCTGCAGGGCTATGGCGGGATGACGACGCCAGACCCGGTATCGCTCCACCGCGACCTCGCCGCCGCCAAGGATGCCGGAATCGATCATCTGGCCATGGAGGCGTCGAGCCACGGGCTGGAGCAGTTCCGGCTGGACGGTGTCGCGATCCGGGCCGCCGGCTTCACCAACCTGACGCTGGACCATCTCGACTATCACGGCACGATGGATGCCTATCGCGACGCGAAGGCGAAGCTTTTCCAACGTATACTACCCACAGGATGCACGGCCGTCCTGAATGCGGACAGTGACGACTTCCACTTTTTTGCCGCAATTTGTAACGAACGTGGCCACCGGGTCCTGTCCTATGGTCTGGCCGGAACCGAGCTTCGGGTGACCGGGGTGGAGCCGCTGGCCCATGGCCAGCGCCTCGCCCTGTCCGTGCTCGGTCGCGACGTGACGGTGGACCTGCCGCTGGCGGGTCGCTTCCAGGCCTGGAACGTGCTCTGCGCGCTGGGTCTGGTCATCGGCTCCGGCGGCGACGCCGGGCGGGCGCTCGCCACCCTTCCCTCGCTGAAAGGCGTGCCGGGCCGGCTGCAGCATGTCGCGACCCACCCCAACGGGGCGACGGTCTATGTCGATTACGCCCATACGCCCGACGCGCTGGAAACCGTGCTGCGGGCGCTGAAGCCGCATGCCGAGCGCCATCTGGTGACGGTGTTCGGCTGCGGCGGCGACCGCGACCGCAGCAAGCGGCCGGTGATGGGGGCGCTGGCCGCCCGGCTGGCCGACCGCGCCATCGTCACCGACGACAACCCGCGCACCGAGGATCCCGCCTTCGTGCGGGGTCAGGTGCTGGCCGGCGCCACCGGGGAACTGGCGGGAAAGCTGGAGGAGATCGGCGACCGGGCCGAGGCGATCCGCACCGCGGTGCGGCAGCTTCAGCCCGGCGACGTCCTGGTCATCGCCGGTAAGGGCCACGAGCAGGGACAAACGATCGGCACCGAGGTGCGTCCGTTCGACGACGCGGACGAAGCCCGGAAAGCCGTAGCGGAGGTTGGAGCATGAGCGACGAGAAGACGGTCCTCTGGACTGCCCGGGATGCGGCGGCCGCCACCGTTGGGCGGCTGACCGGCCCGGCCGCCTGGACCGCCACCGGCGTCACCATCGACAGCCGCAAGGTGGCGCCGGGCGACCTGTTCGTCGCCATCCGCGGGCCGAACTTCGACGGGCACGCCTTCGTCGGCGCCGCACTGGCCGCCGGTGCCGCCGCGGCGTTGGTCGACCATGTGCCTGACGGGCTGCCGGCCGATGCTCCGCTTCTGATCGCGTCGGCCGATACGCTGGAGGCGATGGCGGCGCTGGGAGCCGCGGCGCGCGTTCGCTGCGGCGCGCGGGTCGTCGGCGTCACCGGCTCCGTCGGCAAGACCGGCACGAAGGAGACGCTGCGACACGTCCTGTCGGCGCAAGGGCTCACCTACGCCACCGAAGGCAGCCTGAACAACCATTGGGGCGTGCCGCTGACCCTCGCCCGTCTGCCGGAAGCCAGCGTCTACGGCGTGTTCGAGCTGGGGATGAACCATGCCGGCGAGATCGGCCCGCTGTCGCGGCAGGTCAAGCCGCATGTCGCCATCGTCACCACGGTGGAAGCCGCGCATCTGGAGTTCTTCTCCGGCGTCGAGGCGATCGCCGACGCCAAGGCCGAGATCTTCGAGGGGCTGGATGCCAACGGTGTCGCCGTGCTGAACCGCGACAACGGACAATATGCCCGGCTGGCCGCCGCGGCGCGCCGCCAGGGCCTGACCCACATCTGGAGCTTCGGCGCCCATGAGGAGGCCGACGCCCGCCTGATCGACTGTTCGCTGCACGCCACCTGCAGCGCGGTGACCGCCGTTATCCGCGGCGAGCGGCTGCAATATTGCCTGTCGCAGCCCGGCCGGCACTGGGTGATGAACAGCCTCGCGGTGCTGCTGGCGGTCAAGGCGCTGGGCGCCGACGTCGCCGCGGCCGCCCGGTCCCTGTCCAGCCTGCAGCCGGTCAAGGGCCGCGGCACCCGCAAGCGGGTGAAGCTGCCGCAGGGTGCCTTCACCCTGATCGACGAGAGCTACAACGCCAGCCCGGCGGCCATGGCGGCAACGCTGGAGGTTCTGGGCAAGATCGACCCCGGCGCCGGCGGGCGCCGCATCGCGGTGCTGGGCGACATGCGCGAGCTGGGCGACCGCGCCGACACGCTGCACATCGCACTCGCCGAGCCGCTGCGCTCCGCGCAGGTCGATACCGTCTATGCCTGCGGCCCGCACATGAAGGCGTTGTTCGACCGCCTGCCGGAAACCATGCGCGGCGCATGGACCGAGACCAGCGTCGAACTGGCACCCATCGTGACCGCGGCCGTGAAGGGCGGCGACGTTATCATGGTCAAGGGGTCGTTGGGCAGTCGTACAGGTCTGGTCGTCGATGCGCTCGCGGCACTCGACAGCGGACGCGAAAGCGAGGACAAAGCCGCCTCCCAACCCAACAACCAGCCGCAGGCGGCCGCTCAAGGCCAGCAGGCGCCGCGAGGCTGACGGACCCAAATGCTCTACAACCTCCTCTTCGGACTGGCCGACGTCTTCACGCCGTTCAACCTGTTCCGCTACCTGACCTTCCGCACCGGCGGCGCCGTGATCACGTCGCTGGTCATCAGCTTCGTGTTCTTTCCGCGCCTGATCGCCTGGCTGAAGCGCAAGCAGGGCGAAGGGCAGCCCATCCGCGCCGACGGCCCGGAGAGCCACTTCAAGAAGAAGGGCACGCCCACGATGGGCGGCCTGATGATCCTGATCGCCATGACGGTCAGCACCCTGCTGTGGGGCGACCTGACCAACGCCTATGTCTGG
>JBKHVJ010000217.1:0-5375 GCA_046570145.1 Alphaproteobacteria bacterium
ATCGGCGGACGTGCGATGCTGGCGGTGCCCGGGGCGTTCCTGGCCGCCATGCTGGGCGGCGGGCTGTTTGCGCTGACCGGCGGCGAGCTGCCGCTGGTCGAGCCGACGATCTATGCCTCCACGGTCGTGCTGGCCCTGTTGTGCGTCATGCCGATGTCACGCAACGGAGTGGTCGGCGCCCTGTTCGCCGCCGCCTTCGGCCTGTTCCACGGCTTCGCCCATGGAGCGGAAATGCCCGCCGACGCCGTGGCGCTGGGCTACGCCGCCGGCTTCCTGACCAGCACCGCCGGGCTGCATGCGGCCGGCGTCGTGCTGGGGCTCGGGCTCCACCGGCTGATCGGCCGGCCGGAAGAGGACGGCCAGTCCGCCTGACAACCACCGGCAACTCCCCTGCCACCCCGGCCGTCGTTTCGGCCGGGAGCTTGCCAGAGGCCGGGGGCCGTCCGGGCATGAAACCGTTGCTTTGCCAAATGTTCGTATTACGGCACGGTTGTTGCCTATGCCCCGTGGAGAAGCGCACCGGCCCCTCGCACGCCGGTGCCGCCCGACGGGAGAAAACAAACCGATGGCAACGCTGGAAACCTTCTACGAGGTGATGCGGCGGCAGGGGATCACACGCCGTTCGTTCCTGAAATATTGCTCGCTGACCGCCGCGGCCCTCGGGCTGGGGCCGGAACTGGTTCCGCAGATCGTCCACGCCATGGAAACCAAGCCGCGCACGCCCGTGCTGTGGCTGCATGGGCTGGAATGCACCTGCTGCTCCGAATCCTTCATCCGCTCCGCGCACCCGCTGGTCAAGGACGTCGTGCTGTCCATGATCTCGTTGGATTACGACGACACGCTGATGGCGTCGGCGGGCCATCAGGCCGAGGCGATCCTCGACGAGGTGATGGAGAAGTACAAGGGCAACTACATCCTCGCGGTGGAAGGCAATCCGCCGCTGAACCAGGACGGCATGTCCTGCATCGTCGGCGGCAAGCCCTTCACCGACCAGCTGCGCAAGGTCGCCAAGGACGCCAAGGCGATCATCTCCTGGGGCTCCTGCGCGTCCTTCGGCTGCGTCCAGGCGGCGCGCCCGAACCCGACCCGCGCCACACCGGTGCATGAGGTCATCACCGACAAGCCGATCATCAAGGTGCCCGGCTGCCCGCCGATCGCCGAAGTGATGACCGGCGTCATCACCTACATGCTGACCTTCGACCGCATTCCGGAGCTCGACCGCCAGGGCCGGCCGAAGATGTTCTACAGCCAGCGCATCCACGACAAATGCTATCGCCGGCCGCATTTCGACGCCGGCCAGTTCGTGGAGTCCTTCGACGACGAGGGCGCGCGCAAGGGCTACTGCCTCTACAAGGTCGGCTGCAAGGGTCCGACCACCTACAACGCCTGCTCCACCGTCCGCTGGAACGAAGGCACCAGCTTCCCCATCCAGTCCGGCCACGGCTGCATCGGCTGCTCGGAGGACGGATTCTGGGACAAGGGCTCCTGGTACGCCCGCCAGTCCGACATCCTCCAGTTCGGGATCGAGGCCAACGCCGACGAGATCGGCACCACCGCCGCCATCGGCGTCGGCAGCATCATCGCCGCCCACGCGGCGGTCAGCGCCCTGAAGCACGCGCAGCACAAGGGAGACGTCTGACCATGGGCATCGTCCAGACCCCGAACGGGTTCTCGCTCGACAACGGCGGCAAGCGCATCGTCGTCGATCCGGTCACCCGCATCGAAGGCCACATGCGCTGCGAGGTGAATGTCGACAGCAACAACGTCATCCGCAACGCGGTGTCGACCGGCACGATGTGGCGCGGCCTCGAAGTGATCCTGAAGGGCCGCGACCCGCGCGACGCCTGGGCCTTCGTCGAGCGCATCTGCGGCGTCTGCACCGGCTGCCACGCGCTGACCTCGGTCCGCGCGGTCGAGGATGCGCTGCAGATCCGCATCCCGAAGAACGCCCACCTGATCCGCGAGATCATGGCGAAGACACTGCAGGTCCATGACCACATCGTCCATTTCTACCACCTGCATGCGCTGGACTGGGTCAACCCGGTCAACGCGCTGAAGGCCGATCCGCAGGCGACCTCGGCGCTGCAGCAGGCGGTGTCGCCGCGCCATGCCAAGTCGAGCCCCGGCTATTTCCGCGACGTCCAGACCCGCCTGAAGAAGTTCGTGGAGAGCGGTCAGCTCGGCATCTTCAAGAACGGCTATTGGGACAACCCGGCTTACAAGCTGTCGCCGGAAGCCGACCTGATGGCGGTGACCCATTACCTGGAGGCGCTGGATCTCCAGAAGGACATCGTCAAGATCCACACCATCCTGGGCGGCAAGAACCCGCACCCGAACTACATGGTCGGCGGTGTTCCCTGTGCCATCAACATGGACGGCAACGGATCGTCGGGCGCGCCGCTGAACATGGAGCGGCTGAACTTCATCCGCGCCCGCATCCAGGAGGCGACCGCTTTCGTCGAGAATGTCTATCTGCCGGACGTGCTCGCCATCGCCAGCTTCTACAAGGACTGGCTCTATGGCGGCGGGCTGGCGGCGACCAACGTCATGGACTACGGCGATTACGAGAAGGTGCCGTACGACCATTCGACCTGCCAGCTGCCCGGCGGCGTCATCCTGAACGGCAACTGGAACGAGGTCCATCCCATCGACCCGCGCGACCCGGCGCAGGTGCAGGAGTTCGTCGCCCACAGCTGGTACCATTACGAGGACGAGAGCAAGGGCCTGCACCCGTGGGACGGCGTGACCGAGGCCAAGTTCGAGCTGGGCGCCAACACCAAGGGCACGCGCACCGACATCAAGGAACTGGACGAGGCCGCCAAATATTCCTGGATCAAGGCCCCGCGCTGGCGCGGCCATGCGGTGGAGGTCGGCCCCCTGCCCCGCTACATCCTGGCCTATGCCCAGGGTGTCGGTTACGTGAAGGACCAGATCACCGAATCGCTGGGGGCCTTCAACAAGCTGGCCGGCACCAACTTCACGCCGCAGCAGGCGCTGCCGACCACCATCGGGCGCACGCTGGCCCGCGCGCTGGAATGCCAATACTGCTGCACCATGATGATGGACGACTGGAACGCCCTGATCGCCAACATCAAGGCCGGCGACACCGCCACCGCCAATGTCGAGAAGTGGGATCCGAAGACCTGGCCGAAGGAGGCCAAGGGCGTCGGCACCGTCGCCGCCCCGCGTGGCGGCCTCGGCCACTGGATCAAGATCAAGGACGGCAAGATCGACAACTACCAGTGCGTCGTGCCGACGACCTGGAACGGCAGCCCGCGCGATCCCAAGGGCAACATCGGGGCGTTCGAGGCATCGCTGCTGAACACGCCGATGGCCCGCCCGGACGAGCCGGTGGAGATCCTGCGCACCCTGCACAGCTTCGACCCGTGCCTTGCCTGCTCCACCCACGTCATGGCGCCGGATGGCGCCGAACTGGCCCGCGTCACCGTGCGCTGACCGGCAACCGAGGAGGATTACGTCATGGCTCCTCTCGACGATGCGAAGCCGGTCGCGACACCGGATGAGGAAGGGGCGGCCGCTTCGGGTGGCGGCCGCTTCCTGAAGGCGATCTATGTGTATGAGGTGCCGGTGCGGGTCTGGCACTGGGTCAACGCGCTGGCGATCACGGTTCTGTCGGTCACCGGCTACCTGATCGCCAACCCGTTGCCGAGCATGCCGGGCGAGGCGAGCGCCAATTTCCTGATGGGCTACATCCGCTTCGTCCATTTCGCGGCGGCCTACATCTTCGCCATCGGCTTCATCGGCCGGCTCTATTGGGCCTTCGCCGGCAACCACCATGCCCGCCAACTGTTCCGTTTTCCCTTCTGGGACCGTCACTGGTGGGGGGAGCTGTTCCTGGAGGCCCGCTGGTACCTGTTCCTGGAGCGCAAACCGAAGCTGTATGTCGGCCATAACCCACTGGCGCAGTTCGCCATGTTCTGGGCGATCGCGGTCGGCAGCGTCTTCATGATCGTCACCGGCTTCGCGCTCTACAGCGAAGGCACCGGTCTGGGCAGCTGGCAGGACCGGCTGTTCGGCTGGGTCATCCCGCTGTTCGGCCAGAGCATGGACGTCCACACCTGGCACCACATGGGCATGTGGGCGATCCTGCTGTTCGTGATCGTCCACGTCTACGCCGCGGTGCGCGAGGACATCATGTCCCGCCAGTCGATCATCTCCACCATGATCAGCGGCGTGCGCACCTTCAAGGACGCAGAGGCGCCGGCGGACGAGGAGCATGAGCGCCCGGCGAAGAAAGCCGCGCCGGTGGGATGAGTGCGTGATGCGGTGAGGTTCCATGCTCCCTCTCCCGCGATCGGACCGGCCTTTGGCTGGCCGAGGGTGGGAAAGGGTTAGGGAGGGGGCAAAACTATGCCCCCTCCAGCACACCACATCCCTTGAAAAACTTGAATTGTTCCGCATACGTTCCCATATCCGGGAGGTTCCGAAACAACCGGGAATCCCGAATCAGCGCCGCCCCTTGCGGGTGCGGCCGGAGGACGTCATGCCCTATTTTCCGACCATCGAATTGACCCCGCAGGTGAAGATGCTGCTGGCGTGCGGGGCGCTGACGCTGAACCCCGGCCAGTGGGTGCGGGGCGAGAAGGGGCGCGGCCGGTTCCTGCGCATCGATCCGCGCACCGGCACCACCTATGTCAGTTGGCTGCGGCCGGGCGACGATTGGGAAGCTGCGTCGCAACGGTTCCATCGCGCCTGCCGCAAGGGCTACATCGGCAAGTACCGCGGCCTTTACGAATTCGACAAGGCCAACCGCGTTCCCGATGTCCCTGCGCCCAAGACCCGGGTGCGGGCGCCGGTCCAGATGCCGCTCTTCCCCTACAGGGCGAAGGACGCGGCCCAGGCCTGACCGAGGCTGAGCCCGCCGTCGTTGGCGGGTGCCAGCCGCGGCAGCAGCGGCTCCACGCGAGCGGCGCGGAATCCGGCGACCAGTTCCTCCGCCAGCACCCCATTCATCAGGCAGCCGCCGGACAGCACCACCCGGTCCAGGCCACGCGTACGCAGTGCCGGCAGCGTCCAGTCAACCAGAGCTGCGGCCAGCGTGCCGTGGAACAGCTCCGCCCCCTCCACCGCGTCGGCAACGGACAGCAGGCGCTCCAGCAGGGGCGTCAGGTCGAGTTCGCCGCCCTCGATCCGCCAAGCTCCCTCCGCCACCCGCGGCCTGTGCACCAGCGATTCCAGCGCCATCGGCGCCTCGCCCTCGAAGCCCGCCACGGCACGGACGCCCAGCAGCCCGCAGGCGGCATCGAACCAGCGCCCGCAGGAACTGGTGAGCGGGGCATTGATGCCGCGCTCGATCATCCGCCGCACGCCCTCGGCCGGACCATGATCGGCGAAGCGCGGGCCGATCTCGTCGG